>JAAESG010000531.1 GCA_024229615.1 Gammaproteobacteria bacterium | reverse complement strand
CCAACACTCGGGTGCCTTTGGCGCACAATTGCCCATGGCACACCTTGGGATCACTGTTAAGATAATCACGCCAAGCGACCATTATTCTATGCCTCTAAATTTTCATACAAATTCCCTACCTATTCCGTCCTTTCCAGAACGTAAAATATAAGACAGGTGATCATGGAATTGGTGCACGAATCCCCCAGTTGGTCTTGACGCGCATGGGATCGATCTTCATGCTGGGGGCATCGTAAACCCCGATATCCAACGTTGATAACCATGACCGAACCCCACAAACGAGCCAATCGACATCCCAAATACAAAACCGCTTATCGCGTCAAGAACTGGCCAGAGTATGATCAAGCGTTGCGGGATCGGGGTGACATCACGCTGTGGCTGAGTCAAGAAGCCATCGAGGGCTGGACAGCGGCGAAAACCGGAAAACGCGGCGGACAACGAGTCTATTCGGATATGGCCATCCAGACCGCCCTTGCACTTCGATTGCTGTTTCACCTGCCCCTACGCCAGACTGAAGGGTTTGTCCGCTCCGTCTTTACGCTGATGAAAGTGGTCCTTCCATGTCCGGATCATACGACACTCTCACGACGCAATGCCACAGTAGAGATCAGACAGCTGGTCAATCGTGCTCCGCAGGGACCGATATCCCTAATCGTTGACAGTAGCGGCTTGAAGGTCTGCGGTCAAGGTGAATGGCATATCAAGAAGCACGGCGAGAAGAAGCGCAAACGCTGGAAAAAACTGCACATCGGCGTCGATGATCAGGGCTGAATTAGTGCGTCCGCCATGACCGATAGCCACGAGCAAGACCCGTCGCAAGCATCGGTGTTGTTGGCTCAAGTCGATCGGGAAATCGACCGCTTTATCGGTGATGGCATTTACGATCAAGAGCCGGTCTACACCGCTGTAGAGGCCCATTCCCCGAGCGCCAGCGTGATCATTCCACCCCGGAAAGACGCAGTGTTGAGCAGCAAGGGACCGACCGCACCGACCCAACGCGATCGGCATCTTTTGGCAATCCATCAGGAGGGTCGATTTCACTGGAAACGGACGTCCGGTTATTATGCGCAGAGTCACTCGGAGAATGCGTTTTCCCGGTATAAACGGTCGTTCGGCGGTCAGCTGCGAGCGAAGCGGGATGAGTCCCAGGAACGGGAAGCCTCGCTGGCTTGTGGGTAGTGTGTTCCTTATCATGCTTTGGCGAGTTCGAGGTTATATTGTGAGAGAAAATATTTGATCGCACCGATGTGATTGGTCAGCTTCTTGGAAAAGGATAATGTTGCTCGAACCAGCCTCGACACCCGTTGTCGCAAGGTACAATTGAGACGCTCGATATGGTTTGTACCGCGAGACGCTTTGGTGACTATCCTATGTTGAGTCGCAGGAATGACACCTTGGTAGGATGCATAGCCATCGGTCCAAAAAGTGGCGTGCTGACGATACACCGCTGGGAGTTTTTTCCACAGCTTTCGCGCACTTTTTTTGCTGCGGTCGCCAACATGGAATGCTAGCGCCTGGCGCGTGTGACTATCGATCGCGAGCCAGAGCCATTGCTTGTTCTCTTTCTTGCCCACAAAGCTCTGTAACTCGTCAATTTCAGCCTTCAAGCGGTAAAGAAGGACGTTGTCAGGGCAAGCGGGCAATTGCACATTCAAATGCTCGGGGACCGCCTCATAGCACTCGACAATAAAGCCCATCAGCCACTTCATGCCCACACCCACCGCACGACAAATACCACGCAGCGATAATCGCTCGGCCAATAAGCGCCGAATCAGCGCCCGGTT
>JAAESG010000530.1 GCA_024229615.1 Gammaproteobacteria bacterium | reverse complement strand
GACAAACCAGAACCTGTCTTGCAAATGCCATAGAATCGGGGAAAAAATGAAAGATATCATAACAATGGTAGCAAAACGCCTTGGATTGGGAGCCCTGACTATAATCGTCATCTCGGTCCTAATTTTCTTGGGGATAGAGGCGTTGCCGGGTGATGTGGCGACGGCTATTCTGGGGCAGGAGGCCACACCTGAAACCGTGGCGGCCTTTCGCAAGGAGCTGAAGCTGGATTTAGCGCCCCATGTGCGCTATTTCGCCTGGCTGGGCGATTTTATGAAGGGAGAACTCGGGAAATCTCTGGCCAACAAGCGTCCGATTGCCGATCTGATCGGCTGGCGTTTTGCCAATACGATATTTTTGGCGTCCACGGCAGCCGTAATATCGGTGCCGATCGCAATTATGCTGGGGCTTCTGGCAGCGCTTTACCGCGGCAGCTGGTTTGACAATGCCATTTCCACGAGCACGCTCAGCGCGATCTCCTTCCCGGAATTCTTTATCGCCTACATTCTGATCGCTTTGCTCTCGGTGAAGCT
>JAAESG010000529.1 GCA_024229615.1 Gammaproteobacteria bacterium | reverse complement strand
CTGTTGCTGCCACGGAAGATCCTGGCGACCGTAACGCCGGAACCAGGTCAGTACCGCTTGCGCGAGGCTGGCCGCGTCGGCATCCATTTATTCAACCAGTTTTTTAAGTTTATCCTCGAGCTTCTTCTTGGCCTTGGCCTTTTCAAGTTCCATTTTTATTTCGAGCTCGCGTTTTTTGGATTCGGCGAGCGCTTTCTTTTCCGCTTCCAACTGCTGTTTAAGTTCTTTCTTCTGGCGCTCTATTTCGGCCTTGATCTGGGCTTTCTTCGCGTCCGCTTTCGCTTTCAACATTTCATCGAGCAAGACATCGATCTTCGGCGCGCTGAAAGGACCGGTGATGCCAACCGGTATCTCGAGCCCGGCCAGTTCATCGGCGGTCTTACCCTGTTGTCCTTCCACACTACCCACGAGTTTGGCGTTCACCTGGTAGTCCACCGTCTCATCGACCAGGTTTGCGCTGCCCGCACCACTAACCCGCAGCAATGGCGCCTGCAAATCCAGATCCTGACTCGAGAACACGCCGTTTCTGATCACTCCGCTGATGTTCAGTGACGAAAAGTCGGTTTTGAGCGTTTCGGTGCCCGCCGGTTGCTTGCCTTTCAGTTTAGCTTTGGCGGCGTCGATCGACTGGCGGATATTGAAACCATTTAGCGCGCCGTCGAGAAACGCGAGTTTCATAGTGCCATTGCTGTTGCGCTTAAGCTCACTCAACCATTCGCCGTTGGTCGTCAGGTTTACATCTGCATTCAAACTGCCACTGATCGCTTCTTCGCCGGTATAGTCCTTGAGCAAGTCGCCAACCTGGACTGCCTGCAGTGTTTTGCTAACACCGTATTTGGGCGTGTCTGATTTGACATCGACAACCACCGCGACAACGACCTTGCCTCCGTAGGTATTTAATTTCACCGGTTTAAGCGCGACCAGACCATCTTTTGCCTTTAACTTGATATCCAGATCGCTGAGCCTGAGATTCTGCACCTTGATCTGCGTAATCTTGAGATTACCGTCGATATCCAGATCGCGCAGGGTTTGCATCGGCAGCGCAATTTGCACGTCCTCGCTCGCCTCGGTGGTATTTGATGCGGGGGTTTGCGGGCCGGGCGCCGCAGCCGGTGGTGTGCCGAGCAATGCATCCACATCGAGGTTTTGCGAAACAAGATCGAAGCGTAACGCGGGTTTGGCGAAATTGCTGACCTGCAGTCGACCACCAATCTCGAACTCGTTTAATTTGAGAGCCATGTCAGTCAGACTTAGTTGCTGTTGCTCGATCAGGTATTCGATGCTGGTTTTCAAATCGAAGATGACGTCCAGATCGCCACTCGCGCTGGCATCGAGATGCAAGCTCAGTGGAAACGCCTTGTTCGGCTCGATACGTCCGGTGCTGATATCCAGATCGTTGATACGCACTTCACTACCCACCTGCTCATCGAGCCAGTGTAACCTGATATTCTGCAGATCGAGCCCACCAAACGTACCCTTGATCTCAAAACCTTCGTCATCGCCATCGGCCGACGCACCCGTGCCACCAGCACTCGATTGCACCTCGGAATCGCCGACCAGGTCATCCCAATTGTTGATTCCGACCTTGTTTCTGACCAGGTTGACTTCGAGATCACGCAACACCAGTTTTTCGATTTCAGGTGCAAAGCCGATCAGCGAGGCCAGATCGACGCTGATACTCGCTTCCTTGACCTTGATCATCGGCAATGCACCGAAGCCTGCGGCGTTGGAAAAGCTCATCGCCCCGAGTTTCATGCCGAGGGCCGGAAACACCGTGAGATTCACATCGCCATGAAACTGTAGCTCCCGGCCAGTCTGTTCCCGCACCAGATCGGTCAGATCCTGCTTGTAGGCATTGGCGTCGAACACGGTGATAAAAATCGCGACAATCGTAACCAGGAAGACAACTGCGGCGATCACGCCGATAATTAGATAGCGAAAGATTTTCTTCATAACGGGTTAGCCGCTTTATCCGATAGCTTCGATCTGAAATAATGACTGCAATGTGGCATGAAACGCAACTTGATACAAGATAATGAAAGATAAACTGAGAAGCCTGGCCGATCGCGCAAAGAGTTACCGAAACCAGGGAGCCGACGACAACGGGATGTTGAAACTGTTCGCCATTCCGCTACTGGTGATTATACTATTGCTGGCCCTGGTCGGCATTTACTGGAGCGATGAACCGGCCGCATTTGATATCGACCTCGCGGCAGCCGATCGCGCACCGGCTACTGAATCGCGAATCACTACCGGCAGCTATACCACCAGCGCTGTGATTACTGCAATGGAGACGCTGCTGGACAAGCGGGGTGGCTATCTGAGTAATGACATCATGCCACCGTCGATCTGGCTCGATAATATTCCCAACTGGGAATTCGGCGTGCTGGTACAGGTGCGCGACCTGTCACGTTCGATGCGCAACGATTTTAGCCGCTCGCAATCGCAATCCGCGGAAGACGTTGATTTGATCATTGCAGAGCCCAAATTCAATTTCGACAACAAATCCTGGTTCTTACCCGCCAGTGAAAATGTTTACCGGGAGGGCATCGTCGCACTTTACGGTTACCTAGAACGCCTGCAAAATCCCGGCAACCCCGATGCGCAGTTTTACGCACGCGCGGATAACCTGCAGGAATGGCTGGGACAAGTGGAAAAACGCCTCGGCAGTCTGTCGCAGCGCTTGAGTGCCAGCGTCGGGCAGGTACGCCTCAACACCGATCTCGCCGGCGATGCCGAAGCGGTGCAATCGACACAAACCAGTTCACAGATCGAGGTTAAGACGCCCTGGTCCGAGATTGACGATGTGTTTTACGAGGCACGCGGCGCGGCCTGGGCACTGGTTCATTTTCTGCAAGCAGTGGAGCGCGATTTTGAGCCGGTGTTGCAAAAGAAAAACGCACTGATCAGCCTGCGTCAGATCGTGCGTGAGCTGGAGGCGACCCAGGAAGCGGTGTTTAGCCCGATAATTCTTAACGGTAGCGGTTTCGGTATTTTTGCCAACCACTCACTGGTCATGGCTTCGTATATTTCACGCGCCAACGCCGCGGTCATCGATCTGCGCAGCCTGCTCACACAAGGCTGACTATCGGTTACGGACTACCTGGTCTTTCGCGGGGATGACGTAAGGAGGATTCAGCTGCGTTGCCAGTGGCCCGATTTGCCACCTGATTTTTCCAACAGGCGCACCTCGCCGATGATCATGCCCCGATCCACCGCCTTGCACATGTCGTAAATCGTCAACAGGCTGACCTGCACACCGGTGAGTGCTTCCATCTCGACCCCGGTCTGGCCCGTGGTCTCCGCGGTCACAGTGCATTCGATGCGACTATTCTCACTATCGGTTTCGAATTCTACCGCGACATGGGTCAGCGCGAGCGGATGGCACATCGGCACCAGATCAGCCGTTCGCTTGGTTGCCATGATACCGGCGACCCGCGCGACACCCAGTACATCGCCCTTCTTGTGCCCGCCCTGCAGAATCAATTGCAGGGTTGCAGCCTGCATCGAAATCGACCCGGCTGCAATCGCCCGGCGCGCGCTGGCAGGCTTGTCGGCGATATCGACCATGTGCGCTTCGCCGGCCTGGTTGAAATGGGTTAGTTTACTCATGCGTGAAATTCTATCACTTTAACAGGATGTATAGCTCGCGATTACCACGTTGCACATTCATGATCATGCCCTTGCCGTTGTTTTCAACCAGCGCGAAGACTTCGTCGAAGTTTCGCGTGAGCTGTTTGTTGATCGAGAATATGATATCGCCCGTCCGAAAACCGGTCGCTTCGGCGTTGGATCCGCTTTCAACCTTGAGCACTTCAAGGTAATCGACGCGCCCGCGTTGCAGGTGCTGTTCACGCATTTCACCGATGCTGGCGCCAGACAGTTTTGCATGAATCACACCTCCATCGAGTTTGTTGATCTCGGTCGGCTGGATCAGCACCGGCAAGGTAATTTCGCTGCCATTACGATAAAGCGATAGTTCGATAGTCTGCCCGAGGCGCTGCAACCCCACCAGGTTGTGCATATCGTCGGAAGAATGAATCGGTTTGTCGTTGGCCGCAACAATGACATCGCCAACCCTGATGCCCGACTTGTCCGCGGGTGAGCCGTTTTCGATCTGCGTCACGATAAAACCACTACTGCGACCGATGCCGAAGGCCTGGGCCAGTTGCGCAGTTAAATCCTGGCCCTGGGCACCGAGACGACCTCGTTTTACTTCGCCGTGATCGATCAGTTGATGCATGATGTCATAGGCCATGTTGATCGGAATCGCGAAGCCGATACCGATACTGCCCCTGCTCCCGGCTCCATAGATCGCGGTGTTGATTCCAACCAGCTCTCCGCGCAGATTGACCAGGGCCCCACCCGAATTTCCGAGGTTAATAGAGGCATCAGTCTGGATAAAATCCTCGATCGATTCGATACCAAGTCCGGAGCGACCGAGCGCCGATACAATTCCCGAAGTCACGGTCTGACCCAGTCCGAACGGATTTCCGATGGCGACAACAAAATCACCCACCCGCAATACGCTCGAATCAGCGATGGGTACTTGCGTGAGGTTGTCGTCCGAGACCCGGATCACCGCAACATCCGTTTCGGGATCGCGGCCAATTATTTCAGCACGCAATTCGCGCCCGTCGGTCAGCGTTACATTGATTTCGTAGGCATCTTTAATGACGTGAAAATTGGTCAGGATGAGGCCTTTCCCGGCATCCACAATGACGCCCGAACCAAGGCTCGAGGTTTCCAGCACGCGTTCGATACTGGGTGCTTCAAAGAAACGCTGGAACAATGGATCGCGCGGCAACGGTAGCTCGATGCGACGCAGTGTTTTCCCGCGGGTGGCGATGTTAACCACCGCCGGCATGGTGCGCTCCAGCATCGGCGCGAGACTGGGCATGGGTTGTCCGTCAATCGCGGCAGGCAGGGCTGCCGGCAGCGGCACCGTGGACAGCAGCAGGAACAGAGCCGACAGCAGCTTTTTGAAAAGCACGAGGTTAAAAAGGGCGCGGGTTGAAATCGAACTGGGCTTTCATGTCCTGGTAAAACTGCTTTGCCGCACTGTTATCGGCGGGAGGCGTCTGAATCATGATTTCAACAAACTGATCACCGCCTGGAGTTCCGGGCATACCCTTGCCCTTGAGCCGCATTTTTTGCCCGGACTGCATACCGGGCTTGATTTTAAGCTCGACCGAACCAGACAGGGTCGGTACTTTCAAACTGGTACCGGCGGCGGCTTCCCAGGGCGTCAGCGGCAGGCGCAAAATTACATCGCGATCCTCGAGTCGGAATAATCGATGCGCCATGATGTTCATTTCCAGATAGAGATCACCAGGCTCGCCGCCATAGGCTGATGCCTGCCCCTGTTTTGTAAGGCGTATTTTCTGTCCGCTGCTGACACCCCTGGGAATACTGATCTTGAGTTTTTTCATCTCGGTCGAACCCGGTTCTTTGGCGAACTGAATCGTTTTGCTGCCCCCGTTGAACGCTTCTTCGAGGCTGATATCGAGCTTCAATTGCAAGTCGGCACCACGTCGCTGAGACGGGCGTTGTCGCTGGCCCTGCCCAAAAGGCGATCCACCGGTCTGGTATCCGCCGCCAAAAATGGATTCAAAAAAATCGCTGAAGTCCCCACCGCTAAAGCCGCCACCGCTGTAGGAACCGCCACCAAATCCGGCGCCATCGAATTGCTGACCATGTTTCCAGTCGGCGCCAAAACGATCGTAAGCCTGGCGATTGTCGGAATCCTTCAACACCTCGTATGCTTCGTTAACCTCCTTGAACTTGTCTTCTGCAGTCGCATCCTGATTAACATCCGGATGATATTTGCGCGCAAGCTTGCGATAAGCCTTCTTGATATCGCTTTTATCGGCGTCGCGGGGGACGCCCAAAATTTGATAATAATCCTGGTATTTCACGTAATGGATCGCCGAATTAGATCCCTAATACATAGGAGTTTTATAGGTTTTTTCAAGTAGGAGTAACCTTATCTTCTACTTCGATTTGCTCGTCTTCCGGCTGCAGAGGCTCGGCCAAAAGTTCCAGGCTTTCGGTTTGCAGATCGATATGCAGTGGTTCAATCTCGGGAATTGATTTGGTCACCTTGCTCGATATTTCAGCAAAGCGTTCAACCTTGCCACGCAGGCCCTGCCGACCGGTCAGGGCTCTGGCGGTTTCGTTGAAGTGATTGGTGGCAGCACCCAGGCTGACACCAATTTTAGACAGGCGTTCGGCCACCTTGAATACCTGGTTGTAGATATCACCCGCCTTGTCACCGAGTTCGCGTGCTTCACGCGTGCTGCGTTCCATCGCCCACAGATTAGCGACAGTGGTCAGAATCGGGATCAGCGTGGTATGCGACACCATCACCACACCGCGTTCGTAGCCATAGGAGAAGAGATCTTTCTCGTATTTGAGCGCCTCGATATAGGCCGGTTCGATCGGCATGAACATCAGTACGAAGCTGGGACTGCGGATGCCGGCAAGATTGGTGTAATCCTTGCTCTTAAGGTCGTCAATATGGCGTTTCACGGCCTTCACGTGCTCAACTAATGCGCGTTCGAGTTGCTCATCATTCTCGGCAGCGACGGCACGATCGTAGGCCAGCAGCGAGACTTTGCTGTCGATGATGATATGTTTGTCATCCGGTAGCTTTATTAAGAAATCGGTTTGCTTTCGTTTGCCATCGGCATCCTGCATCGAAGTCTGTTTTTCATAGTGGTCATTCTCGATCAAGCCACTCATCTGCAGTGTTTTTTCGAGCTGGGTTTCACCCCAGCTACCGCGCCGCTGCGAGTCTCCCTTAAGCGCCTCGGTCAGGCTTTGCGCGTCGCTGCCCATCTTCAGTCCGACTTCGAGCACTTTTTTGATCTCTCCCTCCAGTAGCGCATTGCCTTTGAGTGACTCGCTATGCACATCGTTGACACGCTTTTGAAAACTCTCAACCTGTTCGCGAAATGGCTTCAGCAATGCCTCGAGTGAAACCTTGTTGGTCTTGTCGAAAGAGCGCGCCTTGTCATCGAGAATCTTGCTTGCCAGGTTTTCAAACTCTATCTTGAGTTGCTTGCGGTTTTCTTCGAATTGCTGAAATTTCTGCGCTGCCAGCGCACGCTCTTTTTCCAGCTCCGACTGCCGGGCCTGGCCGTCTTTCTCAGCAGAATGCAGGTTCTCCCGCAGCGAGAACTCATTGCGCTGGCTCGTCTCCAGCCGTGTTCTCAAATCCCGGTTGGAATTTTGTACCTGGTGCAAGCCATAAACCAGCCCGAGCAGCAACAGGCCAGCTAGTCCTGAAACTACCCAGATTAAATCGATGTGTTTGATCGCTTCCATGGCGCCAAAAATGCTAAGTAAACCGCAGCAGTCTAACCGAGTTGGAGTTGTCTCGCGAGACCTTGTTTAGCCGAACCGGACAGTGCACGCGTCTCTCCGACTTATCACGTCATCCCCCGCGAATTCATGCCGTCATCCCCCGTGAATTCATGCCGCCATCCCGATACGTCGGACCGCCGCGCAAGCGGGGATCTTACGACGATGCCACCCTGACAAGATCCCGATACGTCAACCCAGCGCACGCCGGAGGGCCGCTTGCGCGGGGATGACGGAGAAGTTTCCGACTAGGTGCCAGGGTTTAGCGGCAGCAGGCTGCCGGAGGCCTGACTTGTCGAAGCGTTAGCAATCTCAAACTGCTGACACAAAGACCATAAATCACGGCCTCGCCACGGCGTGCCTGCCTCCGCGTAGAGGCTTTGGTTGAGCTTTTCGATCTCGCCACCAAGCTCGCTGCCAAGCAGATTTGCGAGTTGAATCAGGTTGCCGACTTCGCCTGGCGCAAACATTGCTCTGCCCCAGGCAAGTAACGCCTGACGGGCCGCTACGGCATCGTCAGCGTCACAGGCCCGGCCTAATCGTTTGCGTGCCACAGACAGGTTCGGGGATTCCCATTCTGACTTGCTCGGTTGGCGCCGACGACGCGAACTGAACCACCAGTATAGGACGCTCAAAATCCAGCCACTGGCTAGTAACAGACTTATCCATAACCATATATTTTCACTGAGGATCTGCGGTGCGACTGCCGGTGACTCACTAACTGCGGGAGAAACAGGAACTACGGTGTTAACTGCGGCGCTAACGCTGATTTCACGCGCCGGGATTATCGCGGTTTCCATTTTCCCGGTCTGCAGGTTCCACCACGGAACGCTGATTTCAGGCAACAGGTAACTACCGGCCGCGCCCGGAATCAGAGCTACTTTTTGTTGACGACTGCCACTGACACCCTTGCTTGTGAGGCTGTTCTCCAGTCCCGGCTGATCAGGGTACTGTTTGATCCCGTCGATTTGCGACAATACCAGTTCGGGAAGCTGGGCTGCAGTCAATCCATCGGCAATCAACGTCAAGCTGCGGGTCACCGGCTCACCCGCGACCAGTTTGTCAATATCGCCTTGCCACTGTTCACGCAGCTCGAGGCTTTGCGCGGGCAACCAGTAGGGGCCGACAAACTCGGCGGGAATCGGTTCGACATCGATGGTAAGCGGTTGTGAACGTAGTTGTCGGATTTCACCACCGCTACGAAACGGATCGAATTTGGAAGCAGACCGCAGACGCACTTCAGCGATGACTGGTGGAACTGCCAGGCGACCACTTTGCTGGGGAAACAAGGCCAGCTTTTTTTCCAGCACGAGGTAAGTCTTGTCACCGATGCGGGTCTGGTACTGAAGCTCGTCGCCGAGAGACTCGACCACGGTATCCACATCTTCGATCTTGATATCGCCAAACTCGTAGGCAGAAATATTGGTTGCACTCAACAGGCGCAGGGTCAGGATGAGCTGGCTTTGCACATATGCAACGGGTTTGTCTACGAGCAGTTCGAGCACGAGTTGATTATTGGGCACCGAGGCGATCCGCGATGGTTGCACCGTGATCTGGAGCGGCTTGCTGCGATATTGATCGAAGCGAATCGCCGGGACCATGAATTCACCAACCCGCTTGGCCATCAGTTTCAGGGTCCATTTGACGCTGCGCTGGTACTCCCCATTGATGATGCTGATGCTGTTGGAACGAGTGCTACCTAGAATCAGGAAGTGCTGTTGCAAAATAGAAAAGTCGGGATCCCGGTCGGGGCTTTGATCGGCCGAAAATACCAGCTGAAAAGATTCATTCACCTGTACCGGATTTCGGTCGATGTCGACACGAACCTCGGCCATTGCCTCCTGCGAGCCCACGAGTATCCACAATAGTATTATCACGACGCGTATTTTCAGCAATTGACTCACCATGGCTGTGCCTCTGCGTTGACCCCACCGCGCTTGCGATACTGGTATATGAACTTGCGCCGTAACAAGCCCCCGGGATCGTCCGGGATCTTGCGTAACCATTGCTCGGCGGCTTGCTCCGACATCTGCTGATCTAGATTCGCTTGCGTTTCGTCCCCGGTTCGCTGCCCCTGTGCATCATCGGCCTGTTCCTGCAGCTCCTTCTTCGCCTGTTGAGAAGCCTCATCCCCACTGTTTTGATCCTCGCCGTTTTGCTCCCGACCCCGCTGCGCCTGATCCTGATCCCCCGATTCGCTCTCACTCTGCGCATCGTCGGTCGACGGCTGTGACTGCTCCGGCCGGGAATCACCCTGCTGTGACGATTGCTGCTGTTGCTGTTGATCGCCGGCCTGCTGCTCCTGCTGCTCCTGTTGTTTAAGCCAATCCTCGATTGCTTGCCGATTATAGCGCGCATCATCGTGTGCGGGATTGTGTTGCAGCAATTCATCGTAGATGCCTAGCGCTTCCTCGTAGCGACCCAGCCTGGCGAGTGCATTGGCCCGATTGTAGGCAGCATCTTCACCTTCATTTTGCTGCCAATACTCAAATGAAGAGACAAAGTCGCCAGCCTTGTATTTCGAAGCCGCTTTCCAATCCGGATTCTCGAACAGATCCGCCGCGGCTTCATGTTCCTGCTGAGCGAACAATTCGGCCGCACGCTGATCGCTATTTTGCCACCAGTCCTGCCATTCAAGTGCCTCCGCATCGGGCGGCAGCAACAGCAGGCAGAGCGGCATAAACCAGATCACTCCGCGTCGAAACGACAAAGCTGCGAACGGCAGGGCGAGCAACACCAGCCACGGTCCAAATTCACGCCATAGCTCACTGGAACGATCGCTGAGACGTGCCTCGCGATCGTCGACACTCGATTCCATCAGGTAAGCCAGGGTATTGATATCGATGTCGTTGGCACTGATCGTCGCATAGACACCACCCCCGCTCTGGGCGATACGGCGCAGGTTGTCTTCGAGCATACTGGCAATCACGATCGCATCTTTCCTGTCCTTCAAGAATCCGCCATTTTTTAACGGCACCGGCCCGCCTTCGCGGGTGCCAATGGCGAGCACCGACAGGCGTTGCCCCGATTTCTCCTGTAACAGGGATTCGACTCGCGTCACCTCGAGATCGCTAAGTCCGTCGCTCAACAGCAGCACGTCACCGCGAGCAACCCCGCTATTCTCGAACAATTCCAGGGCAAGTTTCACAGCCCTGTCGGCACGCGTTCCCTGCGCCGGCATCAATTCGGTTTCGAGATCAGGCAGCAAGGCCAGTATCGTATCCACATCGCTGGTTAGCGGGGTCACCGTAAATGCGTCCGCGGCATAGACCACCAGAGCCGTTTGTCCCTCTTTCCTGAGATTGAGAATATCCGCGATCTTGTGACGCGCACGCGCGAGGCGACTGGGTTTGATGTCGGTGGCATCCATCGAGCGCGACAGATCGAGTGCAATAACCAGTGCCGCTTCCTTGTGATATACCGGTTGCGGCAATTTCTCCCAGGTCGGCCCGGCGAGCGCAACAATGGCGAACAACGCGACCAGCGCCGGTACCCAGCGTATCCATTCTTGCCGGCCTGTCGATGCATCACTCAACACGAATGGCAACAGCCTTTCATCGATGACGCTACGCCAACTGCCACTATCACGATGTCGAAGTAACATCAGCCACAACATACAAACCAGTGGGACTAGCAGCAGCAAGCACCAGGGCCGCAGAAAATGGAACTGTTCGATCATAACCTGCTCCCCAGTCGCGGCACGACCAAAACTGCCGCCAACAGAAGTGCGAGTGCCAGCGGCCAGACAAATAGCGCCTGGATGGGTCGCAGGTTTTCACTGTCTCTGGGCAAGGGTTCCAACTCATCGAGTATGTCGTATATCTGCGCCAGTTCCCTGGTATCGCGCGCTCTGAAATAGCGCCCGCCACTCAGGCTCGCGATTTCCCGCAGTGTCTCTTCGTCGAGCTGTGCCGACGGATTGGCACGTCGCAGACCAAACCAGGTCAGCTTGATTTCCTCATCGGCGCCAATGCCGATGGTGTAAATCTTGAGCCCGCGCTGCGCTGCGAGCTGGGCGGCTTTCAAAGGGGTGACTTCACCGGCTGTGTTAGCGCCATCGGTCATCAGCACCAGCACGCGTGAATTATCCGATTCCAGGTCGAGACGCTTGATCGCGAGCCCGATCGCATCACCGATCGCAGTGCGCTCACCGGCGAGACCGATGGCCGACTCCTGTAGCAGGCGGTTGACGGTTTTGCTATCGAAGGTGAGCGGCGCCTGCAGATAAGCCTGAGTACCAAACAATATGAGTCCGATGCGGTCACCATGCCGATGTTCGATGAATTGACTCGCCACCTGCTTGGTGGCTTGCAGACGGTTCACCTGCTGGTTCTTTATCTTGAAATCTGCGGTGCGCATACTGTCGGATAAATCCACCGCCAGCATCAAGTCTCGGCCACTGACCGGCAGGGCGATTGATTCTCCCAGCCATTGCGGACGACTGGCCGCGAAAACCAGCAATATCCACACCAGCAGGCTCAACCATTGCTGCCAACGTCGTGGCCTGGCTTCATCAACCGTGCTCGAACCAAGTTGAAAATCGTCAATCATCGGGACGCACAGTGCCGCCTGTCGTTGTAATGCGCGCGCCGGGATCGCGGCATAAACCAAAAAAGGCAAAGGCAGAGCCAGCAACACCAGTGGCCATTCAATCTGGAACATCGACCCTGCTCCGCGGCAACGCGCGTATCCAACGCTCACAGGCCTCTAACAGGCTGTCGAGGTCGCATTCAAAATCACGCCGGTAACGATGATGGGCCAGCAAATCCAGCTGCGCCTGGCTGAATCGCTGAGCAGGCACGAGATTTTGCAACTGCTGCAGCCAATCGTCGCCGGTTGAGGCGGCAAATCCGCTACGTCCGCGGTAGGCCATCACCGCACGGCGCAACAAGGTCGCGGTATCTCCGACGACCGTTTTTTTGGCCTGACCCAACGCCATTTTCTGACGGATGTCTTGCAGTTCCCGTAAACACAGACGCTTGACGGGCTTATGCCGGATACGTCTGACCAGCCACGGCACAAGTAACAGTAGAGCTACCAATAGTGCCAGTGCTAGCCACCAACCCGGCGCGGGCGGCCACCATAGACCCGCGTCGGGCAGGTGAATATCCCTGAGTTCGAGTTCGTTCATCGGCCCTGCATCCCGAGACCGGTTTTAAGGGTAGCGAGCATATCGTCATCGGTTGCAATATCGATCAGAAACAGGCCCAGCTCTTTGCAAAGATGTTCGAGCGCCTGTTGCTGCTGGTCATAGCGATCACTGTACTGCTCACGAACACTGCGGTTGGCAGTATCGATATCGACACTGGCGCTACCATCGGTCACGCGGTAATAACCGGGTGGTGGCAGCGCACGTTCGAAAGGGTCATAGGTATGTATCATCACCACGTCGTTATGGCGTGACAGTTCGACCAGTTGTCCGCGGCATTCGGCGTCGACAAAGCGAAAGTCACTGAGCAGAATAACCAGGCTACCCGGGCGCGTGACCTGGCGTAAGCGCATTAAAGCCTTGACTCCGGTATCCTGCTCCTGCGAGTTGGCGTCAGCCTGATCCCAGGCGCTGTGCGCGACCAGCTGCTGGATAAACTGCAATGCGCTGCGCTTGCCGGGTGTCGGGCGAAACTCTATATGTTGCGCCTCAGAAAACACCAGATAACCAAGGCGATCTCCATGCTGCACACTACTCCATGCCAGTAAAGCGGCAACCCGGGAGGCTAGCACCGATTTAAAACAGTGGCGTGTGCCGAAAAACATCGAGCGCGACAAATCAAGCCACAGCAACACCGGACGCTCACGTTCCTCACGATAAACCTTGGTATGGGTACGACCGCTGCGCGCGGTGACACGCCAGTCGATCGCGCGTATGTCATCTCCGGGTTGATAAGGGCGCGATTCGTGGTATTCCATACCGCGCCCGCGAAATGCCGACAGATGCCCTCCGGCCATTTGCGCTTTCACCGAATTCGATATCAACGGCAAGCTGCGCGCATCCCGATTCAAACCGATCAGTGTCGACAGCTTTACCCGTACTATGTCATCGCCAACTTCCACGACTTACCCCTATGGCACAGCAACCCGGGCGAGCACTTCATCGATGCAGCTATCGGCGGTCCTGCCCTCGGCCTCGGCTTCGAAACTCAGGATGATACGATGGCGAAGCACGTCCGGAGCGATCAACTGGATATCCTCGGGCACGACGTAATCACGATTATTGAGCCAGGCATAGGCGCGCGCGCAGCGATCCAGCGCCATGGTCGCGCGCGGGCTGGCGCCGTGCTGAATCCAACCGGCCAGTTCCTCGCCGTAGCGTTCGGCCGAGCGCGTGGCGAGGACGATTTCGATGATGTAATCCTCGAGGCTGCTATCGAGATGTATATCGAGCACCGCGTCACGCGCCTCGAGCAGGTTTCGCTGCGAGATCATTGCGCCCGGGGCGGTGACAGCACTGTTTTGTGAACGCGCCTCGTCACGGGTTAGCGCGAGAATCTTTTTCTCGTCTTCACCCGACGGATAACCGACGCGAACGTGCATCAGGAATCGATCGAGCTGGGCTTCGGGCAACGGATAGGTACCCTCTTGCTCGAGCGGGTTTTGCGTCGCCATGACGAGAAAAATTTCCGGCAGCGCATAGGTTTCGGTACCGACGGTTATCTGGCGTTCCGCCATGGCTTCGAGCAGTGCCGATTGAACCTTGGCCGGCGCGCGATTGATTTCGTCGGCGAGAATCAGGTTGTGGAACAAAGGACCGCGTTGAAATTTGAAACTGCCATCTTGCGGGCGGTAGATTTCGGTTCCGGTCAGGTCGGCCGGCAACAGGTCGGGGGTAAACTGAACACGGTGAAAGTCGCCTTCAATACTTTCACCGAGAACCTTGATCGCACGCGTTTTGGCGAGCCCCGGCGCACCTTCAACCAGTAAATGTCCATCGGCCAGAATGGCGATCAGCAGACGTTCGATGAGGCCTTGCTGACCGATTATCTTGGCGCTGACGGCCGCTCTTAAATTTATTATTTCCTGTTGTGACAAGTAAAAAACCTCTCTACCAAAATTAAGGAAGCTCCGCATAAGTCATCCCCGGGTGGAGCCCGGGGATGGTTCTGATTTAGCAGAGCATAAAAAACGCAAAATGCGATTTCGCGTTTTTCTTCATTTATCGATCAGCTCGCAGTATGCGCGCTTTAGAGTCCCTTTGGGGGGTGAAAAGTTTACCCGATTAGAGCGCAATTAAGGAAGTAGATGACCGCTCTTAACCCAGAGAATCGTCTCTTCCGTAGTGTAGGGGCAATGCTCGCTGTTATGCGGGTTACGCAACCAGGTCCCGGCGGGATAGCATCCATACTCGTCAAACAGTTCACCAGATACCACAAAAATTTCTTCACCGCCGTAATGCGAATGTACGCGCAAACGCGTATCCGGAGGCCACTTGAGCAGGAAGACCGATTCCTGTTCAAAGTCGTGCAGCGGGATGATCTCCAACTTCGATTCACCCGGCATCCACTCGCTGTCGTGGGTATTGAGACGCAGAGTCGTGCTGTCATCTTCATCGAACTGATCGAGCTTGACCAGCAATTCGCAGCCTGGGTCGCTGTACGGCTTGTGCCTCGACCCCGGGGGGTTGCGCAAGTAGGTGCCGACGGGGTAATCGCCGTGCTCATCTGAAAACACACCTTGCAGAACCAGGATTTCCTCACCTAGCGGGTGATCGTGCGGAGAGAAATGGGACCCCGCATCGAAACGCACCACGCTGGTAGTGTGACCATGTTCGGCCGCCTCGCGTGCCAGGGGTTTGCGCCAAACACCCGCCATCGGACTCGCTTCCCATTCCATCTCGTCGGTGTTGATCGCTACCGACTGGTCAAGTTGCATATTTAACATGGCCTAAAATCTACTCACTCGAAGCCTAACAATCAATCGATAATGTCACAATACACACCCTTAACCCTGCGACAATGACTACAGATCGTCCCGGAAAGTGCGCGGTACTTATCCGGGATCTCGCAATGGCGCGAACAATACGTGTAAGTATGTGAGCGTCTTGTGGAAATTTCCAACGCCGCTATTGCAAGCGCAGCAGGCCAAAAACAAAAATCACCATCGGTACTCAACAGTGGGAAACTTATCTCTTCACTTCAATGGTTAAGGGACCGAACCAATTCAAAAGACAAGATTATCACTTTGCTGACCCCGTAATATTTTGGGGCGTTACGAGCGCAGCCAGTCTGGCCGTCGCGAGCGCCGCAAGAGCAAGGCGAAAATTTCCACAATGGCGCGAACAATACGTGTAAGTATGTGAGCGTCTTGTGGGAATTTTCAACGCCGCTATTGCAAGCGCAGCAGGCCAGAGGCAAAAAAAAGCAGCCCAGAGGCTGCTTAATATTCGGATTTAGGTAATCCCTAAACCCTGGTGCGTCTGCTCACGCCGATGAAACCAATAAGCGCTGAGCCGAACAACCATACCGCTGACGGTAAGGGCACCGGAGAAACATCACCAACGACAATGGCTTCGTCATTGGCACAGGACATGGTGAGATAAGTGATTATGCGGCCACCAGTCTCTTCGTTGAACAGGCTTAACAGACTCAAATCGAAAGAACCTTCGAGTACGTAGTCGTCGTCGCCGTCACTGCCGTCGCTATCGGCTGTGATCTTGCCGGTGAAAACCTGGCCGCCGATGGCTTCGCCATTTTCCATGCGAAATGTATCGGTATGATGACCGTCCTTACCTGCGGCTTCGCGACCGTAGATATCGAGACCCAGCCATTGCGGATCAGCGGCGGTCAACACGCTGAAAGTGAAACTGTCGGCTGCCATGGTCAGAATTCGGACCGCGTAATCCCATTCGTTCGACATCCCGCCATTTTGCGTGGGATCCTGATAATCGGCACCGTGGTCGGTTACGTTGATGGCGATGTCGCCCAGGTACAGCGGGCGCTTGTCTATATCGCCCGAATCTATGCCGAGATGTGGAGTGGTCAGAATGCTGCCGCCAACCGCACCAAACTGAAACTGCCCGCCGCTGATATCGAAGCCGAGATAGTTGATGTCATAGCGATCACCACCGCTGCCATCATCGTATTCGCTGCCGGGAGTGCCGTGACCATGCGTATCGTGCATGTCGTTGGGAGTGGCCTCGGTGTTGTAACTGTACTCGTTGACACCGCCAAACAGTCCATCGGTAGTCGCGGCCAGTGATACACTGGAAAACAGGCACAAGGAGAAAAGTAGTGAAGTTCTGGCAATCGTCGAGCGCATAATTTTGTTGTCCCAAAAACGGTTAAAATCGAAATCTGCGGTTATCTTAATTAGTCGAGTCTCCAGGCGAATCACCCAAATGGGTTAAATCGATTTAAGTTCAGTCACTTAGAGAGGATATTTAATAAACTTGTGATCTGTCGCACACTTTCAATCGGCTATCGATATCGATCGAATCGAAATAATGCGGATAAAACAATGAGGCATTAAAAAGGCAGCCAAGGCTGCCTTTTTACTCAGATTCGGATAATTCCTAAACCCGGGTGCGTCTGCTCACCCCGATGAAACCTAAAAGCGCCGAGCCGAACAGCCATACCGCTGACGGTACGGGCACCGGCGAAACATCCAGTGTTGCGGAGAGGAACTCGGAAGTATTGCGGCCCTTGCGCGGCTCACCCTTCCACGAGCCCCGGGTATAAGTGTACTGGGAACCAAATCCCAGCTGAACCCAGAAACCATTATTCACGGCGTCCATTATTCCGAGTGCGGCCAGATCGAGGCTCCATACAAATTCATTGTCGTCGGCGTTAAGGGGCGCCACAAGGTCGGTGTTCGCCGCGCCGGCAAAGGCACCGTTGGTCAATTCAACTGTTTCATCGATGGTCCCGCCGATTTGCGTGAAATCACCGAGACCCGCGTCCCAGTACGAAAAAGACATCGATTCGAAAAAACCGGTCGGATCATTAATCGGACCCAGATCGAGGTCATCGAAGAAGATGTCCAGCTGTGCGGTCGTGCTCGCGACGATCGAGCTGGTGTCAAAAAAGAGGTTCAGCTTCAACGCGTCGGCACCGGCATATCCCTGACCCGAACCATAATCACTGCACGTTCCCACGCCCGTTGCACCGCAGTTAGCGGGTGTTACCCCGTAGGTTCCCGTATGGCTAGCTGCAAGCGGGATATAATATTCGATTTCATTGCCAACCGGTGGGAGTCCGACCGAAGCGTCGTCCACGCCACCCGCACTGACGGCTTCGCCATTGAACATCGCAGCATGAGATGCGGTCGAAATCATTGTCAATGCAGTGATCAGTAATGGCGCCATGCAGATTTTTGATTTTAATGCTTTCATTTTAAAGAGTCCGTTTTCAGTCCTTATAAACAAAGGGGAAACCCAGTAACGGAATTTTGACGCTTTGGGCTGATTTTCGAATCACCCAAATGGGTTAAATTGAGGCTTTTTCCAGCTCAGAGCAGTGCTGGTGTGGGAAAATTTTCCCGTTTGCGAGTGAAATGACGACCGCAGGCTATTGCCCGGTCGGCATTCATGCTCAATCTAAAACGGCAAGCAGGCCAGACATCGCCGACACCGCTGATACAAAAGCTGCCATCAGTTAGTTCAGGGATTGCCCAGAAATCGATTTTACACCAGGTTTCAGATGCCCCCGGCCCGGCCCAATGACCGGGTGAAGGCCGTTGAAGCGGCTAACTATAGAGCCTGGCCCAGTGCCTCCAGACTGTCGCGCGCATCACCGAACAGCATACGTGTATTGTCCTTGACGAACAGGGGATTATCGACCCCGGCATAACCTGCTGCCATACCACGCTTGAGCACGACCGTGGTAGTACCCTTCCATACTTCGAGGACGGGCATCCCCGCAATCGGGCTATCAGTGTCTTCCTGGGCCAATGGATTGACAGTGTCATTGGCACCGACCACGATCGATACATCGATATCGGGGAAATCGTCGTTGATTTCATCCATTTCAAAGACGATATCGTAGGGCACCTTGGCCTCGGCGAGCAGGACGTTCATATGTCCGGGCATGCGTCCGGCCACGGGATGAATGCCGAATCGTACCTTGACCCCTTTCTTGATCAGGGTTCTGGTGATATCGGCAACCGCGTGCTGTGCCTGGGCTGTCGCCATGCCATACCCGGGAACCACCATGACCTGTGTCGCGTTGTTGAGAATTTGCGCCAATGCCGGGATGTCGATGGTTTGTACTTCGCCCTCGATACTGGGACCACTCGAGGAACCACCCGATGTACCGAAGCCACCGGCGATCACGCTGACAAAATGCCGGTTCATCGCGCGACACATAATGTAGCTTAAAATGGCGCCACTACTGCCGACCAGTGCTCCGGTTACGATCAGCAAATCATTCGACAGCATGAATCCGGTCGCAGCCGCAGCCCAGCCCGAGTAACTGTTCAGCATCGAAATAACCACCGGCATATCGGCGCCACCGATAGCGGCTACCATGTGTATGCCGAACAGAAAAGCAATTGCGGTCATCGCCAGTAACAATAAGGTGGCCTGTTGATGATCAGTTTCACCAACGAAGCGCACCGCAAGCACGATCACCGCGACCAGCATCGCCAGATTGAGCCAATGGCGAGCCGGCAGCATCATCGGTTGCCCGCCGATCAGGCCGCTGAGTTTGCCATAGGCGATCACCGAACCGGTAAAGGTCAGGGCACCGATCGCGACACCAATATAAATCTCGATTTCATGGATAGTTTTTTCAACACCGCTGTACTGGGCCACCGGATCGAGGAAGGTGGCAAAACCGATCAATACCGCGGCCAGGCCCACGAGGCTGTGCAGGATTGCGACCAGTTCCGGCATTTGCGTCATCTGCACCTTGCGCGACAGCACGAAACCGATCGCCCCGCCGACCACCATGACGGCGATCAGCACCTCGAGGTTGCGCGTGACGAACGCGGCGATGGTGACCAGCACCGCGATCACCATACCGATCATACCGAACAGGTTACCGCGGCGTGCGGTCTCGTTAGTGCTCAAACCACCCAGAGCAAGAATGAATAGCGCCGCGGAGGCGAGATAGGAAACAGTGATTAGACTTGGAGACATCGCTGGCTACCCCCTGAACATCTGCAACATGCGCTGGGTCACGGAAAAACCACCCACGATGTTGATACTGGTTATAAACGCCGCGATCCCCGAGAGTATGTAGATCAGGTTAACCTCGCTCGATATCTGCGTCAGTGCGCCGAGAATGATGATACTGCTGATCGCGTTGGTCACGCTCATCAACGGCGTATGTAGGCTCGGGCTTACGTTCCAGATCACCATGTAACCGATGAAGCAGGACAATACGAATACGGTAAAATGGCTCATGAAAGACGGCGGCGCGACCTGTCCCAGACCAAACAGTGCCAGTCCGGCCAGTATCATCGGAAACCAGACACTTTTGAAAAAGCGCGATATCTCGGAAGGTTTGGCAGCAACTTCGGGTACCTTGACCTCTTCGACCTCCGGTTTGATTTCCTGCCCACCGAAGCTGGGCTTGCGTTCGGCGCCAACCGCAATCGGCGGCGGTGGCCAGCTGATTTCGCCCTGGTTGACCACGGTAGCACCGCGGATAACCACATCTTCCATATCGACGACGATATCACCATCCTTTTGCTGGCACATTTCCATGATCAGGTTATAAATGTTGGTCGCGTAAAGTTGGCTCGATTGTGCCGCCATACGGCTCGGCAAGTCGGTATAGCCGACGATATTCACGCCGTATCGATTAACCACCTTGCCAGGTTTGGTGGCTTCGCAGTTACCACCCTGCTCGGCCGCCAGATCAACGATGACGCCACCGTCGCGCATGGATTCGACCATTTCGCGAGTAATCAGTTTGGGTGCCGGTTTACCCGGAATCAACGCGGTCGTGATGATCACGTCGACTTCGCTGGCCTGGCGCGCAAAAAGGGCCATTTCCGCCTCGATGAACTCCTTACTCATGACCTTGGCATAACCACCCTCACCGGTGCCGTCTTCTTCGAATTCGAGCTCGAGAAATTCGGCATCCATGCTCTGGATCTGGTCCTTGACTTCGGGTCGGGTATCGAAAGCGCGCACGATCGCACCCAGTGACTTCGCGGTACCGATCGCAGCCAGACCTGCCACACCCGCACCGATGACCATGACCTTTGCCGGGTCAACCTTGCCAGCGGCCGTGATCTGTCCGGAAAAGAAGCGGCCAAAATAATGGGAAGCTTCGAGTACAGCTCGATAACCGGCGATATTCGCCATCGAACTCAGGGCATCGAGTTTTTGTGCACGCGAAATACGTGGGATGCTGTCCATCGCCAGCACCGTCGCCTTTTTCGCGGTGAACTTTTTTAACAGGTCTTCATTTTGAGCGGGCCAGACAAAACTGATGAAATGAGCACCGTTCGACATCAAATCTATTTCGTGCCGATCGAGTTCCTTATTGAATTCGGGAGGGCGTACTTTGAGGATCAGGTCCGTAGACCAGGCCCCACCAGCATCCTTTGCAACCGCGGCACCTGCATCACGGAACATATCATCGCTGAAATTCGCACCTGTGCCGGCGCCCGATTCAACAATGACCTCAAAACCAGCGGCAACCAGTTTGGCAACCATATCGGGTGATGCCGCAACGCGTTTTTCGCCCGAGTGAATCTCTGCAGGTATTCCAATGATCATTAGCTTGCAACCCCTGTTTTTGGTGAGTGAAAAGCCCTTTTTCGGTCTTCTGCCCACCGAAATATACACATATTCTGGTATATTAAATACTAGAACTAATTCTTATTTATCCTACTCCTGTGCCCTGAGTACTGCACCGACCAAGGTTTCATAGACAGTCTCGAACTAAGCGTGCATCATTCTGCACCAAATAGTTACCCCTAACCATGGGATTTTTTGATTCAAAGCATGCAATATTTCGATTCTATACTGCGCAAAGCCTGCGCCCAGCGGCAAACTATCGTGCTTGCCGAGGGCGAAGATGCCCGCGTTATCGAAGCAGCCCAACGAGCCAGCAACGATAGTATCGCCCATTGCATACTGGTCGGAGATGCGGCCCGAATCCACAAGCAGGCCCGACTCTCAGGATGCAGTTTAGACGACATTAGAATCGAAGACCCGAGTGCTTCACAATATCACCAAAGATATAGTCAGGCATTGTGGCAGTTGCGTAAACACAAGGGAATGACCCTGGAGCAGGCCGAGTCACAGACCCTCGACCCCTTGTGTTTCGCCGATTTGATGCTGCGTGAAGATGATGCCGACGGTGCGATTGCCGGGGCGGTTTATACCACTGGAGACCGCGTGCGTTCGGCGCTGCAAATCGTCGGTGTACAAGCGGGATTCAACTCGGTATCGAGTTTCATGTTGATGCTGTTCGAAGCCGGACACCACGATCCGAAACAGGCCATGCTGTTCGCCGATTGCGGTCTGATCGTCGACCCGGACGGGGCGCAACTCGCCGAAATTGCGCTCGCAACAGCGCAATCGGCAGATCATTTGATCGACGACGAGGTTCGTATGGCGATGTTGTCGTTCTCCACCGACGGCAGCGCCAATCACCCCATGGTCGATAAGGTACGTGAGGCAACCGAACTGGTACGCAAGCAGTTACCACAATTGGCGATAGAAGGTGAGGTCCAGCTGGATGCGGCGATCGTGCCGGAGATCGCCGCGCAAAAGATAAAAAATTCCCGTATCGAGGGGCGCGCCAACGTATTGATCTTCCCCGATTTGAACGCCGCCAATATTGGCTACAAAATAGCCCAGCGATTTGGCGCTGCGGCCGCGATCGGCCCGATTCTGCAGGGCCTGAATCGTCCGGCCAACGATCTCTCACGCGGCTGCAGCAGCGACGATGTCTACTTCTTAGTCGCACTCACTGCGGTGCAGTCTCAAGCCTGAAACACCCGCGAGGAATCCCGGCCCGTATTTCTCATCACCTTTCGTAGCGAGACGACGAGAGGCTGTGCCCGGGCTAGACTGAGAGTCATAGCCGTAAGCTTACGGCTCGAAGGAAGCCCAGGTTCAAGCGTAGCTGGACAAGTCAGCACCGGGACAGGGCTCAGGCCGGATACAGATTGCACAGTTTCACCCGGCATAAAACTATCGATTAATCATTCATATTCAATGATTTACGACAAGGCTTGAGACCGATTGGTGAAATATCCAGGCTAGGCTCAATCGAGCAAACTCTTAACTTCATCGCGCACCGAAATCATGGTTTGCGGCCTGGCTGAAGGATCAACTGCCATCATTTTTACGATTAACGCAGAAACCTCTGCCGAGGCGTTTTCGTTGATTTTACTGAGCGGGGTTGCATCACCATCGCGGTGTTGCGCAATCACTTCCATGGGTTTGCCGATGTAGGGTAACTTACCACTAAACATGAAGTAGGCAATAATCCCGAGAGAATAAATATCGCTGCGCTCGTCGGCATCGTGGCCTTCGGCCCGCTCGGGTGCGAGGTAGGCAGGGCTGCCGATAATCGAGCCGGTCTGGGTCAAAGTGGATTCCGCCTGAGTACCGGCGGAGGCGATACCAAAATCCACGATTTTCAAGTGGCCTTCTTTGTCCATCAGTATGTTACTCGGCTTCAGATCGCGGTGGATGACACCCTCTTCGTGTGCAGCTGCCATACCGCTCGCTATCTGATAAAGGATCTTGAGCCCGTCACGAGTGTCGAAGCACTTGATGTCTTTCAACACCGCCTCAAGACCACGACTGTCGAAGTACTCCATCGAAATCGCACAGACCCCGTCCTTCATTAATATATCGTGCACACGTATCACATTGCGATGACTGACCTTGCGTGAATACTTGACTTCGCGCTTGAAGCGTTCGGCCGACTGCTGGTCTATGGTCAGTTCGGGCAGCATGAACTTCAGTATCAATGACTCATCGACCATATCGTCCTCAACCAGCATGACACGCCCCATCGCACCGCGACCGATCTCCTGCTTGATGTGATATCGGTCCATCCACACCGATCCGGGCGTGAGCCTGTCCAGTGGTGAGATTCTATCCGCAGGCCTGACCGAGGCCGTAGCATCGCCAAACAATGGCAAATCAACAGCGCCAGCCTGGGTATTCGACTTTTCATCTATCTGGATGTCGGGGAGGTTGTAATCCCGGGTGATTTGCGACATAAGCATCTTCGCAAATTCCCTCATTTCGGTGGTCAGCACCGGCAAGGCCCAGAGTATGTTATCGCGCACATTGACCGCGTGCTTTTCTGTTGTGATCGCCTCGATGGTTTCGAGTGAAGCGCGCTGTACGTTAGCCTGTTCATTTTTCAAACCGCCGAAGGCGATCTCCAAACCTTTGCCGAAACCAAGTTGTTTGACCGCACGTAGCACCAGCACATAGTCGTCGGGATAATTTTCAACCTGCCTCTTCAGGATCCCGATCGCACCTCGATTGGAAGACTTGGAAAGCGACTGGATAGCACGCTCTCTGACTTGCCAGTTGTCACTCAGCGCGAACTCCTCGATTTTGCCCAGGTCTTCATCACCGATCAGATTGATCACCAATGTCTGCGCCGTATTGCGCACAAACTCCTGTGCATGATCGGTCAACTGGCGTGCTACCTCGGACAGGTTTTCGTTGGAAGATTTCTGTACGCAGCTAACCGCTTGCTGCTGGGTCCAGTCGTCTTCGATCATCAGTCGCATGAGGAACTTTTCAAAATTGCCCACATCCGAGTTGACGACAATGATGCGTGCAAAAAAATCGTTTAGCTCGGTCGACTTTGAGGTCAGGTAGGCAGACAGATGCGGTACCAGACTGGCATCGGCCTGCTTGGCGATTATCTTGAGCACGAATTCAAGCTCGAGACCGGCCATGGTTTCCGTGTAGGGCAACAAGACCGACACATCGAAATCGATTTTCAATCGATCCAGGGTCTTCAGTGCCTCGAGGATAACGACCTTGTTGGTATCGGTAAGAAAGCGCGCAACGATCAACGGGATCTTGGCTTCGTTGACGCTACCGAAATAGTGCAACAGGTTGATCTTGAACTCGGCACTATCGATCTTGTCGAGTTGAAAACTCAACTCCGATAAATCGACTGGAATCTCGGTCCCATCGATGAGTTTCAACAACGAAATCGCGTAATCGGCCTCCAGCTTCAGGCAATGGTTGATGATATCTTCGGGCTTGAGCAAGTGCTTCTGTGCGTCGAGCACCTCGATCACTTCATATGGAGACGCGTCCGGTTCGTGCAATCGTTGGAATAATTTGCTGGAATCAACCGCAATGGTTCCAGACAGAATATCGCTGGCAGCGGCGCGCAGTATCGTTTGATCATGGGAAAGTACATCGAGGAAATACTCCTCGGAAAATCCCTCGACTGATTCACGACAAATGGTTTTCAAAGCCTCCTTGTGGGGCTCCCCCACCCTGGTAATCGTCTGCAGGACCTTATCGAGGTTATCACCGACCGATTCTCGTAACTTTTTGGCAAGCGACAGACTCTTCTTGCTGTCAAGTTCTTTACATTCGACAAACTGGTTGAGGGTTCTATTGAATAAAATGTTTCCGAGTTTTGCCATAGGGAACAGTAATACCTTGCAGGGTGTTCACCCCGCTATCTTTTCCGCCGAATTAATAATCAGGTTGACTACCGAGTATAGATGAGTATCTACAAACAAAAACGGCAAAACCTGATTTTTTTACACCTTAGCCGAGAGCATTGAAAACCTTGATACCCGCGCGGTTTCGAGAATCAGAAATTACGCTGCGGGCTTGTGTGAAAATCATGCCCGATCAGGGGCGAGCGTTGAGGAATGCACTCAGATGGAACTGGCTCTGCGCAGCTGTATAATTCAGCTCCGGCGCCACCGGGCAAGCATAACGCGCCAAGCAGCCCTGATCATGACAATCCGCTTCTGAAGTACGCTGCAGATAACCGGCACAAGCTTCGACATCATAGCCATTTGTATCGAAGGCCATAACCGGACAAGCCTGCAGGCAGGGTTTGACTTCGCAGCTCAAGCATGGAGATTCGGCCAGAGCGCGTGATTGCAGATCGAACTCGTCGCCGAGCAAAGCGAAGCGATACGAATGCCAGAGTCCGTACTCGGGATGCATCATGATGCCAAGCGGGGATTGTAGCAGCGTTTCCGCGCGTAGCGCCCATTGCTGAAATGGGTAGTAAGGCGGGCCTTCGAATGGATAAACAGGCTGCAGCGACGTGTCGGCGCAAATCATTTGTGCTACCCGACGGCTCCACCGATCGAGTGGATGAGCCGCGCCGCCCCGGAATTCCTCGGACTGACTAAAGTGCGGCCAGTAGCTGGAACCGATATTACCAACCAGTGCAAGCGACAGTTTATCTGTCGCGAAGCCATGGCTTTCGGCTTCCGCCGGGGTCAGACGGGCAACCCCGCGCAGATACAGGCCATGCTCTCCAAGCTTGTGGCTCAGGTTCACGTCGATGATTCCGAGTACCAGTCGCAGGCCGGGCCGATTGCGATCGCAATCACGGTCGACTCGAGGAACAGTTCCCCATCTATTTCATCCTGCACATGAATGTCGTCAAACTCAAAGGTCACACTCGGATCGATGGCACCCGCGTCGAGAGCCTTTTGCTGTGCCACCCTGGCTACTATTTGCTGCGCTTCGCGCTTGGCCGCATCGAGGTTTTCGAAATGTTTCGGCTGATCTTCATGAAACAGGCAAAAAGTGCCGTGCTGCGGTTGCGTAACGGTGACTTGTGCGCGCTGAATCACGCTACCCATAACCGCGCCGAAGGCGTTGGCGACATCGGCGTGTTCGGGTAGGTGCAAGCCGATGAACATACTGTCTGCGACAGCCTTGTAATAGCTCGCGGCAGGGGCACCAACCGCAACGATCGGATAATCGCTGGCGAAATCAAGCTTGAAAAGCGGTTTGCGCCCGTGGGACTCGTGACTACCTATAACCATACGCGTGATCGTATCGACGATGCCGCCGGCTTTGCCGGATTTACCAGCGAGATCGAACTCGTTCAACCCAACCTCGATCAACAGGCGTCTGATATTTGACGTGACCAGGTTGTAAACCTCGCGACAGGCGGTTTCGAAATCGTCGCTGTCCCACTTGCCATAGCCATAGAGAAAACGCATCTGCCGCATCCAGATACGTGCCGAAAGTTCAGCCGCACGGGCATTCCAGTGTGAATTAATCCCCAGCACGTGCACCGCATCCGAAGGTGTAAACCCACTGTAAATCGCCAGTCCGAGCCGCTTCAGTTTTGCCAGCGCACGCGCGTAGCCACGATCCTGCTGCACGATTGCGTCGAGCTCGATCGGTTTATCCGATAATAATTCCCAGGCCTCGAACTCGACCGGGCTCAGTTGCTTGAGCAATGCCTGATTATTCTCAAGTCGCATGACGAAGCGATTGCTGCGCGCACTGGCCATGCCTTCCAGTTGCGCCTCGAGCCGCGGTACTACCTCGGGGTACAGGTGTGCGAGCAAACTGGTTGGAACCACCCTGCGCGGTCCGATCGATAAACCCTTATGACCACCAAAGCGTATTTCACTGTCACCACCGAGCCCGATCGAATTGACCCGCACCGCTTCAACCATGGGTTTCCAGTCACCGATATTCGCGCCATCGGCACTGAGTTGAGGTTGACCGTTACTGACGATGGCAATGTCGGTCGTGGTACCTCCCATGTCGGCGATGATCGCGTTATCGAGCCCGGATAACCGACAGGCACCAATCACACTCGCCGCCGGACCCGAGAGTACGGTACCGATCGGTTTTTCAATCGCGTTTTCGAGGCTCGCGAGCGAGCCATCGCCTTTCACCAGCATCAACGGTGCCTCTATATGGTGACGCGCCAGATTTTTTTGAACCGAACCGATCAATTCCTTGATCGGCGGTACCATGCGTGCATTCAGCGCTGCGGTCAGCGCGCGCCGCGGGGCGCCCAGACTCGAGGCCAGCTCGTGACCACAGATAACCGGCATACCCGTTAACTCGACAACCATCTGTTTGAGTCGATTTTCATGACTCGAGTTACGGGTACCGAACATGCTCGAGATTGCAAACGCCGACACTTCCCCCTGCAGTTTTTCGATGGCTTGGCGAGCACGCGCTTCATCCAGAGGCCGATGTTCGCGCCCAACCGCATCATGCCCCCCTTCGAGTGTCACCACCAGCTGCGCTGATAAAATCTCCGGCAGACCGCTTTGCTTGACCTGTTCGGCGCTATAACCCGGCAACAACACGCAAACCGGAGCACCCAGATCTTCCACCACCGAGTTCGTGGTCAAGGTGGTGGAAAGCGATACCATGCTCACCTGTTGTAGCGACGCGGCGGGTAATTTCGCAATCACATCACCGATACCGAGACTCAGATCGAAACGCGTGGTCAGGCTTTTTTCGGCATTGACAATTTGCTTGTTATCATCGACCAGCACCGCGTCGGTAAAAGTACCGCCGGTATCGATTCCAAGACGCAGCGACATGAACGACTCCCAATAACTAAGCGTAATTTTCGAAAGACTATATATTCACCTCGAGAAACAGTCTACGACCGCTAGTTAACCAAATGCGACATCGGGTACAATTCAGCATTTTGCGGCCGATTTATCATGTCCGAAAGCTGTCTACTGCCACAATTCGATATCCGAAGTAGCGGCTATCGCACAGCGCCTGTTTGCGCTCAATGGCTCGATAAAGCAGCTCGACGGTGAGCGAGATTTAAATTTTCTGATCAGCGAGGCTGAAGCCAGATTCGTTTTCAAGATTGCAAACACAGAGGAATCTCCGGCGATGCTCGAATGCCAGCACCAGGTGTTTCAGCAATTGGCCGAGGCCCAGGTATTCCCGCGGGTCGCAACCGCAGTTGAATCAGTCAATGGCCGTTTGATTGAAACAGTCAGCGACGCCCGTGGCAACAATCATTACTGCCGCGTACTACCGTTCCTCGAGGGTCGCATGCTGGCGGACCTCCCTGAATTGGCTCCCCAATTACTGACTGACCTCGGGCATCGGCTCGCTTTGCTGGACAAGGCACTGACTTCATTTAGTCATCCCGGGCTGAAACGACCGTTGTTATGGCATATGCCTGACGCGCTGACCATCCTGGAGAAATACAAGCCATTGCTTGCCAATAACGGCCAACGAATACTGGTCGAAACCTTCGAAAGCGGCTATCGCGAACGCCTGCTGCCACGGCAGCATGACTTGCGCCATGCGGTTATTCATAACGACGCGAACCGCGCCAACGTGCTGGTGGATGAGGTTGGCCTCGAGGTGGTCAGCATTATTGATTTCGGTGACATGATGAATTCCTGGCTCATAGTCGAACCTGCGATCGCCGCAACCTACGTGATGCTCGATCAAGCCAACCCCCTCGGCATGGCAGGCGACCTGCTACGGGGTTATCACCAGACTCTGCCGCTGACCACTACCGAGATCAGCCTGGTCTACGATCTGATCGGTATGCGCCTGTGCATGAGTGTCTGCATCAACGCATATCAGACCCGGCTCAATCCCGATAACGAGTACCTCAATACCGACATAGAAGCAGCCTGGAATCTGCTCAGCAAGTTGCACGACATCAACCATGCCGATGCCCGAGATGCACTGCTTGCCGCCTGCCATTATTATTAACCCGGCGACTAAGTATGTCGCATTCAGCCAAAGCGCGTCTGATCGCAGCAAGGTATCAAAACGTCGCCGCGGGTTAGTGTCATACCCGCGCATTTACCGTCATTCCCAGGTAAGCGGGAATCTTGCAAGGGTGGCATTGTGCCAGGATCCCCGCCTGCGCGGCGGTCCGACGTATCGGGATGACGGGGTAGTGCTTCGATGAGGACCAAGGGATTCCGGTCAGGCGACACTAGAGGACGCGCTTGCGGTAACTCTCGCGATGAATATCAAGAATTTCGACACTGACGTTAACCACTTCGGGCAACAGTGCTTCGATGCGGCCGAGAACGCATTCACTGAGCATCGTTTTTTGCTCGTCGCTGCGCCCATCAAGCAGGTGCAAAGCCACGTGTACAAAGGAATCCCGGGTTTGTCCGGTGCGATGCTTGCGAAAGGGCAGTGCGCGGACCTTGATGTCATACTCCGGAAACAACGCCGAATCCATCGCACCATCATGCACCGCGGCGAGCAAAGCATCGATATCAATCTGCTCAGCAACCTCTGCAGAGTGTTCTATAATACAATGTGGCATTGTTCTCTCCCGTAGAGGACTTGAAGGGAACGGGCTCCGAGCGGGGCCTGTTCCCTTTTTTTATGCTTGTCTCCCGAACTCATCTACCGGCCCGTGAAGACAAATCTTTACAATATCCTGGATAACACCTGCGGGGTTTCCGGGATGACAACGCGCACCAGATTTCCGATTGAGTTTATCGGAAATCTGTCACTCGTGGTCACATATTCGGATAAGCAGGCCCGCCTCCGCCTTCCGGCACGGTCCAGTGAATATTCTGGCTGGGATCCTTGATATCGCAAGTTTTACAGTGCACGCAGTTTTGCGCGTTGATTTGCAGCGCCGGATTACCGTCGACCTCGACAATTTCGTAAACCCCGGCCGGGCAGTAACGTTGCTCGGGTGCATCGTACTTTTCGAGGTTCAACGCAACTGGCACTTTGTCGTCGCGCAGGCGCAGATGGGCTGGCTGATTATCGTCGTGAAAGGTGCCAGACAGGTAGACAGACGACGGACGATCGAAGCTGATCACACCATCGGGCTTGGGGTAGTCGATTTTAGGGTAATCGTTCTTGTTGCCAATTTGTTCATGGTCGGCATGGTGACCCAGTGTCCAGGGCGCCTTACCGCGAAATACATAGGTTTCGAGTGCCGCATTGATCAGGCCCCACCACAGCCCCTTCTGGAAAGCAGGCCGAATATTGCGCACCTTGTGCAATTCCTGCCACAGCCATGATTGCCTGAGCTTTTGCGGATAGGCCGTAGCTTCAAGCGCGGCCCCCGGATTTTCTTCGTCGTACTCGACCGGCAGCAGTTCAAACACTGCCTCGGCGGCCAGCATTGCCGATTTCATCGAAGTATGGGTACCCTTGATCTTGGGCACGTTGAGAAAGCCCGCGCTATCACCGATCAGCAACCCCCCGGGGAACGTCAGTTTCGGAATCGACTGGAAGCCGCCTTCGGACAAAGCACGCGCGCCGTAGGAGACTCGCGTACCACCTTCGAACAACGGGCGAATTTCGGGATGATTCTTGAAGCGTTGAAACTCTTCAAAAGGGCTCAGGTGCGGGTTGCGATAATCGAGCCCAACGACAAATCCGACTGCGACCTGATTGTTTTCATTATGGTACAGAAATGATCCACCATAGGTATCCGATTTGAGCGGCCAACCGATCGTGTGCAGGGTAGCTCCTTCACTATGCAACTCGGGTTTGATTTCCCAGATTTCCTTGATACCGATACCGTAAGTCTGAGGTTCCACTCCATCACGCAGGTTGAATTCTTGCATCAGTTCACCGCTGAGTGAGCCGCGGCAGCCCTCGGCAAAGATCGTTTGGCGGCCGATCAATTCGACCCCGGATTCAAAGTTTTCAGTAGGCTCGCCGTCCTTTCCGATACCCATGTCACCGGTGGCGACACCACGCACCGCACCCGCTTCGTCGTAAAGCACTTCGGCCGCCGCGAAGCCGGGGAATATTTCCACACCTGCCTCCTCGGCCTGCTCAGCGAGCCAGCGGCACAGGTTACCCAGGCTGACGATATAGTTTCCTTCGTTGTGCATCTGTGGCGGAGTCGGCATCGATATCGACGACGACTCAGTCAGGTATTTGAATCGGTCGGACTTGACTGGCACGTTCAACGGCGCCCCTTTCTCCTTCCAGTCAGGAATTAATTCGTCCAGGCCGCGCGATTCGACCACGGCACCGGAAAGAATATGCGCGCCGACCTCGGCACCCTTTTCGAGGATGCAAATACTGAGCTCACGTTCCTGCTCCTGCGCCAGTTGCGCAAGGCGAATGCCCATGGTCAGGCCTGACGGTCCAGCCCCGACGATGACCACATCAAAATTCATTGCTTCTCTTTCCACGGTAAACCCCGATATTGGATTCTAAGAAAACTCTGCATAAGTCATCCCCGGATCAAGTCCGGGGCAGGCTCTGACTTAGCAGTGCACGAAAAACACAACAACGATTTTGCGTTTTTCCTCACTTTTCAATCACTTACGCGAGCAAAAAATGGCGGCATATCCCTGTGCCGCGGAAATCCCTGCATTTTGCTGAGATTTCCTAGCCCGGAAATCTCATAAATCTGTACAAATATCGCGCAGGATATTGATTTCACGGGGAAATTTCCGAAGGAGACGCGTATCAGTGACTACGCGCGTCTGAGGAAATATTTCTTGTGGAATCAAT
>JAAESG010000528.1 GCA_024229615.1 Gammaproteobacteria bacterium | reverse complement strand
TGTGAATTCAAAGAACAAGCGAGGGCCCGCCATCCTGGTGAGAAATGCGGGCCAGGCTTGAAACTCGAATGACCGGACTCAGCGCCCACGTCGCTTCTGTTCCAGTTTTTGAATCAGATAGCCACCGGAACGTTCATCCAGCGACAGACCGATGAGTCCGCGCCGCTCGGCTTCTTCGAGCAAATCGCTGAATGAACGCACGCCATAATAACGTTCGTTGAAACCGGGGCGTCGCCGCTTTAGTGCCTGCTTGACCATCGAGCCCCACAGCTTGTCGCGATCGTCGCGTTCCGAATAGAGCGCTTCTGCAGTTTCCATAACGAGGCTTATGGCTTCATCCATTTTATCCTCCTCCGTTTTCGCCGTATCGGTCTGGGCATCACTTCCCTTCTTGCTTGCAGTTTTTTTCTTGGCCGGAGGTTTGCGCTTGCGTTGGCGGCTCGACTCGGCTTCGCGCGCCAGATCATCATAAAGTATGAACTCGTCGCAATTGCTCATCAACAGATCCGAGGTCGAGCTTTTAACCCCGACACCGATGACGGTCTTATTATTTTCCCTGAGCTTGCTGACCAGCGGCGAGAAATCCGAATCGCCACTGACGATGACAAAACTGTCGATATGTTCCTTGGTGTAACACAGGTCGAGCGCATCGACGACCATGCGGATATCGGCGGAATTCTTACCTGACTGGCGTGTATGCGGAATTTCAATCAACTCGAAGGCGGCGTCATGCATGACTGCTTTGAATTCCTTATACCGCTCCCAGTCACAATAGGCCTTCTTGACGACGACACTACCCTTGACCAGCAGGCGTTCGAGCACGAGATTGATATCGAATTTCTCGATGCGGGCATCTCTGACACCCAGGGCAACATTTTCGAAATCACAAAAGATGGCGAGATTCTGATCTTCGCTGTCCAAAGGCATGGTTCTGGCTCCTTGAAAAAACTGGAATAGGAGTCGCTGGATCACGTTGCTTCCAGCCGACAATGAAGCTCAGCATAAACGCTAGAGCGATGAAATAGTATCCGTTTCCAAAAAACCTGCCTGACAGCACGCCTTTCAGATAGAATGCCTGTTACGAATATCCGCCGAAGAGTAGTTTTATGTATTCAGCGATTCCGACAGACTCTTAGAAGTTTCCGTTCGGTTTCCTCCTTTACGTACCTGTGCTGAATAAACAATATTCATCGGCACAGCGGCGAGGCCACAATGTCATTTGAAGGTTTACTAGATTTTTCAGCCTGGGGCTATGTAGGCATCGCTTTACTACTAACCCACATCACCATCGCCAGCGTAACGATTTTCCTGCATCGCTACCAGGCACACCACGCCCTCGACCTGAACCCGGCGATCAGCCACTTCTTCCGTTTCTGGCTATGGCTCACGACCGGAACAGTCACGCGTGAGTGGGTCGCGATTCATCGCAAGCATCATGCCCGTTGTGAGACCGCAGACGACCCCCACAGCCCTCGTTTCAAGGGCATAATCACCGTTGTATTCGGTGGATTCGGGTTGTATCGGCGCGAGGCCGCCAACCAGGAAACACTTTCGCACTTTGGCCAGGGCACGCCAGACGACTGGCTCGAACATCGGCTTTACACCAAACATCGCAACATCGGCATCATACTGATGGCGCTGATTGACATCGCCCTGTTCGGATTACCGGGACTGGTCATCTTCGCCGTACAAATGATCTGGATTCCCTTCTGGGCGGCCGGAGTCATCAACGGCCTCGGCCACTACTGGGGCTACCGTAACTTCGAGACACCTGATGCATCGACTAACATCATGCCCTGGGGGATACTAGTTGGCGGTGAAGAACTGCATAACAACCACCACGCATACATGGCGTCGGCACGGCTGTCGAACAAGTGGTGGGAACTGGACATCGGCTGGGCCTATATTCGCCTGTTGGCAATGTGCAAGTTGGCCAGGGTGAAACGCCTGGCGCCGCGCGCGATCAGCCAAATCGGCAAGCACCTGATCGATCGTGAAACAGCCCGTGCGGTCGTCAGTCAACGCTTTTATATTCTTAAACGCTACGGGAAAATGGTCATCAAGCCCGCTTTACGTGAAGCCCGGCGAAACACCGATCGCATGGGTCGTCGACTGCTTCGACGCGCACGCAAACTGATTACGCGCGAAGGGATTCCAGTCGACTCAACCTCGGCTGAAACCATCGACCGTGTCTTGCTACAGGATGAAACCCTGGCCACGATATATCGCTTCAAACAGCAATTAAAAGAGGTCTGGAGTCGCGGTTCGAAGGACGAACCGGGTCGCGTCGAGCGACTGCGTGCCTGGTGTGCTGCCTCCGAACAAAGCGGCATTCGTGCACTGGAGGAATTCGCGGTCTACCTGCGGGGGTACAGTCTGGTTTGAGCACTACCTAGTCGGGCACATCCTGTTTTTTGGCTTTCTTGATGAGCCCGGAGATGACGTTTAATTCCCGGCTCAAATCCTGGTAACGCTCGCTGGTATCGTCGATTACGCTTTCGGTTACCACTTCGGCTTGAAGCCTGGTCTTCTTTTCTTCAAGTTTATCGATAATTTTCAGCAGCTTATCGTGCTTTTTCTGCTGCTTCTTTTTCGACAAATCGAAAAAACCTTCGAGCTTATCAACCAGTTTATTCGTATCCATATTCATCTCCCAGACCCTTGATATCTTCGTCTCTCACCCATAACGTAACCGCGCATTTGAGTAGTTTTTTACTGATGCTATGGGTAAAACCAATATCGTTGATCAACGACGATGCACTATGTGATTCAATTTTGCGTTCTCTGATCAATGTATCCACCTCGTGATTCAGGGCGACCTCGGTTTCCTTTAGGCTGGCTCTTTGAACTTCGATCCGAGTCAGAATATCTTCTTCGTCACCTTCGTATTCCCTGATCTGTTGAATCATTCTTAGTACAGTAATCAGTTCTGCGCGCAATCTATTATATTTTTCTATGATGAAGATATTGTTACTTTTCGCGTAATAGTTCAGATTTCTTTGCAGTTCCCTGACATCCTTAACCATTTCGATAATTCTCCTGGCACTTAACTTCAGGTCATATATTTGATTGTTGTCTTCCTGACTCATATGACTGTGCGACATCGAGGCATACTCGAGAATTTCGGCATACAGACTCTTGAGTTCCTCCTGGTACACCCGATCGATATCGATCTTGATCGGCGATCTGGATTGCTCGACGACTTCATCGATACCGGCCTCCGAGTAAATCTCGGTACGATGCAGGTTCATCGCATGGACGATGGCTTCCAGCGATTTATCGTATAGATGAATGGTTTCCTTGCGTAGTGCAGCCAATGCGGTGGCCGGTATTTCCATTACTTCGCTGGTAAGGTACTTCGCCCGGCCACGACCCTCTTCCTCTTCTCTAAACAGGGTTTCCAGATAATTGACCAGGCGTTTGATGAAAGGCACCACCAGCAACACGCCGGTCACGTTGAATATGGTGTGAAACAGCGCCAGTCTCATGGCATCATCGTTGCTGGCGATTGCCAACAGTGGCGACAGGAAATCAACCAACGCCTTTAACTGATAAATGAAAACAATCGCAAACAAGCCGGTGACCATGTTAAAGATGAAATGCGCAACGGCCAGGCGCTTCCCATTTTTGTTCGATGCCAGAGCCCCGAGTACAGCGGTAACCGTGGTACCGATGTTGGCACCGACCGCCAAAGAGAGTGCGTTGATATAGTCGATCTGACCGGTAGCGAGCGCGGTAATGATAATCGCCATGGTGGCGCTGCTGGATTGGATCACGACGGTGGCTATGGCACCAAACAGGACATAAACGAACACGCCCGCGTAACCCGCCATCGCGTACTCAGCCAGGTCAAGGCCCTGCTTCATGGTTTCAAACCCGTCTTTCATGTAGGCAATGCCGAGAAAGATAAAGCCTAAGCCGATCAAAACGCTGCCCAGACCCTTGTAACTATTGTGCCGAGAGAATTGCAGCACCACGCCAAAAATCAGCATCGGCAAGGCGTAATGGGCAATTTTTATTTTCAGCCCGAAAGAAGAAACCAGCCAGGCGGTGGCGGTGGTACCGATATTCGAGCCGAAAACCACACCGACTGCCTGGGTCAGACCGATGAGTTCCGCGGAAAGAAACGAAATGATGATAACCGAGACCAGCGACGAACTCTGAACTACGGCAGTCGCCAGAAATCCGGTACCAATGGCCTTCGGTGTGGTGCTGGTAAATCTCGCCAGCACAGTTTCCAGCGCTCCACCACTGAACAATTTGAAACCATTTTCCATGTAGTGCATGCCAACCAGGAAGATGGCAATACCGGCGATGATTGTTCTGGCGTCCTCGTTCGAAACCACGAACCAGGCGAAAACCAGGAATAATAATGGCCCGATTATTCTCTTTAACATGACAACGAAATCATCCCTGGGATATCAGCCCGTAGCAAGGTATCATGCGCAAAATCTGACCCGGCTCGATCAACATATCAGGGAAGCATCATGCCGCGAATCATGAAAAACAACATCGCTGCCAGTAATCCTGAGACAGGGACGGTAATGATCCACGCGGCGATGATTTTCAACAGCGCTGAACGCTTCACCAGCTCGTGGTGATAAACCCGCTTTAATCCCCTGCGTTCCTTCTTCGACAGATCAGCATCGGCTGAATGCTCCTTTAACTGTTGCAGCATATCGCTCTTTCCTTCCAGGCCTGCATTCTGGAAATCTTCCAGAAACCTATCGACATCGGTCCTGTCACGATCCAGATGATGAAGATGAATCTGTTCCACCACACGAGCATAATTTCGCTTCAGGTATTCTCGCAGGAAACCAACGCCAAATACCGCCCCCACAGCAATGTGGGTTGAACTTACCGGCAATCCCAATTGGGTCGCAATAATTACCGTGATCGCGGCTGAAAGTGCGATGCAAAAGGCGCGCATTTGATCGAGTTCGGTGATTTCCGATCCCACTGTCCGGATTAACTTTGGGCCATACAAAGCCAGGCCCAGTGAAATGCCGATGGCGCCGACCATCATTACCCACAATGGAATAGACGCCTTGGCGGAAATGCCTCCGGTTGTTAAAGCATCATTGATCGCAGCCAGCGGGCCGACCGAGTTGGCCACGTCATTGGCGCCGTGGGCAAAACTGAGCATGGCCGCGGCAAAAATCAGCGGAATCGTAAACAGGGCGTTGACGCCTTGTTTATCATTGCTCTGCTTTCTTGACTTGCGCTCCACCCACGGCCCGGCAACGGCAAAAATAAACACTGCGACTCCCGCGCCGATCATCAGCGCCGTGGGGACGTCAAACTTCCAGATCTTTTTCAATCCCTTGAGCGCCAGATAACTGGAAAAAGCCAACGCCATTATTGCCACCAGTATTGGCACCATGCGTCTTGCCGCCGCCAGCATATCTTTCTGATAGGTAATCGTTCGTTTCATCAGGTAGAGAAAAGCGGCGGCGATGATGCCTCCAATCATCGGCGAAACAACCCAGCTCGCAGCAATCTGCCCCATCCTGTCCCAGTTGGCGACTTCCCAGCCTCCCGCCGCGATTCCAGCCCCGAGCACGCCACCGACAATCGAATGCGTCGTCGATACCGGCGCACCGATAGCCGTCGCCATGTTCAACCACAACGCACCGGCCAGCAAGGCCGCCATCATCAACCAGATAAAAACCTCCGTATTTTCGATATTGGCGGGATCGATAATGCCTTTCTTGATGGTGTTGACCACGTCACCACCGGCAATTAACGCACCGGATGACTCGAACACGGCGGCTATAAATATGGCGCCGACCAGGGTGAGAGCACGCGAACCGACCGCTGGACCGACGTTGTTAGCGACATCATTGGCACCGATATTGAGCGCCATGTAGCCACCAATCATACCCGCAATGATCAGCATCGGACTGACTTCACCACGTGAACTGACAAACAGGACAATGCCCACGATAAACAGGATTGAGACGCCGAGCCGCAGGACTTCCTCGCGGTTGACCCAGGTCGCCGCCTCAATTTGACTAATTTTTTCCAGCTCCATCAACTATCCCCCGTATGGATTATTATTCTATATGTGCCTGCGACAATTTTTATCGCGTGTATTTTGGTCAATATAATCCTCCATGGGGCATGGTTTCCTAACCTGGATCAATTAAAGAGTTTTAATTGGGTTGACAGGACACACGAAAATCGATGGCGAATCCGTGAGCCCGGCTTCACCGTAATAACAGGGATCAGGGGATCAGATTAATCGTGAATATCAATCAGAAAATGGCTTACAAGCCCGACAAAGGCAGTAACCGTTCAGTCAGCCAATCGCACCTATTAACCCGGCGACTAAGTATGTCGCATTCAGCCAGTGCGTGTCTGTACGCAGTAAGGCACCAGAACGCCGCTTTAGTCATTCTAAAGCAAGTC
>JAAESG010000527.1 GCA_024229615.1 Gammaproteobacteria bacterium | reverse complement strand
CAAGTCGGGCTAAAATTAACAGGTTCATATGAGCAAGCGCACGACACTTTAAACTGAAGTTCTTTTGGCCTTCCTTCGACTGACCCCGCGAATTCCCTTTAGACACACAGAGTTGCGGCGCTCATTAAGTTTTTTGTTTCGCGAAAAAGTAGGCATGTATATAAAATATATAGTTTCATTATAAAGGTTTATATGGTATTAATGTGGGCATGCATATTCACATCGTACCCAATCGTAACTCAAAACCAGCCGTCCTGCTCCGAGAGTCGTACCGCGAGGGCAAAAACGTCCGCAAACGAACGATCGCCAACCTGTCCAAGCTGCCCAAGGATCAGGTGGATGCTATCCGACGCATTCTCAAGGGAGAAAATCTCGTCCCGGTCGATGATGTCTTCGAGATCCTCGAGGACGGCTCCCGCCAACACGGCCATGTCGAAGCGGTGCTTACCGCGATGAGACGGCTCGAGTTCAAAAAACTCATTGGGTCCCGCCATTCACGGCAGCGTGATTTGGTGGTGGCTATGGTGGCCGCACGCATCCTCGAACCTCAATCGAAGTTGGCGACTAGCCGGTGGTGGCATACGACGACCCTGCTCGAAAGCCTCGGCGTGAGCGACGCCACCGACACCGAGCTGTACTCTGCTATGGATTGGCTGCTCGAACGCCAAGGGCTCATCGAAAAGAAGTTGGCAGCGCGCCATCTCGAAAACGACGGTTTCGCCCTGTACGACCTCACCTCGAGCTACTTCGAAGGTGTGACCTGCCCGCTGGCAAGCTTCGGATACGACCGCGACGGTAAAAAGGGCAAGCTGCAGGTCAACTACGGCTTGCTGACCAACCAGCGCGGAATTCCCGTGTCCGTCTCGGTGTTCAAAGGCAATACCTCGGACCCGAAAACGCTGATGCCCCAGGCACTCAAGGTTCAAAACGACTTCGGCATCGAACGATTTGTGTTAGTCGGTGACCGCGGGATGATCACCCAGACGCAAATCAACACCTTGCGCGAGATCGAGGGCGTGGACTGGATTACGGCGTTGCGCTCCGAAGCGATTGGCAAACTGGTCAAGGACGGGACGATCCAGATGGGGCTGTTCGACGAGCGAAATCTGTTT
>JAAESG010000526.1 GCA_024229615.1 Gammaproteobacteria bacterium | reverse complement strand
GAATATACCGTTGTTTATGATTTCATCCGTATTTAATTACAAGCTTTACTTTATCAAGAGACTGGTTAATATGTGACTGCACGCCGACCTGGTGAAAAAGTACGCCAACCGGTTTTCCGAGACTTATCGCAACGAGTATAAAAAACTCGAGCTGGCCGCAAGACTCGCGAGCTACGGCGACACCTCGGTGATTGCTCACGACGAATCGGATAGCGAAAGCGCCATTGCCGACTCGATCGATTTCTGTGACCGCCATCCCCTCACCAAACTGCTGGTCACCCGGGATACCGATCACTTCAGAATCATCAATTCCGAGTCGGTTTGGCAGGAACTCAAGTCGCATCTCAACTACGACGATACAACCATCAACTTTACCGCGGAAATCGCCAACCGTTAGCGCCTGCTCGGCGGGGCGGGTCAACAGGGTTACTCTGGATCTGGCTCAAACCGAGTTTGTAATTCTGGTAAGCGCATAAACGGGTCGAAATCGGTTAGACTTTCCGCTCCCGTATAGCGGTAAAGTCTCGAATGCAATTTTTCCAGGATTTAGTTCCCTCCCTGCACATCGGCAGGTGGACCCCATCGGTTCTGCGCAAGCACCTGCTGAAAGAGGAAACCGAATCCATCGATTCGCTGTGCCGCATGATGATGGAATCCGATGGCGAATATTCGAGCCTGCTGCTGGCCGAACGCATTCTCAACGCCTACGAAAAGCTGACGCACGCAGAGGGCACGGATTTCTTCAAGTTGCTGAATAGCGACTACGATATCGATGTCGCCCAGATCAAGCAGGCGATCGAGAACTACGAGGAAAATCCTGACGCCAGTAATCTGGTCAGGGTAACGGCGGCCTCCGAGCCTCGCCGCCAGGAGCTACTGCGTCGTATCAACCTGGCTCCGGGCGGTACCAGGCGCCTGGTCAAGATGCGCGAGCACCTGCTCAAGGCCATGCGTGACAATCCCGAGCTGGACAAGATCGACGCTGATTTCCATCACCTGTTCAATGCCTGGTTCAATCGTGGTTTTCTATTGATGGAGCCACTCGACTGGACTACGCCTGCGCATATCCTGGAAAAAATTATCGCCTACGAGGCCGTTCACGAAATCAGGAGCTGGGCGGAACTGCGTAGCCGCCTGGAACCCGTTGACCGCTATTGTTATGGATTCTTCCATCCATCCATGG
>JAAESG010000525.1 GCA_024229615.1 Gammaproteobacteria bacterium | reverse complement strand
GCGCGATCATCCCGCACCCTGGTGAGAAATGCGGGCTAGCGAAATCGACCTGGCCTGGATGTCTATTGATTGGTAATGCGTAATTCGCAAACCTTCAATATCCAAAATGCGAATATATTATCTCCAAATATCATTATTTGAGATATGTATGCTGAGATATATTAGCCTGCCAATCGAATATGATCAGACAAATGTACGCTTATAACCAGGTGGATCAGCAATTAGTAGAACAGAGGGTGGCACAGTTTCGTGACCAGACCAGTCGTTATCTCTCCGGCAAACTCGATGAGGAGGTATACAGGCAATTGCGGTTACGTAACGGTCTTTACGTCCAACGGCATGCGCCCATGCTACGAGTTGCGATTCCTTATGGTGTTTTAAACTCGAAGCAATTGCGCATGCTGAGTCACATTGCACGAGTTTACGACCGGGGTTATGCCCATATAACAACGCGGCAGAATTTTCAGTTCAACTGGCCTCTACTCGAATCGGTACCCGATATTCTTGCTGAATTGGCAAGTGTACAAATGCATGCGATCCAGACCAGTGGAAACTGTATTCGTAATGTGACATCAGATCCGCTTGCCGGCGTGGCGCCCGATGAACTTGAGGATCCCCGGGTCTGGTGCGAACTGCTAAGGCAGTGGTCCACACTGCATCCCGAGTTTTCCTTTTTGCCGCGCAAATTCAAGATTGCAGTCACCGGGTCTTGCGAAGACAGAGTTGCCTCACAGGTCCATGATATAGGCCTGCACATGCATAGAAATGAACAGGGAGAAGTCGGTTTCAAGGTTCTCGTTGGGGGCGGGCTAGGACGCACTCCGGTGATTGGAAAATTGCTGCGAGATTTTTTGCCGAGGAAAGAATTGTTGAGTTATCTCGATGCGATCCTGCGTGTCTATAATCTTCACGGGCGCCGTGACAACATTTACAAGGCCCGGATCAAAATCCTGGTAAATGCACTGGGTATTGATACATTCCGCGAGCAGGTGGAAGCCGAGTGGAGTAATTTTCGCGATAACGATCTTGAACTCAGCGACGCTCGTATAGATGAAGTAGCCAGAGCGTTCAAAACGCAGCAATACAGGAAACTTGAAAACGATCAAAAACTGCCCGGAATGGTCGCCACAAATCCAGTATTTGCAAGTTGGTATCGACAAAATACCCGTGCACACAAAATGCCTGGGTATCGCATTGTTTTTTTATCACCGAAAAATCATGGGCAAGCCCCAGGAGATATCGATCACCAACAGATGAGTAAAATCGCAGAGCTTGCGGATCGATACAGCATGTCTGAAATCAGGACGACCTACTCACAAAACCTTATTTTGGCCCAGGTAGAGCAATCCGGGCTGTACACCTTGTGGCAGGAGTTGACTCGTTTAGGCCTGGCAAATCCGAATGTAGGAACTCTCAGTGACATTATTTGCTGCCCTGGGTTTGATTTTTGTGCATTGGCCAATGCCACTTCAATCGATGTTTCAGAAGACATTATGAGTCGATTTGACAAGCTTGATATCCTTTTTGGGGTAGGAGACATCAAGATCAATATTTCGGGGTGCATGAACGCCTGCGGCCATCACCATGTGGGTAATATTGGTTTATTAGGGGTGTCCAAAAATGGCACGGATTGGTATCAGATCACTCTCGGTGGCTCGGCTGGTAACCATACGGCACTCGGCAAGGTTTTGGGCCCGGCTGTCGAGAAACGCTATATCGGTGATGTAGTCGAGCAAATCATCCAGACGTATATCGATTTGCGCACGCAGGGAGAAGGTTTTCTCGACTCTTTGTCACGCCTTGGCAGCAAACCTTTCAAGGAGCGTGTCTATGTCAATCGTGATTAGTTCTGGCGAAGCAATAAAAGATGAATGGGTCAGGATTAACAGTATCGATTTAATCGATGATGCCGAACATATCATTGTCGATCTTGAGTTTTTACATACCCATTGGAGTCAACTCGAACATGCCCAGGCCCTTGTCGGTGTGGAACTTGAGGTAACCGACCCGATCGCAGAAATTGAAGCCTATCTGCCAGGACTTGTTCTTGTTGTGCTGAGTTTCGATGCATTCTCGGACGGACGTGCATTTAGCCAGGCGCGAATGTTACGCCAGAGGTATGCATTCGAGGGCGATATCCGTGCCCAGGGAGAAGTATTACGTGACCAGTTGGCTTTTATGCAGCGTTGTGGCATCAATCAGTTCTGTTTGGCCGAGGGTGAAGCAGTGGAACCGGCGCTAACAGCATTTTCGGATATCAGAGAAAGTTATCAGCCCGAGCTGAAGTAGCTCAATCATGCGCTGACTCGCTACTAAAAAGTGTAGCCAGCATTTCAGGGACAAAAGGCCTTCCTTTCTGGTTTAACGAGGTGCCAGTGATTTTTGCACTGAGCATTAGCGCTTCATCGGGTAAACGGAAAATATCCTGCTGGAACTCGAAACGCACTCTGGAAACCTGACGAACTAGACTGCGAACCACGAAACGGTCATTACTGGCCAGCGAGTTCCTGTAATCCAGTTCGGCTCTGATGACCACCAGATTGATTCCGGCGGCCGTGACTTCGGCAAAGTTGATGCCTTTGGACTGAAGAAATTCGTGTCGCGCATGCTCCAGGTAATTCTGATAAACACCGTTGTTAACGACACCCTGTAAATCGCATTCGTAGTCGCGTACCTTGAATTCTAGCTCGTGTGCATATTGCATGGTTGTGGTTGACCCTCCAGAGACGCATGTTGACATATAGTGAACATCAGTCAACTTTTGGCACAGATCATAAAAAGCGCTGAAAACGGTTGCATTTTTTTCAAATACTGTCCGTAATTAACATCTTCCCAATGCATACCGGTAAAAACAGAATATGATGAATCTGTCTGATTTTGGAAAACGATTTCAAGGTTATTCCGGAATTACCCATTTGATGGATGACCTGGCCGAAGGATTGGCCAAGCCTGGTGTAGTCATGTTAGGTGGTGGCAATCCGGCGCATATTCCAGAGGTCGCGTCTGTCTTCGAAGCCCTGATTGGGGAACTTCATAAATCCGGTAAGTTGTTTGCTACCCTCGCAAACTACGATGGACCACAGGGAAAAACCTTGTTTCTGGAGACACTCGCGCAGTTTTTCCAGCAACAGTACGGCTGGGATATCAGCAGTAAAAATATTGCACTGACGCACGGTAGCCAGAGTTCTTTTTTCATCCTCTTTAATTCTTTTGCGGGTATCTCCGCAGCACAACAGAGACGGGTGTTGATACCCCTTGTGCCGGAGTATATCGGTTACAGTGATGTTGGCATCGAAGATGGATTGATCGTGAGCCAGGAGGCCCGCATTGAAATGCTGGCTGACGGCTTTTTCAAGTACAAAGTTGATTTTGAAAATTTACAAGTTGACGATTCTATCGGACTTATTTGCGTTTCCAGGCCGACCAACCCCAGTGGCAATGTACTCACCGATGATGAATGCCGCCAGCTCGATTTGACAGCACGTAGTAATAACCTGCCGTTAATGATCGACAGTGCCTATGGCACACCTTTTCCGAATATCATATTTAACCAGGTCACTCCTTTCTGGAACGAAAACTGTATCGTTTGTATGAGCCTATCGAAGTTGGGACTCCCTGGCGCGCGCAGTGGAATCGTCATCGCTAACGAGGAAGTGATTCGTTATTTTTCTAACATGACGGCAGTAACCAGCCTGGCGCCATCAGGTTTTGGTGCCGAAATTGTAAATCAATTGATCCTTGATGATGCTTTGCTACCCCTTTGTAACGATGTGATTCAACCCTTTTACAAGCGGCGTTCGTCTCTGGCGGTACGCTTGTTACGCGATGCGATCGATGATCCGCGCTTGCATATACACAAACCCGAGGGCTCGATGTTTCTGTGGTTATGGTTCGAGGGACTCGGTGTGACTACTAGTGAACTATATCAGCGCTTAAAACAAAAAGGTTTACTGGTGGTGCCGGGGAAATACTTTTTCCCGGGTCAACTCACAGTGTCCGACCATGCCGAAAGTTGTGTGCGTATGAATTATGTGCAAAGCGAGCAGGAGTTGGCAAAAGGGATTGAAATACTGGCGAACGAGTTACGCGCCTGCTGGTAGCGAGGCTAGTCCGCTTATTTCGAGGTGTGGGTAAAAACACCGTCCCAGTTGTCCCCGGGTGGTTCTTTGCGAAAGACCGCAATTCGATCGAGATAGATCTGGTACAGGCGTCGATTCGGGCTGGCACGATTTAAGTTGAAAAAATCCAGTTCCGCTTTATCCCAGGATTGAGCTCTGAAGTTCATCAGGGCCTTCCGGTAGGCGCTGAGCTCGGAGGTTACCGCCTTGTCCAGATCATTCTTGTGTCCGACCGGTTCAAATATTGCGACGGGTTCATTCTTGCCTTTAACAATGACCAGATCGAGTTCACGAAACACGAATTCTGAAATTTCCACTTTGGTGGTTTCGCTAACAATAATATTAACGCCATAGTTTTTAGTCAGGCCTTCCAATCTGGAGCCAAGGTTGACCGCGTCTCCAAGCACGGTATAGGCCATGCGAAACTCCGATCCCATGTTACCTACATTCATGTTGCCGGTGTTCAGACCGATGCCTATATTTACTTCAGGCCAGCCGCGTTGCCTGAAATCCTCCTGCATGATCTTGAGTTCATCCATCATTTCGATGGCGGCATACAACGCATGTCTGGCATGTTCTGAATCGGCTAGCGGTGCTCCCCAGAATGACATGATGGCATCGCCCATGTACTTGTCTATGGTGCCTCGATTTTTGTGGATGACACGGGTCATCGGGGTTAGCAGTGCATTCATCAGCTGGGTTAATTGTTTGGGATCCATACCTTCGGAAATTGTGGTGAACCCACGCACATCGGAAAATAAAACGGTCATTTCACGATTTTCCCCGTCGAGAGAATATTCTTCCGGAGACTCTGACATTTCATCGACCAATTCTGGTGGAATGTAGTGACCGAACAGATTGGCGAGCTGTCGTTTACCACGGGATTCGATAAAAAAGCCATAGGTCATGTGCAACATGAAGATCAGAACGATCAACAGCATCGGGCTGGCAAGTGGTAGGATTAGGTTATTGTTCCAGGCGACGAAGGTTCCGGCCAGTACCAAACCCGAAAATGCGAGGCTACCGGCTGCTGCGAGCAGGGGAGAAACCAAAGGAAGTAACAGTGCCATACATACTGCTATGACAATCAGTATTACTACCTCATAACCGATCGTCCAGGCGGGCTTGTGTTTGATACGGTCATCCAGAATTCCGGAAATTATGTTGGCATGAACTTCAACTCCGGGATAAATGTTTTGAACCGGAGTGGAGCGCAGGTCGAGTAGCCCCGGAGCGGACGTGCCGACCAACACGACCTTGTTTTTGAGATCGCCAATATCGGTTTCGCCGTTGAGTACCTTATACGCGGGAATATAACGAAAACTGCCCTGTCTGCCACGATATGGGACGAAAACAGCACCGTTGGCGTCGACCGGTATACGATAGTTTTTAATATTGATGGTTTCGAGGGCATAGTACTCCTTGCCGCCCTTGGAACCTCCGGTTTCGACGGCCAGCTCGATTCCTGCCGAATCGAGGTGCGCCTGCGCCGTGGCCAACGCCAGCGATGCAAACAAGTACCCATCGTAAGATTGAACCAATGGCACGCGCCGAAATACACCGTCGGCATCGACGGAGGGGTTGTCGAAATAACCACCGGATTTTGCCGAGGCTTGTAATATCTCCAGATTGCCGCCGTAGCCAACGGCTTTGTTAAGTGGCAGACGCTCACTCCACTGCACGTCCATTTTGGTCAGAGCGGGCGGCAGCAAGCCTGTAACACCCGGTTCATCTTTTTGTAGGTGGGATTTGAAGTAGTAACCCAGGACAACATTTTTCCCGATCAGGCTATCGGCGAAAATCTCGTCGTGCATCAGGCTGGGGCGAATTCTATTCAGTTCTTGCAGGTACTTCGAGTTATCTTTTAGAGTAGAACGTGCGAGTTGTTCAAATTGCTCCAGACCAGAGCTTTCATCCTTTTCGGCAAATACGATATCAAATCCCACCACGTCAACCTGGTACATTCCAAACAGGTTCTCAACGATCGTGGCCAGCTTGTCACGACCCCATGGCCAGCGACCGACCTCAGCCAGGGAATTCTCGTCGATATCGACAATCACAACACGCTCGTCGAGGGTGTCGGGACGAGTAAAATTGAGTCGCGCGTCGTAAGTCCAGTTCTCGAGCTGCTTAACAAATGGATACTTGTACAATCCGGAGGTATCGATCAGCAGTACAGCAAGAATGAATGCGCTGAGAACCAGTCTGACGATTCGCTGAAGTTGCATGCTTGCTCCCGAGGTTAAAGTGGGATGAGCAGTCGGTGGTTTTTACTTCAGGTAAAATTCCATTTTTACGCCAGCGACTTCGATGATGTCGTGGCTTTTTAGTTCATGGGCGTTAGATCCGATCGGCGAGCCTCCGACTTTCGGTACGCTGTTATTGGGACCGCCATCAACGTGGATAAGAAAGAATCCCTGGGGACGCCGGGTTATCGCAGCAACCTGAACTCCCGGCTGGCCAATCGTGGTCAAAGCTTTGGTTAGAACCAGTTCCTTACCGGCATTGGCGCCACTCAAAAGTTGTAGGCAGGCTTCTTTGTGGGCCATCGGCGAAGCCGCTGCGGTCGCTGCTTCGGACGCGATTGCAGCAGAAATCTTCTGTACCGACTTGTCGATTTCCTTACCACCGGCTTCCTCAGGCATACCCGCTTCGCCGGGACGAATAATCATGGTTTGCTCGAAATCCTGTTCACCGCCACCGGAACTGTTCTGGTAGGTAATTTGGTATTTGCCCAGGGTGATATTGTCACCGTTTTCGAGAGCGTGCTTTTTTACCAACTTACCATTGACATAGGTTCCATTTGTGCTGCCAAGATCTTCTAGAAAGGAGTCTTCAAGTATCGTAATGACCTGGGCGTGTCTGCCACTGACCGACAGGTTATCGATCTGGATATCATTCCCTGGCTTACGGCCAATAGTAGTAGTTTCATTGACCAATTCGAACTCGGTTTTTTCGCCCGTGCTTGATGTCGTGATCAGTTTTGCGACCATGTTGTAATCCAGCCTCTTGAGTATGTTTCTACTGGGTGTAATCCGTTATTCGTCAAACCAGGCAACAAATTTTTTAAACCAGCCTGTCCGTGACGAAAAATCATCGTCTATTCGGCATAACATTACCGAAATATTGTCCTTTCCACCTTTCTGGTTTGCCTTTGTAATCAATTGCTTGGCAGCTTCTTCTAGATTAGCACTAAATTGCTTAATAGTTAAGTATATATCTTCGTCTTCAACTAAATCGGTTAGTCCATCTGAACATAGCAGGTATAAATCATTTTTCAGAACTATATCTTCCTGAATGTCTGGCATGACGATCGGATCGATGCCCAAAGCACGCGTTACGAGGTTCTTGTTCATCGAATTTCGGGCTTCTTCCGGAGTGTAAAAACCACGGTCAATCAGCTCCTGCAGTAGAGAATGATCCTTGGTAATTTGTTCGAATCTGTCGGAGCGCAATCGGTAACAACGTGAATCACCGATATGCGCGAGCGAAAACGAATTGTTGTAAAATTGCAACACCACGATTGTGGTGCCCATGCCTTTGTGTTCAGGATTCGCTTCAGCTGCCTTATAAACCAGTTTATTTGCATCGACTACGGCGTCCTGAATACAGATAGATTCCAGTGAGAAACCACTGGCTTCATCCACTTCTCCGGGCGCTATTTCGGGCAGACGTTGTTGCAGGTTATCGATGATGGAATCAACCGTCATGCTACTCGCGATTTCCCCACCGCGGTGACCGCCCATGCCATCGGCCAGCACTACCAGGCCGAGCGCACTATCGAAACCGATCGAGTCCTCATTCTTACCGCGTACGATGCCGATATCGGTTAGGCCCGTGATTGTTATCTTATTTTGTAAATTCATTAAACAGTCAGGGCTTGGGGGTCAGGAAAACTTTTAGAGCATTGGCAAATTCAGCTCCGGTCTGATATCGCTGATCCGCGTCCTTAGTCAGGGCCTTGTTGATGACTGCGGCAAGGGCTTGCGGAATTTCTGGCCTGATGGTTCTGACATCGGCTGCTTCGTCATTAGTAATTTTGAACATCAGGCTGGCCATGGAATCAGCTTTGAAGGGTAGTGATCCTGATAGCATCTGGTAAAGCATGACCCCTAGTGAAAAAAGATCCGAGCGTCCATCGACCTTTTTACCGGCAAGTTGCTCAGGCGACATATAAGATGGCGTGCCCAGCACCATGCCAGTTTTTGTTTTACTCGAGTCGGTGATTCGGGCAATTCCAAAATCGGTAATCTTGACGATATCCGACTCGGATTCGTACATGATGTTAGCGGGTTTAATATCGCGGTGCACGACATTTTGATTGTGGGCGAAATCAAGACCTTCGGCAGAGCGCACGACGATGCTGATTACCGTACGTACTTCCATCAAGTTGTCAGGTTTACAATAACGTGCCAAATCATGGCCCTTGAGAAATTCCATCGCAATATAGGCAAGGTCATGTTCTTCGCCGGCATCGTAAATAGTGACGATGTTCGGGTGATTGAGTCGTCCGGCAGTTTCAGCTTCGCGGAAGAACCGCTCCTTGACTTCGTCGAGCTCGTCTTCTTCAAATTCCTGTGCCAATGCCATGGTTTTTATTGCCACGACGCGACTGATTTTTGGATCCTTGCCGAGGTAAACAATACCCATGGCACCTTTACCGAGTTCTTTCTCGACTTCGTAACGTCCCAGCATCGGCTTTTCAATTCCACCGCCATCCAGCATCAGGGTTCCACCCGCATGTCCGCCACTACCACCGAGCATGACAGTCTCTTCCATTTTCTGTGCGCGATCCATTCTCGACTCGATATCGCGGAATTTCTTGTCGTGCTTGGACATGTACTGGTAAACCGATGTGGCTTTATTGAACTGTCGTTTGCGTTCAAAATCGAGGGCAAGATTATACATCGCCTCCAGTACCTGTTCATCGACCGGGCTGCATTTGCGGAACTTCTCGAAGGCCATATCGAGCTGCCCCTGGGTTTGAAAGGCTATACCGAGCATACGATTGCTTTCGGTAGATTCCTCGTCAGACCTGGCCTTACCACGTTCGGTAACGAGAAATCGTTTGGTGGTAATCAGCAGGTAACCAATCGTCAGCAGTGCGCCGGGCGTCATCAGCTGTATCCACATTGCGTGGCTGGTCATCAACACATAATGGCCGGCCACCATCGACAACACCAGCAGCAGCGTCACGACAAAAGCAACGCCTGCCTTGAGGCGGGGCATCATTAACATCAGATAAAGCATTACCAACAGGAATGCTCCCATTCGAGCCCAGGCCCCCCATTCGGGTTCGATGAAAAAATCTTCCTGCAAAATACTCGAAACCGAATGCGCCAGGGTCAATACCGGGGCCATCGCGGCGTCAATCGGGGTCACCTGCGGTGTCCCCACACCGGTCGCCGTAGGTCCGATCAGAACAATTTTGTCCTTGTACTTTTCGAGCGGTATTTTGCCGGTAAAAACGTCGTAATATGAATCTATCTCAAACGCCGGAAATCCCTGAATATCTGAATAGTAAAAGGTATTCATCTGTAGCTGTGAGTCGGTTTTGATGGCCAAGGATCCCAGCTCTACACTTTCTGCAAGATTAACCCTGATATCGCTGGTGTCAAGATTCAGGCTCCTGGCGGCAATTTGCAAGGAGATCGATGGGTAGTAGCGATCGTAATGCAGCAAAACCAGGGGTTCAGAGCGGACTCCACCGTCGAGGTCGGGCAGGGTGTTCAAATGTCCGATCGCCGCGGCAAAACGGCCTATATCGGGTATCGGTGGCAATGCATCCTCGCTCGGTACCGGATACAACCCGCTGGCTTGCGCCGAAACCCTGTCGCGGATCTGATTAATGGAGTTTTTCAGTACATAGTCAGGTAATTCCGCATCCGGTTTACCACGTGGCATCCCCAGGTAAAATACCATTGCCAGTACCACGTTTTTGGCATTTTCTATACTCTCGGCCAGTTTGGCGTCAGTATTTAGGGCCTGTTCGGCTTCAAACAGACTCGTCTTCAATGTCTCGAGATCCTGACTAAGGCGCGTATTGACACTTGATTGAAGATAGAATTCGAGGATTTCATTAACCGCCTTGTTCTTACCTTCAAATTCGAGCATCGCACCAAGGGCGTCGATGTCTGCCGGAACATCGTTGAAACTGGCGATAGAGAAAAACTCGATCAATTCGCGGATATATAACATCCCGGGATCGATTTGTGGTTCGAGGAAGAATACCGTTTGACCTATTACCTTCGCGCCACCCTCGGAAAGGCGATTGATGAGTTCGGCGTGGAGGTCTCTCGGCCATGGCCAGCGACCTATATTGTTGATGCTTTCATCGTCGATGGCGATGACCACAATTTTGTCTGAAGGCAGGCGATCAGTAGATCTTACGCCCCAGTCGTAGAATGAGCGCTCCAGACTTTGAAAAGGAGCCGACCCCGATAGAATCACGACCACCAAAGTTATCAGTAGCCCAGCGAACCAGTCGCTACTCCAAAAACGGGATTTCATACCGTCTCCATATATTCATTTTTATTCGCTACCCCGCTATTAATTTGGGTACTGGCAGGGCGTGCGACTGGATAAATCTTGAATCCAGATCGCAGGATAGTTTTATAGTATAGGCGATCATCATGAACTGGTTAGCGGCTTGTAACCCCCGGTAGTTCATTTGCATCGCGATGACCAATAACTATAGGGCTCTACGCCTTTTTTTACCAGTGTTATGGAGCAAAAAGTTGATCCGATAGACAAACTGGAAAAGCCATGTGATTGGCCTAGACTAAGGGCTGTTCATTTCCTAAATACAAAGGGCTGAATCAGCGGAGTCAAATAACCAGTTTATGTCAGAATTGCTCGATAGAATCGATCGCCTCAATGAAATCGGGATAGCCCTGTCCGCTGAAACCGATACCCCGAAATTGCTTGAATTGATCATGATGGGCGCAAAGTCTTTGACTCGCGCGGATGGGGGTTCGCTTTATATTTTGAAAGGCGGTGAACTTAGTTTCGAAATCATATCTAATGACTCTCTCGACATCCAAATGGGAGGGAGCTCGAACAATGAAATCACATTTTCACCGATTCCACTGGTGGTAGAGGATCTGGAAAACCACTCCAATGTAGTCACCCATTGTGTACTTTCCGGGAAAACCATCAATATTGCCGATGCTTACAATGAAGATGGTTTTGATTTTACCGGTACCCGGGACTTTGATAGCAAAACTGAGTATCGCACCCAGTCAATGCTGACCTTCCCGCTGAAGGATCACGAACAGGAAATAATCGGGGTTTTACAGCTAATTAACGCCAGGGACGAGAGCAGTGGTGAAGTGATCGAGTTCAATGCTATCGATCAGCAACTTGCTGAATCGCTGGCTTCGCAGGCGGCGGTGGCGTTAACCCAGCGACGCCTGATCTCCGAACTTCAGGTGCTATTCGAATCCTTCATCAGGATGATTGCCGCGGCCATCGATGACAAATCACCTTATACCGGCGGACATTGTCGGCGTATTCCAGTGTTGACAATGATGCTCGCCGAGGCTGCCCATGGCACGAGAATTGGTCCATTAAAAAATTTCTGCATCAGTGATCACGATCGTTACGAACTCGAGATTGCGGCCTGGCTGCACGACTGCGGCAAGGTGGTTATTCCGGAATACGTCATGGATAAAGCAACCAAACTGGAAACAATCTGTGATCGTATTCACGAGTTGGAGCTGCGCTTTGAAGTGCTACGACGCGATGCGGAAATAAGGTTTCTACAAGGCTGTCTGCAGCGCGATGGCGAAGAGCAGTCCATCGGTAGCCTGAAGGTCGAATATGAACAATGCTGCCAACAGTTAGTACAGGATTTCGAGTTCCTGCGAAAAGCCAATATCGGTGGTGAATTCATGAGCGATGATGATGTCGCGCGGATTCGGCGGTTGTCCGAGATGGAGTGGATCGATACAGCCGGGGAGTGCAGGCCGCTTTTGAGTGACGATGAAGTGACGAACCTCTCGATAAAGCGTGGAACCCTCAACGACGACGAGCGCGAAATCATCAATAGTCATATTATCGCCACCGTAAAAATGCTCGAATCCTTACCCTTTCCAAGGAATTTGCAGAATGTACCCGAATATGCCGGCGGACATCACGAAAAAATGGATGGAAGTGGTTATCCTCGAGGCCTCAAACGGGACGAAATGTCAGTGCAGGCGCGGATCATGGCGATTGCGGATATATTTGAAGCTTTGACTGCCAGTGATCGCCCGTACAAGAAAGGCAAAAAATTATCAGAATGCCTGAAGATTATGGGTTCAATGAAAAAGGAAGGTCACATCGACCCGGATATATTTGATATTTTTATCAAAGAGCGAGTCTATCAGGATTATGCCGAGGAATTTCTTGACCCGGAGCAGATCGATGAAATCGATGAAAGTTCGATCCCAGGTTATTCACTTAGGCGGTAACGAGGTCGTTCGCTTCCGCAGTATCGACTCCATCTTTGAGCACGCAGGAATCGATATCCTTTTCGTTTAACAGGAAAGATGCCGCCGAACTACGGCGCCCGGTATCACAGTAAATGATGTACTTCTTCTGTGCGTCGAGCGAATTGGCTTTCATGCGCAGGAAAATCAGTGGAATATTGATGCTTCCCTTGATGTGTTTGGCCTTGTGTTCCGTCGGAAGTCGAACATCAAACCAGACGGCACCTTCGTCAACCAGTTTTTTGCCTTCATCGTAATTCACCCAGTTGAGAAGTGGCTCGTTCAACAGGGAGTTAAAATCTTCCTTGTTAAGACGCATCAAGTGCCCATCGGTGAGCATGGTAATGGTGGCATTACGCTTGCTATCGGAAATCAACGCCTCTTCACCGAAACTATCACCGACCGTCAAGGTGGCGAGTTTTACTCCGTTCGGATTGGCAGGTGTCGAGCGTGTCACCAGACAGCGCCCCTCCTTGATGATGTAAAAGAAATCACCCTCCGAGTCCTGCTCGATTACTTTTTCGCCCGGCTTGAAGCCGACTGACTCCATGCGCATGAACATAGCCTGGATATTGGCCGGAGGTATTCGATGGAATGCCCTGGTTTGCAATATACGGGTCATCCAGTCGGTTTCATCATCTTCCTCGTCAACACCTTCTACGGTATAGCTGCCGGTCTGATCCCATGTCAGCATGATATCGAGCATGTCGCTATTGATCCTGGTAACTACAACCGAGTTTTTGGCGCGTGCGGACAGAGGCCTGGGAAAACCGTGCGCTAATGGTTGTAGGCCATCCGCTGACCCGGTTTTGACGACCTTGATGACCTTTTTATCATCTATCAGTTCGACTTCACCCTTGAGCAGGTAAACATGGAACTTGTCCGCGTCTCCTTTTTTGAAAACATAGTGTCCACTCTGCACCGTAGTGGCAGAGATTTTTTTGATTAAATCTTGAGCATTTTCAGGATTAAGGGAATTGATCGGTGAAAAAGACTTTATTTGTTTGGGATCAATTTCAAGGCTCATGTTTTATTCAGAGATCCTTCGTGGGTCGCATTGACAAAAGGGTATTTTGGCGCTTGGTTCTCGATAAAGCAACTTTTGTGGTCAAAATATCAGCGCTGGATCACAGACCTAATTGCATTACCCGGATTGGCTGGTTATGTCTACATAGAGCTTGAGTCTTTGCCCGGGTTGCAAATATTTCCCGACCCGATTCCAACGCTTGATATCGGCCACCCTGATATTGAACCGATTGGCGATGAGGTAAAGCGAATCTCCCTTTCTTACCGTATATCTGAGCGCATGCAAGGCGTTGTCAGGGCGAGCCTGATTCAAGCTGACCGTGTGGGCGAGTTTGGTTCGAGTCCAGACCACCAGTTTCTGACCCACGCTAAGCGTGTCGATGGGCGCGATTCCATTCCATTGGGCCAGGGCCTTGGTAGTAACGCCATATCTTCTGGAAATGCTCCACAGGCTTTGACCGCTGCGAACGATATGAACCTGTTTTTTACCTGAGCGGTTGGTATTTTGTATCGTGGTCTTACGCGAATTCTCACTCAATGTGTAAGTCTTTAACGACTTTGTCGCGGTTGGAATCATCAGGTATTTTCCAGCCCGAATCCGATGGCCGCGAATTTTGTTGACGTCCTTGATGAGCCTTACGGTGGTACGATACTTTTTCGAGATATGGCTTAGTGTTTCGCCATTTCTGATCTTGTGTCTTACCCAGTTGATTCGTTTGCTGGCTGGTACTTCGGCCACTCGTCGCTCGAATTCCTCTGCCTTGCCGAGTGGTAACAATAAACGGTGTGGTCCGTTGGGTGCGGTTGCCCAGCGATTGAAGGCTGGATTCAATTGATAAAGTTCGTTGATAGATATACCGGCAAGATCGGCGGCTAGAGCGAGATCGATCTGACCGTCCAGTTCGACAACTTCGTAACTGACTTCGTTACCAACGGGGACCAGATCGAGTTGATACTTATCCGGATTGGAAAATATTTCCTTGAGTGCAAATAGCTTGGGGACATAGGCGCGTGTTTCGTTACGGATTTTGGTCAGGTGCCAGAAATCGGTTTTGCGCTTGCGCTTTTTGTTGTAGCGCACCGCGTTACGGATTTTCCCGGGTCCCGCATTGTAAGCTGCCAGTGCCAGCTCCCAATCACCATCGAATTGTTTCGCCAGACTATCAAGGTAAGAAATTGCTGCATGCGTTGACTCGATGATATCGCGGCGACCGTCATACCACCAATTTTGCTTTAGACCGAGGAAACGCCCCGTCGAAGGAATGATTTGCCACATACCCGAGGCACGTCCGTGTGAGTAGGCAAAAGCCTGGTATGCGGATTCGACGATAGGCAATAGTGCCAATTCACTCGGCAAGTTTCGTTTTTCGAGTTCATCGAGGACGAAAGGGAGAATAGGGCGGGCCCGCTCCATTACACGCTGCAGGTAACCGGGATGATCAAGAAACCACTTCAGCTGAGCGTCGACGCGTTTGTTGTCTACGCTGGTCAATTGCATTCCCTGCTGCAATCGATACCAGGCGTTATTTTTTCTGCTGGCCTCCAGTAACGACAGCTTGAGTGCAGCTGCCAGTTCGGCCTCTTCGCGCAATTGCCGTTCAAGTGCCAGCTCTGTCTGCTCGACTTCGAATTCAATATTCAGGTTCAGCGGAACATCGGGATCTTGTTCGAAGTCGAAGAAATCTTGCGAAGCATAGGGATCTGACCTGGACTGTGAAAGTTCTTTGAGAAAGTCGGTGGAGAACTTCCGCGGCATTAGATCTTTGAATTGGGGTGTCTCGATCTCTGACCCAGCCATTGTCGCAACGGGTGTCGCGACAGCACCATCGGCTGTGCTTTCGATTTCGGCATCGCGTTCCAGGGTTGCACAACCCGTCAGGATCAGCACGAGCAACGGCATGAGCAGTAGATTACTGTCCCCTTGAAGGGGCTTTTGCTTTAGAAACATTAGTATCGATCGCGCTGTATGGCTAGAATATATCTAATTGTAATTGGTTATTCGTAAGTTTCAAATGAGATTTTGGCGGCAAACTACTGAAAGCAAAGGATTTGCCAATATAGATGACTGGTATTCGAGTGAAACCGGACAATATTTGTTCAGTGAACTTGAAGAAAAACTCAGTCCTATGTTGGCCACAACCTTCGGATATTACTCATTGCAGATAGGTTGTACGGAATTGGCCGCGGACTTGCAAAATAGCTGTCGGGTCAAACACCAGTTCACCCTGGACGAGCGGGCCAGTGAGGCCCAGATTCATGCCAATCCCTGCATGCTACCGGTGGCGTCTGATAGCGTTGACCTGGTGATCCTGATGCATCATCTGTCCAACACCAGCGAACCGCATGCGGTTTTACGCGAAGCATTTCGAATACTCATTCCCGAGGGCAAGCTGGTGATTATCGATTTCAATCCAAAATCGCTTTGGGGGCTGCGCCACTTTTTTCAGGCCTGGTTGGAGCATGTTCCCTTCAAAGGCCATTTTTACACAGCGAAAAGAATCGATGACTGGATGCGCCTGCTCGGTTTTGATCAACATCGTCACTATCGGGTTGGCTATTTGCCACCGATTCAAAAACCCTCGATAACCCGGCATTTGTCATGGCTGGAAAAGGGCTTCAGAAACTGGTTGCCGGTGTTCGGCGCGCTCAATTTACTGGTGTACAGTAAAAGCATATCGCCACTGACCCCGGTGCGGCATCGTTGGGTAACGCGCAAGATATTGCCTGCCAAGATTGCCCGCCCCAGTGTTGGACGTGGGATGAAATATGATCGTTAGGCAGGCATGAGTACCAGGGTCGTAATGTATACCGATGGTGCCTGTCGTGGTAACCCGGGACCCGGTGGCTGGGGAGTAGTCTTACGTTATAACGATCAGCTAAAGACCCTGAAGGGTTATGCCTCGGAGACAACAAATAATCGCATGGAATTGATGGCTGTCATTGAGGGATTAAAGGCGCTAAAACGCTCCTGTGAAATAGACCTGAATACGGATTCGAAATACGTTATGCATGGGATTACCGAGTGGTTAGCCAACTGGAAGAAAAATGGCTGGAGGACCGCCGCCCGGAAGCCAGTTAAAAATATGGATCTGTGGCAACAGCTGGAAGACGAGGTGACGCGCCATAAAATAGACTGGAACTGGGTAAAAGGACACGCCGGGATTGCGGATAATGAGTTTGCCGATCAGCTCGCGAATGCGGCGATAGATGCGGAGAATCTAGCATGAGACAGATCGTACTGGATACGGAAACGACCGGGCTGGAAGTGAGCCAGGGTCATCGAATCATCGAAATCGGCTGTATTGAACTGCTCAATCGTCGGGTAAGCGGAAGCAACTGGCACTACTACTTCAATCCCGAGCGCGAAGTAGATAGTGGTGCCTTCGATGTACACGGTATCAGTAGTGAGTTTCTACAGGATAAACCCCGATTTGCAGAACTCGCCGATGATTTTTACAGCTATATTGCGGGCGCCGAGTTAGTGATTCACAACGCAGCATTCGATGTTGGATTTCTGAACCAGGAACTGGCACGACTCGAGCAACCATTCGCGCCGTTGGCAGAAGCTTGCAGCATTCTCGATACCTTGTTGCTGGCGCGCCAAAAGCATCCCGGACAAAAAAATAATCTGGATGCGCTGTGCAAGCGTTATGGCATAGACAACAGTCATCGCAGTTTGCACGGGGCCTTGCTCGATGCGCGTATCCTCGCAGATGTTTATCTGGTGATGACCGGGGGGCAGACCAGTCTCGGGCTGGATTCTGAACAGGGAAACGATAACAGTTCCGAGCAACTTGAAGTGCAGCGTATCGATCCCGGGCAACCTTTGCCGTTGTGGCAGCTTGATGAATTATCTCAGCAAGCCAACTGCGAGTACATTGAGTTTCTTGCAACCCAACACGACGATCCGGCCTGGAAGTGACACCGAAGGTGTCATCCCGGAAGGTGCGCAGCACCTATCCGGGATCGCGTAACAATGCCAAGATTTTCGAAATCCTGAATAGGTTGCATTGATTCCTGGAACAATCTCGGGGAATTTTTCCCCACAGTGGGCTTCGATTTTAAAGTATTTTGCCAGGCCTGGAGTCAGGACGGTTTGAGGATACGGGCCTTGTCGCGCTTCCAGTCTCGATCCTTGATGCTGGCACGTTTATCGTGTGCCTTTTTGCCTTTGGCTACCCCCAGTTTCAACTTCGCACGACCCCGGATCCAGTAGGCTGACAGCGCGATAAGGGTGTAGCCTTTGCGCTCAACCATGCCGACCAGGCGATCGATCTCGGTGCGATGCGCTAGTAGCTTACGCGTGCGTGTTGGGTTCGGTGTGACGTGTGTCGATACGGTATTGAGGGGGCTTATATGCGCCCCTATCAGCCAAATCTCACCGTTTTTAACCATGACATATGTTTCTTTCAGCTGCAGGTTACCCGCGCGCAGGCTTTTAACCTCCCAGCCTTCCAGCGCCATACCGACTTCGATTTCATCCTCGATGAAATAGTCGTGACGAGCGATACGGTTCAACGCGATAGTGTTGTCCGAGGTCTTCTTTTTTTTCTTGCCCATTTTTTGGAAATCTCTGCTCAATGCGGCTGGCGGTGCATATTCTCGGGTTAATTTCAGTACATGACAAGCGAATCCCGTATCAGTACTTGCTTGAAAGAGCACTAGTACTCCTTCAAGGAGATTTCTTAG
>JAAESG010000524.1 GCA_024229615.1 Gammaproteobacteria bacterium | reverse complement strand
GTACACCTTGCGTCCTGCCTGCGGTCCCACCGCGACGCGATAGGTGATCGAATGACCCAGTAACTGGGCCATGGGATCTTCGGCAACAGCCTCCGGGGACAGATAGCTGTTTTCGACATCCCGTTCCAACAGGCCCTGGCGCTCAAGATATCGTCCGACTCGCCGGGCGATGGTCTGCGTTAGCCGGGCAAGCTCCCGGTTGATTGGTGAATCGGCACGGTGAAACCGGGCTGATCCATCCTGTTGATCCACCTATACGCCATCGAGAAACAGCATGTGAAATCGGGCCCCTTGACCAAGGACGATTTCGCGGTAATCGCAAGACAGGTGGCCCGATGATTGAAAACCAGGGATGGCTCGACGGGCTGATCATTAAAACCAGGACCTTCCCGGGATGGGAAAGTCTCGGTGATGTCATCGAACATTTTCGTTTTGTCAGAAATCACCATCACGCAATCAACAAGGTGGCGTTGGTGACGGATGCAAAAGCTGCTGATATTTTTCCAGCCATTGTTAACCACTTCGTCAAAGCCGAGGTTAGGCATTTCGATTTCGACGATTATGACAAGGCGATTAATTGGATTATTTGACGGAAATATGGGGGCAGTATACTGTTCCCGAAATACGGAACTTGCCCTAATCCGATATTTTTGATCCACATATCAGGTTATAAGGATCGTCGCGAAAAACCTGTTTTGCCCAGGCGGGCCTGTTTTGGGAGCTCTCGACCAGTAACAACAACCATGACCAATAATGAAATCAAACCACAACCGGGTAATGACGGCAGCGCGGTGCCAGGCCAGAAATCCGCTTTTACCAGCCCCTTGCTGATCAGCGCGCTGGTCATCACCGGTGCTATCGCGATCTGGGGCCTGATCGATGCTGGAGGACTAGCGGCCGGTGCAGCCAAGCTAGTCCATGTCCAGTTCATCAGCCGCGGCTGGTTTATCATGTTGGCGGCATCCTTCATGCTGATCGTGAGCATCTGGCTGGCTTTGTCGCGCTATGGCCGCATCAGGCTTGGGCAGGATGACGATGAGCCTGAGTTTTCGACGATTTCATGGCTGACGATGTTATTCGCTGCCGGCATGGGGGTTGGCCTGCTGTTCTGGGGGAGCGCCGAGCCACTCACCCACTTTGACCTGATAAAAAATTACGAAGAATCTGGTGCCGCGGCAGGTCAGGCACTGTTTGTCACCAATTTCCATTGGGGCCTGCATGCCTGGGCGATATACGCGCTGACCGGGCTGGTGATTGCTTACTTTGGTTTCAGACGAGGCTGCCCCAGCCTGATCGGGTCACCCATCCTCGATACTTTCGGGAGGAACCGGGTCACCAACCTGGTCGGCTGGTTGAGCAATCTGCTGGCCATTGTTGCGATTGCCATTGGCGTTGGCGGTTCGATTGCGATGGGTGTATTCCAGGTCAAGGACGGCATCGATACGCTGCTCAATCTCAGCGGCACCGGCCTCGGGCTAACCACCGTGGTGTTTTTTGTGCTTTGCGTCTCCTACTTCCCAGCACTGGTAGTCGATTTAAGCACCGGCATGGCGAAGTTGTCCAACACCGCGATGGCGGTAGCTGCTGGATTGATGATATTTATTCTGCTTGCCGGTCCCACGCATTACCTGATGGGGGGTATCACGGAAGCAATCGGAAATTATTTCGGCAGCGTAGTGGGTCATGGATTTCGTACCTTTACCTTCATGGATGAGCATGTCGGCAACTGGTTCCAGTCCTGGACCCTGACCTACATGGTCTGGTGGATCGCCTGGGCCCCTTTTGTCGGTGTGTTTATCGCACGCATTTCGAAAGGACGAACCATTCGCGAGTTTCTCCTCGGCGTGATTCTCGGGCCGACCGTATTTTCAATGCTGTGGTTTGGAGTATTTGGCGGCGCTGGATTCCACGCGGTGTTACAAGAGGCTTCTGGGATCATGGACGTGGTCAGAAATAACGTCAGCGCGGTCACATTTTTCATGCTGGAGAGTTACCCGTTGCCCTTGTTGACTATCTCATTGGTCATCGTCGCCGCATTTCTGTTCATCGTTACCAGCGTCGTCAGCGCGGCTTTCGTGCTGGGAATGTTTTCCAGCGAAGGAGATCTCAATCCTAGCGTCAAGATCAAACTGAGCTGGGGCGTGATCCTGGCCGCACTGGGATATGTCATGATCCTGTCGGGGAATATCGGCGCGATTAAGTCGATCATCGCACTGGGTTCCCTGCCCTTTGTGTTCGTGGTACTGATATTAGTGGTGTGCCTGCTGAAAACCCTGAAAAAAGAATTCGAGGAATAAACATGAGCAATCTCCTGGATACCGTGATGAATATTGAAGTGTTCCTGTTTATCGGTTTACTGATCTGGCTTTATTTCAAGCAGGTTGATGATAGCGACGATTCCGCAGATTAGTGGATATCCGTAGCCAATCCGAAACAGACATACGAAAATTTTTGTGTAAAATAATCGCGATTGAGAACCGGTCTAAAAAACTCATCACAACCAGGGAAAAACAAATGAAATTTAGTGTCATGAAAACCATTGTATTATTATCGGTGTTGTTGTTTTCAACCTCCGCCCCCGCCCAGGAGGCAGGAAAGCCACTGGCAGAAAAGTTGAAGGGAGGCAAGATAACCGTTAATACGTCGGTGCGTGGTTGTGGTGCGGATATTAAACAGCACTGTGCTGGTCTGGGTAAAAATGCGCAAAAAGTTTTCATGTGCCTTGCGGCTTATGAAGACCAGTTGTCTCAACAGTGCAGGCTGGGAATTTCGGAAGCCACCCAGGCCATCAAGACGGGTGCCGCAGCACTGGATTACTCACTCGTCGCCTGTGAAGCCGATGCCGATAAGCATTGTCTTGCGGTAGAACCGGGCCAGGGCCGTATGCTGCGCTGTATCAAGGCAAATCAGTCCCAGGTCAGCCAGCAGTGCTTAACGGCACTTAAGGATACCGGCCTGTGGGACCTCGTCGAGTAGTCTTCGTCCAGGCGTCGATATTTAATCGCGTCTGATCCTAACGGCACTTCCTTACTATTAACCGATATAGGTGAACTCAGAAAAACTTATTTGTGTAATAAAATAAAAAGGGTCAGTGTCACTGCTGTCCCAGTTAGCAATAACAAAAAGGCTTAAATCAACCTGTGTCGGTACAATTTAGTTGTCTAGAAAACATTGAAAGCACAGGAAGTTTAAGCCGTGGCACATCATAACACGATCCTGACACAGATACTTCGACTGCTACCGAGACATGATTTCAAGCGTCTGGCATTTCAGCATGATGGCAAGAGTCGTAGTGACGCCATGAGCCGCTGGTCGCAGTTTGTCTCGATGGCCATCGCACAGCTTTGCGGTCGTCCCAGTCTGCGTGATATCGAATCTACTATAGCCAGTCAAAAGCATCTCGGTTACCACCCTATCGTTCTATGCCGCAAACCCACTTTACAAAACCCGATAAACGCTATACTCGCTATTAACAGGTGGTTGTTAATAGAATAAATTCAGCGAGTGCGGTTGCCGGTTTTCATGCAAGTGAGCCCGGGGGTCCATAACCGATGAGTCTTTGTCACACGGTCCGATATCCTGTCCCGGGTGGGCAGCTAATGTAGGGAGATACACGATGCCAGGTAATCTTTTGCGATTTTCGATACTGCTGTTTGCGCTGCATGGTTCACCGGTGTTCGCGGATAGTATCGAAACCGTATTCCGCGACGCGGCACGCTATACGGTCAAGATAAAGACGACCACCGAGTATCCCTATCTGACCGACGATCTCGGAACCACTTTCGGTGCGGGCTTTCTGGTGGATAAAAAAAGGGGCTGGATTCTGACCAATCGCCATGTCGTCGCGGTGGCGCCTTCCACGGTCGAGGTCAGGTTTATCGATAATGTCTATTTGCCGGCGGAAAAGATATACATGGATCCACAGGTCGATCTGGCCCTGATTCGGATACCGACGGAGTCGATTCCAGAGAATGCCATAGCGGCGGACCTGGCTTGTTTCGAACAGCCTCAGATGGGCAATTCGGTGGTCATATTCGGTCATCCATCAGGACTCAATTTTACCGGCACGCGGGGTATTATTTCCGGCACAACCTTCGTCGAAGGTAACGAATCTCTACAAACCGACGCACCGCAAAATAGCGGCAATTCCGGTGGCCCGCTGATCAATGTCGATACCGGTAAGGTCGTTGGCGTGAGTGAAGCCACCTTCGACTCGAAAAATTCGGAAGGTTTGAACCTGACCGTATCGATCGATCATGCCTGCAAGATCATCTCGCTGATCGAGGATGAGCGCGACCCGTCGCCGGCATCGTTGCCGATCGTGTTCATGGAATACAATAGCGATTGGCCACAGCTGATCGTGGCCAATGCTTACTATGCAGATAAATCCTTACTCAGGACCGGCGACATCATCCTGCGTTTGCTGGGCTCTGAAGCTAAGATCACCAATGTTGACCACCTTTTATACCAGCTACGGGGTGTGGAAAAGCCTGTTCGGATCGTCGTTCAAAGGAATGAAAAAGAAGTGGTCGTCGAACTACCTCTGCAACGACAACCGAGCCTGCTCGAGCAGATTGGACTCACGTTTTCCGGCATGACGCTGTTAGATTTTTCACCGATCGACAAGAGCGAGAATGGCGATCAAAACTCGGTCTATGTGGTCCATGTGGCCGACGGCACGCCCGCCGACAACGCCTGGTTTGAGATCTGGGACTCGATTTACTCGGTTAATGGCAAGCGGGTTTACAACATTGAAGACATCAACCGCCAACTGCAGTCACTCAATGACAGCGGAGAAGAGGCGAACATTGTGGTCAGGGTCAAGTCCAAGCGATTGCGCAAGTTGTATAACTATCATGAACTGGTGCTCGAAGTCAGGGGGCTGAGGTTTCTCGCGCACTAGGGCCCGTTAATACTATTTGAAACGTCGCCATTGTGCCCAAAAAAGTGCCCCGGGCGTTTCGGTCAACCGAAGCGTTTGTCGAGATAGCCGATAATCTCCTTCGAGCCATACATCCATTCCATCGAACCGTCTTCTTTTACGATTCGCAAACAGGGCACCTGGTACCTGCCCCCGTCATTGATCAGCTCGCTGTTCCATTGCGGGTCATTGCGAGCGTCGCGCGTTTCAATGTTGAGGCCCAGGCGGCGAATATTACGGCGGGTTTTCACGCAGAATGGGCATTGCTTGAAGTGGTATAGTTTCATCTTCGCGGTATTCACATCGAGCTCGTCGCGTTTTTCCGCGGCATAGACCGGTATTTTCGGCCGTGTGATCCAGTCAACGAAAATAACGATTTGGCCCAGTGGCCAGCGAAGCAGGCGAAATATGGTTTTCATAAAATTAAACGGGTAGCGGTGGTCAATGGATTATGTAGTCGGAGGAATCGGATCTGTGGGTGATTAGTTGAGTATCCTGTAACCTCGATTTCTCAGGCAGTTTTTCACCACCACGGCTTTTTCACGTTCGGTGGCGGATGCGCCGCTGGCGCCACCCGAGACTCCCCCGACGCCGGCACCTTTTATCGCCGAGTCGCTACCGCCAATGATTGCGCCAATCAAGCCCCCGACAAGAGCCCCCTCCGCGGCACCCGAGCCGGTTTTTTGCTCGACCTGTTGTGCAATCTGCTCGCATTGTGCGAGGTCGTCCTGATACTGACCCATATCAACCCCGTCAGGATCGATGATCGGCTTGGAGCGACTAACGGCACAACCGACGGTCATCGTCATGACCAGTAAGGTAATGCACCACATCACGGTTCTCATCACTTGCTCCACTCCTGTCTGACTCAATCGGCCTTGTTTCGAGGTGGCGATATTATGATCGAGGCCAATTCCGTTGTCGATAATATTAACCGGCGACGATACGTGCAAGCGGGGCCGAGCCGCCGGTATTCAGCGACTGATACCGGAAACAGGATTGCCTGTTTTCGGTATCGATCTAGTCCCCCTTCAATTGGAAACATTCATTGAGCCGTATTTACCCGTGCGTATCGCTATTATAGGATGCTCAGGTCTGCGGAATTGTAAAACCGCAGTTTGACACGAGTTCTTTATGACTGATTCAAACGCTACCTGGACGAGAGCACGCGACCTGAGCATTCCCTTTTCGGGTCGGCCGGGCCGGTGGAACGCGATTACCGATGTGCCCGGGGTGCTGGTTGGCTTCAAGACCCTGATTGAAGATCTGCCAGCGGATGACGACGGCCCCGTTGCGGTGCGGACCGGGGTGACGGCGATATTGCCGGATTCACATGCACGCATGCAAATACCGACCTGGGCCGGCTTTTCGTCATTCAACGGCAATGGTGAAATGACCGGTGCGCACTGGATCAACGAAGCCGGACGGTTCTTCGGCCCGATTCTGTTGACCAATACCCATAGTGTCGGCATGGTGCATCACGCTTGTCTGAAATGGATGACCAGTCGAGCGGAATACAACGCAACCAGCGAACCCTGGTTATTGCCGGTGGTAGCCGAAACCTGCGATGCTTACCTCAACGATATCAATGGTTTCCACGTCACCGTTGAGCACGTGCACGAGGCGATAGAGAACGCAGCCACGGGGCCGGTTGCCGAAGGCAATGTCGGAGGAGGTACCGGGATGCGTTGCTATGAGTACAAGGGGGGAACGGGAACCGCATCACGCAGCCTGTCTGTCGGCACTGAAAGTTACACTCTCGGGGCGCTAGTGCAGGCCAACTTCGGCAAACGCAAGGATCTGGTCATAGGCGATGTTCCCATCGGCCAGCACTGTTTGCCCTCGGATAACGCCACCGGAAGTTCCGGCTCGCTGATCGTGGTGATTGCCACCGACGCCCCGTTATTGCCGATACAGTTGCAACGTATCGCACGGCGTTGCGCACTCGGCATGGGTCGTACCGGGACTCCCGGCTACGATAGCTCGGGTGATTTGTTTATCGCCTTTAGCACGGCCCGGGCCGTGGCGGGCGATGCAGCCCGGCCACATGAGACCATGGCCTTCCTCGGCGCCGAGCAAATTGATTTGCTATTCGAGGCCACGGTGCAAAGCTCGCAGGAAGCAATTATCAACGCAATGGTTGCTGCGCAATCCAGCACGGGTCACCGCGGACGCAGTCTCGAAGCAATCGAACATCAGTGGCTGGCGTCATTTTTTAAATAGGCCGACTTGCTGAAATTTGTTTCTATTGCAGGTTTTCTGTCGGGCTGATCTCGGCCTTGCTGACCATTTCTATAGCCGCGGGCCGTGGATTCGCCGCGACTTCGGTTTTCTCCAGCTGCGTAGTTTCAACGCTAACCACAGTGACGCCAGCAATTGCCAGTACCAGCAGTGACAGGCCCAGATCAAAAAAGCCGGCTTGTTTGTTTGCTTTGTCAGGTGATTTCATCGGTTAATTCCTTACGTTTGGTGGCAATCTCGAGATGCCGGTTTCGGGTAAAATCGGAAGTATTTCAATACTCCGAAGCTAGGGAACCACTTTGCTCCTGGTGATAGCGGTACGCCTGGCAAAACCCCTGATGGCCCTGTTTCCCGTCCAGGTTGAGCTGATTCAATGACGGATATCATAGAAGTGCGCTCGTTCTCAATCCTTCAGAAACTCTTAAATTATTCTTAAATTTGCTGGCAATTGATCGGCGGATGAGAAAATATTGGGAAAACAGAGCTTCTCTAATCAATGTTGACCAAGTGGGAGGAAGTGATTTTGCGGATCTGGCGATTACTGACTGTAAAATTCGTTTTTTTGATGCTTCTAGGCGGCTGTGTTTCGCTGCCGTCTGACTTCAAGGAGCCAGGGGTATCGGTAATCTCTGTCACGCCGAAAATATCGAGCGGCATCTCTCCGCAATTCGACATCAAACTGCGGGTAACCAACCCTAATCGAGAGGCGTTGAGCATCGCGGGGCTCGCCTACACGATCCATATATCGGGTAACAAGGTGATTGAAGGTGTCGCTAACGAATTACCAAACATCGCCGCTTATGGCGAAGCTGATGTCACGCTGAACGCCACCGCCAATTTGTTCAGTGGTTTCAAGTTACTGACCGATTTACTCGACAATCCGACTGCGCCGGTCGACTATGAATTCAATGCGCAAATCGATGTTGGCACTTTTTATCCGGTGATCAATGTGAAAAGGGCAGGGGTGCTGTCCCTGAACTAGGGGTCTGGCCCCAATGGCACTTACATTAGACTGAAAGCATGGATTTTCGAAACATATCCAGAATTTAAATGCCCAAT
>JAAESG010000523.1 GCA_024229615.1 Gammaproteobacteria bacterium | reverse complement strand
TGAGTCTTGTTCTCCGGCTGAGGCTTGTTCTCCTGCTGAGGCTTGTTCTCCGGCTGAGTCTTGTTCTCCGGCTGAGGCTTGTTCTCCTGCTGAGGCTTGTTCTCCGGCTGAGTCTTGTTCTCCGGCTGAGGCCTGTTCTCCTGCTGAGGCTTGCTCTCCTGCTTAGCTTTACTTTCCTGACGAGGTTTGCGTTCCCGCCTTGGTTTACTTTCCTGTTGAGGCTTATTTTCCTGTTGCGAATTAGCGTCTTGCTGTCTTGCACGATTCCCGCCTCGATTCCCACCCCGATTTCCACCGCGTGAACGCCCGGAACGTGATTGATTACCGCGTTTGTTTTCGCCTCCCTCAGATTTTTCAGCTTTAGCCTGATTTTTATCCTGACCCTGACCCTGGCCCTGACCCTGTGCCTTCGAATTCCGATTAGCGTCGTTGTTTCTCGCGGAAGCATTATTATTGCGTTGACGATTCTGTCCACCGCGATTCCTGCCGCGACGTCCGCGATTACCGCCCTGGTTCTGCCGACCTTCAGGCTTTTCCTGCTTGCTTTCCTCCTGCACATTCGCTTTTTCGCTTTTACCGACCAGCAGATTCACAATTTTGCCGAGAAAGCCACTCTCGGCCGGCGCTGGTTTTGCGACAGGTGCAGAGGGTCTTGGTGTTGGTGGGGTTATACTTTGTACGGCTGCTTTTTCCACGCTAGGGGTAGTGCTACTGGCCATTTCCACGAGGTTTATGGGCGAGTCTTCTGTCGTCAGCTCGTAGGATTTCTTGTAGTTCGACTCGTGCCGATGGGTATCGTTGTCCTTGACCCGCTCAATATCATAATGCGGGGTTTCCAGATTCGGATCAGGAATGACAACGATATGCACACCGCGACGTTGTTCAATGCTGTCAATTTTGTCTCGCTTTTCATTGAGCAGGTAAGTGGCGCATTCAACCGGCATCTTGGCCAGAATTTTCCCGGTGTTGTCTTTCAGCGACTCTTCTTCGAGCAAACGTAAAACGGCTAAAGAAAGTGACTCAACGTCACGTATGGTGCCTTGACCGCTGCAGCGCGGGCAAATGATCTGGCTGGATTCCTCTAACGATGGACGCAGGCGTTGACGCGACATTTCAAGTAATCCAAAGCGCGATATACGTCCGATCTGAACTCTTGCACGATCATCGTAAACCGCATTTCGTAATCTGGTTTCGACTTCGCGCTGATTTTTATTTTGCATCATATCGATAAAATCGATGACTATCAGTCCACCCAGATCTCGAATTTTCAACTGGCGCGCAATTTCATCGGCTGCTTCTAGATTGGTGTGTTTTGCTGTTTCTTCGATATCACTACCACGGGTAGCTCGCGCAGAGTTAACGTCTATCGAAATCAATGCTTCCGTCTGATCGAAAACAATCGCTCCGCCCGAGGGTAAAGTGACTTCTCTGGAAAAGGCGGATTCGATCTGGTTCTCTATCTGGAAGCGATTGAATAGCGGTAATTTATCTTCAAAGCGCTTCAGTTTTTGTATCGACCCAGGCATTACCATCGACATGAATTCATGCGCCTGTTGGTAGGCTTCCTTGGAATCGATCAGGATCTCCCCGATATCATTTCGATAGTGATCACGTAATGCACGCACCACGATATCGGATTCCTGGTAGATCAGGAAGGGCGCCTTGCCTTCACCAGCCGCTTTCTCAATTGCACTCCAGACCTGTGACAGGTAGTCGATGTCCCACTGCATTTCCTCGGTGGAGCGACCCACACCCGCAGTGCGTACAATCACACCCATATCATCTGGCATGCTTAATTCAGCCAGCACTTTTTTGAGTTCGTCACGATCTTCGCCCTCGATGCGTCGTGAGACACCTCCAGCACGAGGGTTTTGTGGCATGGCGACCAGAAAACGACCTGCCAGGCTGACAAAACTGGTTAATGCCGCACCTTTGTTGCCACGCTCTTCTTTTTCGACCTGGACAATTATTTCCTGATCAACCTTAAGCGCGTCTTTGAGGATGGGCTTGCCATTGTTTTCACGAGGCGCATCACCGAAGTATTGCTTGGCGATTTCCTTGAATGGCAGGAAGCCATGGCGCTCGGCCCCGTAGTTGACGAAGGCGGCTTCGAGACTGGGTTCTACACGGGTGATTTTACCCTTGTAAATGTTGCCTTTTTTCTGTTCTCGAGATGGTACTTCGATATCGAGATCGTATAGACGTTGGCCATTGACCATGGCCACTCTGAGCTCTTCGGCTTGAGTGGCATTGATTAAGATTCGTTTCATTAAATTGATTGCCTTGCATGAGAGGCCGGATACCGCATGTCGTCTGTTTCATTATCGGCATTCCCATCTGCTTACGCGCGGGGTTTATGGCCGCGCAGACGGTTCCCTGTGAACCGAAATCGATGAGGAAGTTCCTGATCAGAACAAAACTGTGTATGAGGCAGTACATTGACCTGTGTGTTTCTAGAGTCATGAAATCAAGCGCTTATACGCCGCTTGTTTCAGACTAATTGGTTTAGGAAACAGCCGGTTATCGGTATGCTTCCCATTAAAAAACTGTTTTGGTAGTGTTTTGCCTGGAAGATAGGCAGTACAATGCTACTGCAGCGAATATATCATAGATTCCCCAGACTGCCATCCATTGAATTCAAATAACTCACAAAAATCAAGCGTAAGCCTGTTCGAGATTACGACCGCACAACACGACCAGCGGCTCGACAATTTTCTGCTAAAGTATCTCGGCAATGTGCCGCGCACGCGTATCTATCGAATTATCAGAAAGGGTGAAGTGCGGGTTAATAAAAAGCGCTGTAAGCCAAACTACAAGTTGCAATCAGGGGACCAAGTCAGAATTCCTCCGCTTAGGATCGAGTTGGAACCTCGCGATAAATCGCGGCCGCCGCAACAACTGCTGCAGCGTTTGCAACAAGCTATTCTTTTCGAAAATGATCATATCCTGATCATCGACAAGCCCGCCGGACTGGCGGTACACGCGGGTTCGGGAGTGGACTACGGCGTGATCGACGCGATGCGGCTGCTACGGCCCGATGAAGATATCGAGCTGGTACACCGACTCGACCGTGATACCAGCGGATGCCTGCTGTTGAGCAAACATCGCCAGGCATTGCTGGCAATGCAGTCCATCCTGCAAGACCGATCATTGCACAAGAATTACCGGGTCGCGGTCAAAGGCAACTGGCCACGTGAATTGATCGAAATCAATCTGCCTCTGAAAAAAATACATCTCGACAATGGAGAAAGAAGGGTGCGTGTCGATAAAAACGGGAAAATGGCATTGACTCGGATCAGCTTGCTGCTGTCAGGCAGGCTTTTCAGTCTGATCCAGGTGGAACTTGTGACCGGTCGCACACATCAAATTAGGGCACATTGCCAGGCACAGGGGCACGAAATCGCAGGTGACGATAAATATGGGGATGCTGAATTCAATCGAAATATGCGCAGGCATAAAATCAGGCGATTGATGCTACACGCATCCAGTCTTGAATTGCCTCATAGCGAATTCACCCCGGAAGTTGTCATCAACGCGCCCCTACCTGCTGAGTTTGAACTACTATCAGGAATGGCATCCGGCAATTAGATGCATAAACCAGATTAATTTAAGGAAACAAGATGGCTGATACAGACACCAATCAATCCGTTTCGGAGAATGAAAAAACACAGCAGTCGACGGTAGATCGACTGGTGTTTGCCGCACTCAAAGAGCAAACTCGTGCACGTCGCTGGCGGGTCGGATTCATGCTGTTTTTCATCGTTTACCTGAGCGTTGTGACAATCACGTTACTGGTCAAAAATGACGCTGGATCTGGGCCGCAGGTGGATGGAGATAAACATACTGCTGTGGTAAAACTATCTGGCGTCATAGCTGCGGGCGAAGAGGCGGGATCGGAGAATATGATCGGCGGCCTGAAAGCCGCATTCGACCACGAAGATACAGCGGTCGTCGTCATTGAAATCAATTCCCCCGGAGGCTCGCCTGTACAATCAGCGGATATTTTCGATGAAATAATGCGTTTAAAACAAAAACACGAGACTATCCCGGTATACGCGGTGGTTTCGGATATTGCGGCATCCGGTGGTTATTTCGTTGCCGCCGCAGCAGACAAGATCTACGTCAACAAGTCGAGCCTGGTCGGTTCGATCGGTGTTCGTATGGATGCTTTTGGTTTCGTCGATTTAATGAAGAAAATCGGTGTTGAAAGACGCCTCCTGGTGGCTGGAGAAAACAAAGGCCTTTTCGATCCATTCCTGCCCGAACAGAGCGATCAGAAAGCGCATCTGCAATCGATGCTGAACGACGTGCATGGACATTTCATCAGCGCGGTCAAGCAGGGCAGAGGAGAGCGTTTGCAAATCAACGAAGAGACCTTCAGTGGATTGATCTGGAGTGGCGAAAAGGCTTTGGCCCTGGGGCTTGTCGATGACTATGGCACAACAAGCAGCGTTGCCAGAGAGCTAGAAGCGGAAGAAATTGTCGATTTTACGCCACAAGGCGGATTACTGGATCGTATTGCGAACAGTATCGGTGCCAGCGCCGGTCGTAGTATCAGTGCTTATTTCCTGGGGAGAACAGGCCTGCAATAGATTTTCAAAGCCGTTTAGCGTCTACACTACCTCGATGCCGGCCGCTTCCAGCATAGTGGTTAATTTAAACAGCGGCAGGCCGATAAGTGCACTTGGATCGTCGCCACGCATACGCCTGAACAGGCAGGAGCCATAGGCCTCGGCCTTGAAACTGCCGGCGCACTGGTAAGGTTGTTCGACTTTCAGATAATGCTCGAGCTGTCGATCGCTCAAAACCCTGAATTCGACTTCGAACGGTACATCCTCGACTGCGCAAAACCCATTCGACAGATTCAAGACACAAACGGCGGTATGAAAAACGACCGTCTTTCCCTGGGCGGCCCGTAATTGTTGCAGCGCGCTTTCATGCGAGCCCGGTTTTCCAAGAATCTGGCCATCGAGCAAGGCACATTGATCCGACCCTATCACGACCGCCTGCGGATAGTCCCCAGCTACTCGCCGTGCCTTTGCTTCGGCAAGCCGACAAACATAGTCGACAGCATTCTCACGTGCTTCGAGGCTCTCATCAATATCGGGAGATTGGCATTCGTATTCAAGTTGCAACCTATCTAGCAACTGTCTGCGAAATGGTGAGCTACTGGCCAGGATGATTTTTGTTTGCACAGGGTTGGTTCCAAAAAAATTACACAAAGATTGCAGCTGTATATACGGCCGGGTGGAAACGGGGTGGCGCAGTATATTATAAGTGTCGATTTAATACTTGATCAGACAGAATTTTACCAGCAATTTGAATAGACATTGTTATCCACAAGCATGTAGAATCGCCGCCTTATGCGGGACAAGTTGCGTAAGCGTTACCAGGTTCATAAGGAAGTGACCCGAAATGGCAGTTTCGAAGGCAATTTTACGCTGTCGGAAATGGCGCGCCTGAGCGAATTAATAGGGCTTGATAAATCAGCTCTGCATGATCGCAGGATAACACTTGGTTTTGAATTTGTTCGCAACGAGTTTAATCTGCCTATGCTGACCGGTCAGCTCGAGACAAGTCTCGAACTGGAGTGCCAACGCTGCCTCAAGGCGTTGGAATTTCCGATGAAACTGGATTTCAGGCTGTTGATCGATGCCAGCGACGAAATGGTCAGCGATAATAGCGTCGATACCCTGTACAGCGATGATGGGTATATCGATATTGTCGAGGTTGTCGAAGATGAACTCATACTGGCAATTCCTCTGGTAGCGATGCACGAGGATACCGATTGTAACGAAAACTGGCAGATTGACGACCACGGGTCAGAGACTGCCGCTACGGAAAACCCGTTTGCAGTTTTACAACAACTGAAAACGATAGATTAAGTTAACTGGAGATACAAATGGCTGTTCAGAAAAATCGAAAGACGTCGTCGAAAAGAGACATGAGACGATCTCACGACGCACTCGGAACTGCGACCCTGTCGGTAGAGCCGACCACGGGTGAAACTCATCGTCGCCACCATGTCAGCGCCGATGGTTACTACAAAGGACGCAAGGTAATCGCGGACAAAGTCGTCGAAGATGACGATGAGTAAAAAGGCTTAGTTCAATTATCGAATACGGGCGGCATTACCGCCCGTATTTTTTTCAGACACAGATTATTTCAAACGTCGCTTAAATGGTTCAAAAAATTATCGCACTCGATGCTATGGGGGGAGATCATGGCCCTCAGGTGACCGTGGGTGCAGCTAAGCTTGCGCTGGAAGAGTTTTCGGGACTAGAACTGGTGCTTGTCGGAGATCAACAGCGACTGGCCATAGAATTCGAGAAACACGAACTCAGCAATGACGATCGTATTCGAATCCAGCATGCGTCTGAAGTCATCAGTATGGACGAATCGCCGGTAATCGCGCTCAAGAAGAAAAAGGATTCCTCGATGCGGGTGGCCATCAACCTGGTCAAGGATGGCACGGTACAGGCCTGCGTTAGTGCCGGTAACACGGGCGCGTTGATGGCAACCAGCAAATTTGTATTGAAAACCATTCGTGGCATTAGCCGCCCGGCAATCTGTACTATTTTACCGGGGATCAACGGGCATACCCATATGCTCGACCTCGGAGCAAATCTCGAGTGTACTCCTGAAAACCTGGCCGAATTCGCACTCATGGGCTCGGTCCTCGCACAATCGGTCGAAGGTATATCCAATCCCAGCATCGGACTGCTGAATATTGGCTCTGAAGAAATCAAAGGCAACGAATCGATTAAACGCGCCAGTAAATTGATCGCCGAGAGCCGACTGAATTATTACGGGTTTGTGGAAGGCGACGATATTTACAAGGGCACCGTCAACGTCATCGTAACCGATGGCTTTGTTGGCAACGTCTCACTGAAGACAGGCGAAGGGCTGGCCGCCCTGGTAAATCACGTCCTGGGCAACGAATTCAAGCGCAACTGGCTTACAAAACTGGCTGCGTTATGCGCTTTGCCGGTACTGGCTTCGGTAAGACGCAAACTGGATCCCCGGCGGTACAACGGTGCGAGCCTGCTGGGGCTTAACGGCATTGTCGTCAAGAGTCATGGCAGTGCCGATACCAGTTCATTCCTGAATGCGATCAAGATAGCTTATATCGAGATCGAAAATTGCGTTCCGGAGCGCATATCAGACGCGATAGAGAGTTATTTCAGACAGGCAGAGGAAGCAGTCACATGAGCTATGCCCGCATTGTCGGCACCGGTGGTTATCTGCCGGAAAATGTCATGACCAACCAGGACCTCGAAAAAATTGTTGAAACCTCTGATCAATGGATTCGCGAGCGTACCGGAATCGAACAACGTCACATCGCAGGCGACAATGAAACCACGGTCGACCTTGCGGAAAAAGCGTCAAGGCTGGCAATCGAATCAGCCGGAATCGATGCTTCGGAAATCGACCTTATCGTATTTGCAACCTCGACCCCGGATAAAATTTTCCCTAGCTCAGCCTGTATTTTACAGGCCCGACTCGATATCCACGGTTGTCCTGCATTCGATATTCAGGCCGTGTGTACCGGTTTTGTTTACGCCCTGGCGGTCGCCGAAAAGTTCATTAAAACCGGCAGTTCAAAAAAAGCACTGGTCGTCGGCGCCGAGATTTTTTCACGAATTCTGAACTGGCAGGACCGTGGCACCTGCGTCCTGTTCGGCGACGGTGCGGGTGCGGTAATCCTCGAAGCCAACGAGGAAACCGGTATTTTATCTAGCCACATACATGCAGATGGCAAGTATGAGAATCTGCTGTGGGTGCCGCACGGAATCGGTGATGGTTTCGAAGAGGTCAAACAGGGTAAGGGGGTTGTTGAAATGCGGGGCAATGAAGTCTTTAAAATGGCGGTGAATACGCTCGGTCGAATCGTCGACGAAACCCTGGCGGCAAATCGCATGATGAAGTCGGATATCGACTGGCTGGTTCCGCACCAGGCCAATATCCGCATTATTGCCGCGACCGCGAAAAAACTGAAAATGTCGATGGACCAGGTCGTTGTCACGGTCAACAAGCATGGCAATACCTCGGCTGCTTCTGTGCCATTGGCGCTGGATGTTGCGGTGCGAGATGGTCGAATCAGGAAAAATGAGTTGTTGCTGCTGGAAGCATTCGGCGGTGGCTTTACCTGGGGATCGGTCTTACTTCGCTACTAGCACCGCTTCACGCTCAGACCAGAGCGTCTGCTGAAAGGCCTGTTGGTCAGTTTTTGCTATCTATTTCGTAAAACCTGGTTAAACAGTCATCTCAATCCATAAAAATGCTGTCTTAAAATAGCTTCCATCGTTCCGATTACCTAGTCCCGTTAGTCTTTCAGTTGTTGGATTACACGGAGTAGGATTGCTGTGCTACAATTGCGGTAGATTACCTGATGGCATAATAATGATAAGCGTTCTACTTACCGACGACCATGTGCTGGTGCGCACTGGAATTCGTCGTCTTCTGGAAGACAGCAAGCAAGTCAAAATAGTCGGCGAAGCTGACAGTGGCGAAGAGGGTCTGAGACTTGCCCAGGAACTTAAACCCGACGTCATTCTGATGGATGTCAACATGCCAGGAATAGGGGGTGTAGAAGCCTGCCGTCGCATATTGCAACGTGATCCGAGCCAGAAAATAATCGTGCTAACCATTCACAACGAACAAACCTTCCCCAAACGCATGCTGGAAATCGGCGCAAGGGGTTACCTCACCAAGGAATGCGGCGTCGATGAAATGTTATTGGCAATCAGGCAGGTTAGCAATGGTGGCGCCTATATCGCACCGAGCATCGCCCAGCAGCTCGCCCTGTCACTATTGCCCGGCAATGAACACAGCCCGATCGACCGTTTATCGAGACGTGAATTTCAGGTAATGCTGATGATTTCACACGGCTTAACCAACGCCGAAATTTCTGACAAGCTTTGTCTCAGCCCCAAGACCATCAGCACCTATCGGCTGCGTTTGCTGGAAAAACTCGGTGCACAAAACGAAGTCGACCTAATTAAAATCGCAGTAGAGCAGGGCATGGTTGAGTTCGCCAGTTCGGAATAAGTCGTGTGAACAACTTGCTGGACTGCCAAAAATGTGCGCGGCTTACTGTCTACCGAAACCAGCAAAAGCTTATACATCCCGAATATCATTGCTTACCGGTAGCCAGTTTCGGCGCCCGTGATGCGCAACTGCTAATCGTAGGCCTGGCACCTGGATTGCACGGCGCAAATGCCACGGGTCGACCCTTTACAGGAGATGCTTCTGGCGACATGCTTTTCAGGACACTGCATAAATTCAGATTTTCCAGCCTTTCGGTATCACGATCAAACCTCGACAAAATGCAGCTGTTCAATTGCCGAATTACCAATGCAATTAAATGTGTACCGCCACAGAATCATCCCAATGGAGATGAAATCACGACCTGTAATGCCTACTTGCGCGAAGAAATTACGCAGTTGCAACCCGGTGCGGTTATCCTGGCTCTGGGTGGCACAGCGCATCGCAGCGTGTTGAAGGCGCTCGCATTACCCCAGGTAATCCTGCGCTTTGGGCATCTGGCCGAATGCGAATTACCCGTAGGGCTAACCCTGGTCGATTCTTACCACTGCAGTCGTTACAACACCAATACCGGCAGGTTGAGTCAGGCCATGTTTGAAAAAGTCTTTCAACGCATCCGGCGATTGCTGCAATGAGTCAAACCCAGGTTTTCGATCATAAGGAGTTTCTTGCCACGGTGAATGGTAAACCAGGGGTTTACCGCATGATCGATCGCAACGAAAAGGTCATCTATGTGGGCAAGGCTAAAAATCTGAAAAAACGCCTATCCAGTTATTTCCGCAAAACCGGATTGTCGACACGCATAATCTCACTGGTCAATAACATCAACAGGATCGAGGTGATCAACACGCGCACCGAGAGTGAAGCCCTGTTGTTGGAAAACGACTTGATCAAAAATCTCAACCCTCGCTACAACATCCTGTTTCGAGATGACAAGAGCTATCCCTACATCTGTCTGAGTAACCACGACTTCCCGAGGTTGAAGGTCTTTCGGGGCAAACCCGACAAGCGTAAAGGCACCTTTTATGGCCCGTTTCCAAGCGCTGGATCGATTCGCTACACCATTAATCACGTGCAGCGTATGTTTCAGTTGCGCAATTGCGAAGACTCCGCGATGTCGAATCGCACTCGTGCCTGCCTGCAATATCAGATCAAACGCTGCACCGGACCCTGCGTCGGACACACCGATCAACAGAGTTATCTGGCCCAGATCGACCAGGCGCAAATGTTTCTCGAGGGCAAGAGCAACGAGTTGATTGATCAGCAAATCGAACTGATGGAAAAATTCTCCTCCGAGCTCGATTTTGAACAGGCCGCGCATGCCAGGGACAGGATCGAAACCCTGCGCCGAGTCACCGAAAAACAATTCGTCACCGATTTCGATGGTGATATTGATATCATCGCCTGCGAAATGCGTCAGGACTTCAGCTGCATACAGCTGTTCATGATCCGCAATGGCACATCACTCGGCAACAAGCCATTTTTCAACCGTCCCAAGCTTGATACCGATGCCGCCAGTTTGCTCGAAACATTCGTCATTCAGCATTATTCCAACCACACGGCGCCAGCCGAAATTATTCTCAGCCACGACCTCGAAGATGCCGAATTGCTGGCGGAATCACTACATTTGATTAACGGTGCGCGCATCAGAATCACCAGCAGTGTTCGGGGTAAGCGCAAACGCGCCCTGGAAAGCGCGATCAACAACGCAAAACAGGCACTGCAGAGCTATCTGTTATCGGCGAGCCTGTTGAGTAAGCGCTTCTTGAATCTGGTTGAAATACTTCACCTGGAACAGCCACCTGAACGCATCGAATGCTTCGATATCAGTCATACCATGGGCGAATCCACCAAGGCTTCCTGTGTCGTCTTCGGCAGGGAGGGCGCGATTAAAAACGAATATCGACGCTACAATATTAACGATATTCAAGCCGGTGACGACTATGCTGCCATGCGACAGGTACTGGAGCGCCGATATAGTAAACGCCGCGGCACACCGGAGCAACTCCCTGATCTGATTCTAATCGACGGCGGCAAGGGACAACTCGGTGTGGCAATGGATGTGCTCGAATCGCTTAATATTCTTACTGTTAAAGAAAACCTGCGTATTTTCGGCGTAGCCAAGGGCGTAGAACGACGTGCCGGTTACGAGGAGATCATCGATGAAGAAAAAACGGTTATCAGTACACCGATGGATTCGCCGGCGTTACTTTTGATACAACAGATTCGTGATGAAGCGCATCGATTCGCGATTACCGGACATCGTCAGGCTCGCGCCAAAACGCGGCGCAAGTCCCGCCTGGAAGAGATTCCCGGCGTCGGAGCCAAAAAACGCCAACTTCTGTTAAACACCTTTGGTGGATTACAAGGAGTGCAGGGAGCCGGGGTAGAGGAATTGATGCAAATCAAGGGCATTAACCGCGAGACCGCACAAGCGATCTATGATAGTTTTCACGCCTGATTCGATTATATTCCTGTCATGAAAATAACCCTGCCAACTGCAATAACATTGTTTCGAATTGCGTTAATCCCGCTATTCGTCATCGTGTTCTATCTGCCGTTTAGTTGGGCCAACATCGCTGCGACATCGATTTTTGCGATCGCCAGTATCAGTGACTGGGTAGATGGCTACCTGGCTCGATCGATGCAGCAGGAATCGTCCTTCGGCGCATTCCTCGATCCGGTCGCCGACAAGCTAATGGTAGTCGTGATTATCGTCCTGCTGGTCGAAGCCAATCCGAGCATTTACATGACGCTGCCGTCGGTGGTGATCATCGCCAGAGAAATCTCTATCTCGGCATTGCGCGAATGGATGGCGCAACTGGGTAGCAGCACCACGGTCAAGGTCTCTTTTATCGGTAAGGCTAAAACGGTTTCACAAATGTTCGCTCTGGGATTCATGATATTTGCCGAGCCTTTTATGGGTTTACCGATCTTTGAGATTGGCCTGGCGATTTATTATACTGCGGCAGTTTTGACGATTCTATCGATGATTATTTACCTGCGTGCCGCCTGGCCGGTAATATCGCACCACAGTTAGCTATAGCAGCACTCACCCGGCTTGACAGGTCAGGGTGATTCTATAGAATAGCGGCTCTTTTGCGGGAATAGCTCAGCTGGTAGAGCACAACCTTGCCAAGGTTGGGGTCGCGAGTTCGAATCTCGTTTCCCGCTCCAGTTTTTTAAGCCTCGATTCGATCGGGGCTTTTTTTGGTCATCACTATTGAGTAAAGTAGGATGTCCGAAGTACTTAACACGCAGGTACACCCTTCGTTGGCTGGGTGGCAGAGTGGTCATGCAGCGGCCTGCAAAGCCGTGTACGGCGGTTCGATTCCGCCCTCAGCCTCCACAATTACGGAGTGGCCCGCGTTGTATCAAGTGCCATTCTTTGACTCTTGCGAGAGTCAGTATCAACCGTGACAACATCCTGCCCGGATGGCGAAATTGGTAGACGCAAGGGACTTAAAATCCCTCGGTAGAAATACTGTGCCGGTTCGACTCCGGCTCCGGGCACCATTATCTAAAAATCAATAACTTACAATATGTTGTTCAAGCAATTTATTGATTCTGGGTTACCATCTGGCAAATTGTATGAAATTGCCGCAAATTTCCGCTGATGTTGTCCAGGTCAATCTGCAATGCGGATCAGCATAAATAGGAGGCAATATACTAAAAGGGTTGTATAAGGTAATACTTATAGTATAATTACCATCGTGGAAATCCGATATAGTAAGAAGGCTTTGAAATACCTGTTGAAGTTACAGCCGAAACTACGAGACCGGATTCGGAATACGATCAGAAAGATTGCGGATGGGAATTTTCGGGGACTGAACATCGTCGCCATGCAAGATGTTGATGCGTTTCGGGTAAGGATTGGTGATTACCGGGTAATCTACGAGATCAACGATGACGAGCTCGTCTTGATTGTAATCAAGATCGGCGCTCGAGGAGATGTTTACAAATGAGTGCGCAAATTATTGAAAAAGACGGTATCCCGGCGTTCGCGGTTTTACCGTTTGCTGAATACGAACGACTCGTGGCAATCGCGGAAAATAAAATCGATGCTGCCGATGTACTGGCGTATCGCCAGGGAAGGGAAGAGAGCTTTCCGGATACGCTCATCGATTCGCTGGTGAAAGGTGATCACCCCATCAAGGTTTATCGCAATTATCGTCGGCTGACCCAACAAGAATTGGCGGATCGGATTGGCAAGTCCAAGCCTTACGTTGCCAAGCTGGAAGCCGGTGAACGTACAGGCACGATAGATGTCCTGTCCAAGATAGCCGAAGCGCTCAAGGTCGACCTTGATCAACTTGCATGAAACACATTCATTCAAACTGTCCGAAATACTGACCCTCATCTACGCCTACGCCAAACCTACGCCAAGTTCATGTAAGTTATTGAAAATAAAGAGAGATCGACTCCGGGTCCGGGCACCATTCTTTAAAAATAAAATCAATGACTTACACTTCTTGCCGCTTCTTAACACTTTTTATCAATATTTCATTTTAAAACGAATACTTAGTAAACTAATTTCTTCATTTCTGGCTAACGCGTCACAGAAGTGGACTCCATGGATAGGACGGTAGCTGGAAAGTTTTAAGTGATCTCTGCGACAATGTTGAAAGACAGGAGCAGATGAAGTAGTCGATTTTGTTTATTGGTTTTTTTGGTTATGAATTTAACTGGAAGAATGGCGCAATGCCTATTGACTTAGATCCAACTCATTATGTGTCATGCGTTTTTTCTTCACTAACGTAATTCACTATCAGCCTTTTTACTTAAATGAGGTCTAATAACATTTTCAATTTCTATTTGAGAAGCCTGCTCCAAAAGACGAGTTGAAACAGGGGTATAAGAAGAATTAGTGCCTATTTGCAATCGCCCTGGCTGTATTGGTTAGTAATGAAAGCAACATGGAGCTGGATTTGAAGACTCTTTATTTTGTGAATTCTTGAGACAGTTCTCTGGACACGGGCGAGAACTCACACTTTCGATCACTCATTCCGGCCGTTCTTGGCCACCAGGCCAAGCCGACCATCGCTGCTTTCGTCTGAAAGCAAACCGGGGTGATGTGGTGTGGGTTTGGGCTATCGTAAAACAGGTGTACGGGCGGTGGCGCCACTTTCGTCACAGGTCGATATATGTATATTGAATACTCGTTTCAGGCGTTGTGCCCAACTCATGGCGATATGCCGTTCTACAGGGGATCGCTCATCGCAATATTTCGGCGATGGGGCTCTTGCTTCACTTCGATGGTGTCACCAGGTTCCGGTGTTTGCTGTTCGGCGCGAGCTGCCTTTCCACAAGGGACGCTTGCCAGAATAAAAGTTACACCCCCGATAGTGATTGGCCATGATCCGCACAACCCCATTGCGGTCAATTGGCGCAGGTGAATCAATCAGTCACTAAGCCAGGATTTAATGAATTTTTGACCTTCCCTGCGATCGGGAATTTCCCTGCCGAGAAATCTCACTAACTGGTCAAAATCACTCGTTCTGGCTGAATACTGTCGCAACAATACCCCTGCGATTGGTCCAATGTAGTGGGCATAATCATAGCCAATTCTATCCAACACTTCCTTTTGTAATGGGTGAGAGTTTGTCTTGTCCGAGGAAGTATCCCACCCCTTTTTATTGATTGATGCTCGCTTGGATACGCTCATCAGTTCCCATCGCTCGAGAAATTCTTCTTGCTTTTCCGGTTCCGGAATTTCTTTTGAAATCTCAGTCACCAAATTGATTGCCGATGTGCTTTTAGTTTCATGCTCTTCCATAATGAATGTCGCAACCGGTCCTATAATGTCGGCCAGCAGGGTCGTAATCGAATCCAGCTCGTCTTCACTTGCCGGAAAATCCTGTACCGATTCCCGTGGGACCGAAGCAGCTTGTCCCGATGAGGTCGCAGCCTTCTGCTGAAGTTTGGGCAGTGCCTTTTTTATCGCCTTCATGAATTCCTGCACAGTTTGATACCGCTTCTCTCGATCAACCTCCAATCCTTTGGTCACAACGGGAATTAGAGCGGTAGGGTAGACTGCCGAGTAATCGATCCGGTTTCCGGGAGGCATGTTGGTAATTTCCGTTAACTTGGAGCGTGGGAATAGAGAACCATCTGGCGTCAATTTCAGTAATTCGAGAAATAACCGTGCCGCCGAGAATACGTCGGCACGGGAATCTGCCTCATATCCAATCCTTAGCTCAGGCGCCATGTATCTAGGTGTGCCGAGGAGGGTCCCGATCATCGTCAAGTCCGGATTCTCCGTGAGCCTGGCCATGCCAAAATCGGCCAATTTGATACGACCATCTTTTAAGATCAAGACATTGGAAGCCTTAACATCCCGATGAATAATATTTAATTTATGTGCCGCATGCAATGCTCTGAGCAACTGCGATGTGATGGAGAGAATATGTTTCAGACTGATGCTTTGTCTATGTTTAAGCCTATGTTTAATAAGCTTTTCCACCGAAACACCATCGACGTATTCCATAACGATGAAAGGCTTATTTTCGTCCTGTCCATACTCGAGGATGGTGACGATGTTTGGGTGTACGCATTTTGCCGTTGAGATCGCCTCGCGTTTGAACCGCGCTAACAGTTCTGCACCCTGCTTACCGTCATTCAGATGCGGATGCAGAATTTTTATCGCAACACGGCGTTCGATGTCAGGATCGTATGCCTCGTAAACGATGCCCGACCCGCCTTCGCCCCGCGCCGATCTAATTTTGTATTTCCCAATTTTTTGAGGTATCTCTCGCATGGTGCCTAGCAACGCATCACTAATATCACTAAGCTCTTCTAACATAGGATGAGGCAACTCAGCATCCCCCAAATGGGTTAAACTTGCTTTTTTTGTCGATCAAAGTTGTGATTAGAGTAAATCTTAACTTGAATCCGCTAGAGTCCGTTTATAAAAAGAAAAAGGGAATAAAAGGGGCGAATTCACCGCTATTGCTCAACAAGCTCGGGTATCGCTACCGTAAGCACTATGCGAGGGCCACTGAACAAAAATACGAAACCGGCACCTACATCGATTGGCTAAATTCTTTTGAAAGTTCTGACAGATTTGCCACAAGCCGGCGACAGAACAAGCACACCCAGGCGCAAATGGTACGTGAATCAGGAGTATATCTTCAATCTATGCTGGGTATTCCGGGCACCAACTCTAATCTAATGGCGAATATTTCATTAAATATACTTCCTGCTACTAGCACTCCTTCAAGGAGTACTAGAGCCTCGACAAGCTGAAACGGGTCGATCTACCGAAAGAAAGCAGGAAGCGGCGTAAATTGAACAAAATTACTGAAACAAGAGATGAAAAAGCCTGCTTGTATCTCTTTCGTACTCGAAGCGTCTGCATGTCAGTGAGCTCGGATGTGCGCCTTCACCGCCAAAAAGTATTTCATTTGAACGGGTCTTAGGTACGTTGCTGAGTAATTCGTCAGCGCTGATAATTTCGGACTGAAGTGAATCGACGAGGGCGTGTGAATCACCATTCGGTATAAGCACCATATCCCATTCCTCAACCGGACAGACCTGTCGGCGGAGGTTGTTATTACCCAGCATTTACCATCGGTTTCGATACGATAATTGGCGAATTGCCCCTTGGGAATCTCCATGGCTCCAAGAGGATTGAAAACGGGCCGGGCATGGAGAAAGGATTCCGCGTAATTTCACGATTTGCAGAATTTCGGAAAGCAAGTCGATACTGTTTTAACTTATTCTCATCGTTATTTCAGCTAACACTATATGTCAAAGTGTTAACCCCGGGATTGAATCGATTCATCGTTGACCATGTAACCTTATCTGCGGTTAATTGTTCGATTTGGCGATGACTGATATTTATCCATTACTCGTCGCGATGACAAAGTCAAACAACCCTTCTGAATGAAAATAGAAGGTGCAGGGTTCTGTCGAAATACAAGCGGTAACATGCTCGATCCCGGCGGGAACGAACCAGTAATCACCAGCTTGTAACGGCGTCGCTTCCTCGATGGTTTTCCCCAGAAAAGGATTCACCATGGTTCCTGAAAGCACCACGCCATGATATGAGTGGCCATGCGTATGCTCAGGCGAGGCTCCACCCGGAATAAATTCACCAATCGTCCCATGTGCCCCGCGGCCGCGGTCACCCCAGACGGTATACATTCGCGCAAAGGGGCTGATCACGGCCGAGTCCTTGTCGAGTTCTTCTGCAATTTCACTGACTGAGATTTCCTGTGCATCGGTATCCATGGTTTCACCGCCGTTGACATCGATATCGAAATCGAACGCGGCTCGTGAATGGAAATAAAACAAGCAGTTTGCACTCCCTTCACAGGCCGTGGTGTGTATCGCGTTTGCCGGTACGTTCCAGAACGATCCGGCAGGTAGCGCCTTGGCCATTCCGATATCGTCGTTTGGTATCGCGCCGAACGGGTTTTTAAGTACGCCACTAATGACGACACCGTAGTAGGCCTCGCTATGAATATGATCCGGTGCGGCACTAGCGGCAGAGAAATCGCCGAAGCTGCCGTGCGCGCCAAATTGCATATTCCCCCAGCCCGCAGCAAATGAAACAAAAGGAGCGGCCTGGTTATAACTAAGTTCGCTCTGGCGCCGGGAGGTACCCTGATCACATATGGCATCTGAGGCCAGTAAAGTCTCTATACTGCCTGTCGTGACATAGCCAAAATCTGCCAGGGCGGCAATCGAACCGTTGGTTGTCGAAACACTGGCGAGCGCGCTCTGGTAGCGTTCGAGGTTGCTGACCAATTTCTTCAATGCCTTGCCCGCCTTGCGAGGTTTCGCTGGGCAATTATTGTAAGCCTTCATAGCCTTGTGACTGGCCTGTGCAGCTTTTTTCATCGCTTTACGCTGATGGCGATCGTTGCTGGATAACAGTTTTACTGAGGTTTTTTCGATTGCCTCGGTTGCAGTCTTTGCCTCGAATAAATCGTTGCCGCCGGCAAACGCTTGTTTCGTGATCGCACTTGCGAGAAGCGTTGCGAAGACAAGAAAATATACTCTCATGTGACCTTACTCCTGTTTGGTTCACTATTCCCAAGCGAGGGGATTTGCTGACACCATCCAATGGTTAATTCGATGGCTATTCGGCCACACGAACCAACCAATCCTCGGCAAGAAAACGTTAAGAGAAAACTAATCATTCGAACATGTCTTCGTGTCCTGACTTTTTATCCGATTGTCCGATTTTGCGAATACTTCTTATCTTGGTCGTCATTGCTCCCTCTTCAGATTAACTGTGTGTTGTCGTGACCTGTCGCGAAATCGATCGGCGCTATCTCGGAATGCACGCTGTAAACATCGATGTATTGATCGCAGTGCAGGAAGAACTATGCTTATTTATCCTTGGCTAACGACAATCTGCTTGCAGGTGCATAAAAAAGGTTCGGTACTAATTGTTCATTTTATTTACGGGGTGAGTTTTTTGGCTGGATTTTTTCCACGGCTTCACTGATGACAATGATGTTGCAGGCTCAAAGTTAGAATCCTCAATTCCGGCCAGTCAGTTTCGGAACTGGTTTCAACCGCCGGGTCATCGGCTTCTACCTTCCGCTGTTCCGACTTGTGTGGCGTTGCCAACGGAGTTACTCAAGGAACCGTCGCAAAACCAATGCCATATCGGGACAGCAGTCAAGGAACAATGAATAAGGTGCGCTCCCTATCCTATAACAAGGGGGCTGGGGGAAAGCATATTTACTGTGCCAAACAGAATTTCGCAGATTTATATGGTGAAAAGCCGGATCGAATATAGCCGCAACAGGTTATATCAAGAGTCATATCCCTTGAGTCGCGACAGGGCCCTGGCTGAAGATCTGGTTCAAGAGTGTTTGCCCAAAGCATTGTTCAGCAAATCCACATTAAAAGACTCGAGGTACCTGGATAGACTCGATGACTATGCCTTCACTTCGATCAGTGATGTCGAAAATGATTACCCTATTGTAAGTTGATTTCGGGAGTCAGAAAGAAAGCATCGATATTTCGCCTTGATATTGGGGCCTTCATCCCGATCAACGTCTGCAGCTCGAGATCGGACCTGATGATTTTCATAAGGGATTCGATTTTCAGATACTAGTCTTGCGGGTGGGCTATGACTGGAATCCTATGAACCCTGCACTCGTACGCGAGTAATATCCAAAACACGGGATTTAAGTTTTATGCAGCCGCACCGATAGTTACCTTATAGCGCAAACCAGGATGGCTCTAATTTAAAGTAAATCGTTCTGGAGTGTAATCATGAACACATTTTCGATCGAAGTAGATATTGCCTGGACTTCGACCTGTGTCACGCTGGTGATTTTGATGCAGGCGGGATTCATCTGCTTGGAAAGCGGCCAGGTGCGAAGCGTCAACAGCATCAGCGTGGCGATCAAGAACATAGTCGATTTTTGTATCGCCGCATTGGTTTTCTGGGCGATCGGCTACGGTTTGATGTTTGGTGTCTCTGAGGGCGGCATATTCGGTAGCGATCGTATGTTCATCGAAACGGCGCTGCCCACAGAGCAACTTTTCTTTCTGTTCCAGATGATGTTCTGCTGTACCGCGGTAACCATTATCTCGGGCGCCATCGCCGAGCGTATGAAACTCTCCGGTTATGTAATGGTAGCCATCATTGCCGCAGGCCTGATTTACCCGGTCACCGGTCACTGGAGCTGGAATACCGAGGCCAGCGGCGGCGGGACCGGTTGGCTCGCCGAAGCGGGCTTTTTCGACTATGCCGGCTCAACCGTGGTGCATTCGGTCGGTGGCTGGATCGCGCTGTCTTCGATACTGATCATCGGCCCGCGTCTGGGCAGATTTACCCGAAGCGATGGCAGACGCAAGTTCTCCGGTACCAATCTGCCGATTGCGACGCTCGGCGCAATCTTGCTTTTCATCGGATGGCTCGGCTTCAACGGTGGCAACGAATATGTTGTATCCGACAAGATCCCACGTATTTTTCAGAGCACGATATTTGCCGCAGCGTCCGGCGGTTTGACCGCCTGCGTGGTATCCTGGCGTTTATACGGCAAGCCAAACGCCACGATGATCATCAACGGGCTGCTCGCCGGCCTGGTCGCGATTACCGCTTCCTGCGTCGTGATATCAATAACGTCGGTCGTGTTGATCAGCATGGTCGGCGCTTTGATCAGCGTTTCGCTGAGTCTGGTGTTGAGTAAGTACCACATCGACGACGTGGTCGGTGCGGTGCCGGTTCATCTCGGGCCCGGTATCTGGGGCACTATCGCGGTTGCGCTGTTCGCCGACCCGAGTTTGTGGGACGGCGAACTCGATCGTTGGGCGCAACTCAAGGTGCAGCTACTAGGCATCGCCTCCATTGGATTGTACGCCTTCGGGCTGAGTTACTTGATGCTGTCGCTGATCAATCGTCGATATGCTTTGCGCGTCAGCCCCGAGCGGGAGCTGGAGGGTCTGAATTTGAGCGAACTGGCGGCCGAAAATGAAATCATAGAACTGGTTCGCGACATCGATCAACAGGCCTTCAAAGGCAGTTTTCATCAGCATCTCGAAGTGGACCTGGCATCCGAGACCGCGCCGGTAGTAAGTGCTTACAACAGGACGGTCGACAAGCTGAACTTCAAAATTGTCGAGCTAACCCAGCTCAAAGAAAAGCTTCGCCACCAGGCCATGGTCGATGGTTTGACCGGTTTGTACAATCGTCGCTACTTCGACAGTCGTTTCGGTGATGAGTGGCAGCGGTCGCAGCGAGAAAAAACCTGCCTGTCGATCGCGATGATCGATATCGACTTTTTCAAGTGCTACAACGACAGTTATGGTCACCAGGGGGGCGATCAATGTCTGAGACAGGTAGCTGACGCGATTTCGCTATCTATTCTTCGGCCGGCCGATATGGCGGCACGTTATGGTGGAGAGGAGTTTGTCCTGCTGTTGCCGAACACGGAGGGCGAGGGCGCCTGCGAGGTCGTCGACAAGCTACAAGCCAGGATCAGTGCGCTGGGCATTCCCCATCGCGATTCACCAATCGACAAGATAGTCAGCATGAGTATCGGCGTCGCCTGTTCCACCGTGCATGCATCGCTGTCCAAGGAAGAATTGCTCGAGATGGCGGATCAGGCGCTTTACCAGGCGAAGCAGCAGGGCAGAAACCGGGTCGTGATGTACGGCTGATCAAGGGTGTAACTGGTATCCGAGGAGAAGTCATAGCGATTGGCGGTAATCTACCGCGTCCGGAATAGTCGGTGCCGGGCAGTAAGCCTTTCTGGCCCGGCAGCGAGAACGATGCCGATACCATCTCGAACGGACCATCAGTGTGAATATACGGTCAGACAAAGGTTAACGACATGATAAATATCAACATGATCAGCCTTGCGGGGGCATAGTTCAGGAAAAATATCACCTTCGTTTCGCGCAACCGGTGGTCGATACGGATTGCCTCGACTTCCGGGTCCGTCCGCCTGCGCTCTGGCATTATTCAATCAGCCTTGGCCTGTCTACCCCGACTTGATCCAGGAAATCAACCCGGTTTGCGCGAACAGGGTGGCTCATCCGGGCGAAAACCCCCGGTCCGACTTTAGATACCCTGCAATGGGTACGAAAAATACCCAATCCTTTAAATCTATGCAAAAGAGGATTGAATCATGCCGAAAACAGGAAGGTCAGATCATAGATTAATAGCAAGGACAAGGCGGGGCAATGTCATCTGTTTTTATATTCACGAGTACATCCCATTCGCATATGAATCTACTCGATAATAGTTAATCCGGCCGCATGGACCAGACTTGACCGACTCGCAACTCGGAAGCATTATTTCGTAGACTCGATTAATATGTGAGCGCGCTCGAGGAGAAATAACTACCCACGACGCGCAGCGGAATCCGCGTGTACCAATCACCAGTGACGTCAATGGAATACTTTCAGCTCTTTGAAGAAACCAATTTACCCGCGGTCAAACACTTCGCACCATTTAAGGCGGTAATCGCTATCGAGGATGTTAGCAGCCACGCTCGCCAAATAGAAATCTCTAACTGGTTAGTAGAAACAGGATGCAGGTATGTGATGGTTTGCGGTGCGGATTGTCGGAGCTGGGAGGAGTCTATCCGACGGGCCAATCTGGATCAGGTGGATATTAATGAGATGGAACCCCGTGACTTTGTGATGATTACTACTCACCGGCATGAAAAGTTACGCAGCGTGTTCTGGCATGCAAAAAAGCATGCTCTTCACACCCATGTTAAATTTAAAAACATTCTGACGATTCATTTAGGACAGCAGAATCGTTCGGTGGAATATCTCGCCATATTTGACAAAGCATAGAGCCTGGTAACCCGGTTTACTCCTGGAACCGAACAAGGAGAGCGACGGTATCCGTCAATGCAAGGGGCCAGGAGTCTGTCGGACTTAGGGAAAATCTACTGCGGCGATGGGAAACCGGCCCATTTTCTCGATCTTTTTCGTTGCGTAGTTCCCACTATGCGTAAAAAAAAAAAAAAAAAATGGGCTCGATTTTCCACTCGCCTCGCTACGATTCCCTAAATCCGACAGGCTCCTAGTCAATCTTATGCGAGGATTTGAATTCACCGATTAAACTACCACTTTCCAGTGAATGGATACTA
>JAAESG010000522.1 GCA_024229615.1 Gammaproteobacteria bacterium | reverse complement strand
GCCGAGGCATTCGCGAAAACTTTCACCGTTTGTCCGGTCCCGGTTGGATTGGTATGACGATGGTTGCGAGCCTAAGTAAGTGCCATTTGTTACCGGTCCCTCAATTTTCATTTCCCCTGTTTTAAAATCAGATGTACGCTTTACCAATAAATTTCACAGTTTCCTTCTATTGAAATGAACAATGATTCAAGCAATTTCAAGATTAATCCTGACGAGTCACCTTCTGGCGAAGTAGAAATTGAAATCAAGGATATCGAGCCCGCTCGTGCGGCCAGGCAAGGGGAGATTCCAGTCATCGATATTTCGTGCCTGTTTGCAAATGACAAGAACGAGATGAGATCTATCGCAGATCAGACCAGGTCGGCATGTGAACGCATCGGCTTTTTTTACATCGTCAACCATGGCGTATCACAGAAAATCGTGGATGACGTATACGAGGAATCCAGGCGCTTTTTCAACCAGTCAGAATCATTTAAACAGCGCCTGCTGTTCGACGACAACGATCGAGGGTATAAGGGTCCGGGGAATATTGTGATCCCCGGATACCCACCAGATCTCAAGGAAGTGCTGGATCTTGGTGTCGATTTACCTGTAGATCATCCGGACGTCGTTTCCGGTAAACCGTTCCATGGGCCAAATCAATGGCCCCCTTTACCAGGTTTCAGGGAAGCCCTGATGACCTATTATCGGGAAGTAAGCAACGTCTGCCATGAGATGCTACGGCTTTTTGCGTTAGCACTGGACCTGGATGAAGCATTCTTTCAGCCACTCCACGATAACGCCCACATAACCTGGCGAATAATGCGATATTTCCCCGGGGACTACGCGAAGGGGCAATATGGTACAGCTCCCCACACAGACTTTGGCACGATAACTCTATTGTCCCAGGATGATCTAGGCGGGTTGGAAGTGTATTCCCGGGACAGAGAGTGGATCCGTGCGCCCCATATTCCAGAATCATTCATTGTCAATATTGGAGATTTAATGGCCTGCTGGACCAATGACAGATTTACTTCTACTGCCCATCGAGTCTTGAATCAGTCCGGTCAGAACCGATATTCCATCCCCATGTTTTACAACCCTGAATTTGACACGGTTGCTGAATGTCTACCCACCTGCTACGACGAGTCCAATCCACCACGCTATGAACCGATTCACTATGGAGACTATATAAAGCGTATTTATAGTCGGGTATTTTTTCGCGGCTAGAATGAAGCGATTGAGCTACGCTGCTCTCAGGATGTGAGGCTGATTTTGCTGAATCAGGACTTCGATCCTGGCGCGCGCTTCGCTCGTGGCCGTAAATACCAGGTCTTCTGACTCGATATCATTTTCATCCATCCAGTCGGCAATGGCATTGAGGGGCAGTTTGGCCCTGATTTCCGGAAATGCTTCGAGTGCGTTTGCGACCGCGGTGACAGCGGCGAGATATTGATAGCATTGCATGTTTGATTCCTTACGTAGGTGTCGCTGCCAATTGGTATCAATTGAGCGCTGCCACATTATATGGCTTGTTGATGTTGCTGGGTGCAGAACCTGCGCGTAAATATTTCACAGGAAGAACGTCTAACTCCGATTTACCGCGACAAAAGTCCCATCGAGAATGGCTGCGGGGCGATCTCCGACCTCAATCTTTAATACCAGTTTACCTTTACCTGAATCACGAACGGCCCGGTGGAAAGATTCTCGCTGGGTGGCATCGACCCGACAGCGGCATTCGAGATCCGACGTGACTGGAGCGCGATAAGAAATCTCGGCCTTCGCGACCACCAGATCACCAGGTATTTCAAGTTCATCCATGATATGGGTGCACAATGCCCAACCGGTCAAAACGGCGGTTGAATAAATACTGCCAGCGAAGCCGGTACCGTGAATATTAATATTGGGTTCCAACGGCGCAACAACCCAAATCTCGTCCAGGCTCAGGTTTTGGATTGAAAACTGCATCGCTGCCGAGAGTGGGATAGAGGCGCGAATCTTTGCTTCGAGGGCGTCGGCAGCGTTCATATCAGTAGCCCTGCGCTCGATCGACCAGGTGCAGCAAGGAATCGCCACTTTGCAAACGCCGGAAATTCTCGGCGATATCGACGATCGCATCGCCGAGATGGTAGCCTGAAATATGCGGGGTTAACTGGATCTTTGCATGTAACCACAGTGGATTGTCTGCGGGTAAAGGCTCGACCGACATGACGTCCAGTATCGCGCCTGCGAGCAAACCGTCATCCAGGGCCTGAATCAAATCGGGCTCGTTAACCAGGTCACCGCGTCCAACATTGATAAAAATAGTGCGCGCATTGAAATTTTTGAAAAGACCGTAATTAAACATGCCAAGCGTTTGTGTCGTCGACGGCAGCACCGAAACCGCGTAGTCGGATTGCTGCAGTAACCGCAGCAATCCATCAGCGCCGTCATAGCAATCGACACCAGGCAGATGCCTGAGATTGCGGCTCCAACCAACTACTTTAAACTGGTTATCGACAAATCGCTGCGCAACCAGCTGACCGATGCGCCCCAGACCGAGTATCGCGACAGTCGTATCAGCAGCCCGTCGGGGAGGAAAAGCCTTCCATTTTGAACGCGATTGCAAATCCCTGTATTCACGCATATGTCGCTGTTCCTGTAAAACGTAGGCGAGCGCATATTCAGCCATCTCGCCACCAGAGGTGTCGGTTCGAAGACGAGTTACCTGGATTGATTGCGGTAGATTCAGGTCACCCAGGATATTGTTGACCCCGGCACCGGTTTTTTGAATCAACTTCAGATTCGGGTAGCGCAAGGCTTCACCGGGAAGGTAGGTACTCACCGTCAGCATTTCGATTTCATCGGGATTTCCCGGATGGTCACCGATTCGAATATCCGCTTCGGGATAATGGCGCAACAATTCGTTGCGCAGATCTTCGTCTCGCATCCAGTCAGGATGTTTGACATCGATTAACAGTGCCATGATGCTCTCGATGCTAGTTGGTCAATATGCCCTGGCCCTATTCGGCAACAGCCCCCGATGATACCAGCGCCTGCCTGGTACCAATCGTTTGCCAGATGCATCCACTGCGAACTCGACTCGCTACCGTACCAACGCTTGAGCGCGGCATCATACTTTGCCCCGGAGTTGGGGTAAACCACGATTGTTTTGTTCCGCGTCACAGCACGTAATTCGCGTATCTGCACCTCGACCTGTTCCAGGGCACCACAATTGACACCAAGCGCAAACACGTTATCGATATCTTTAAACAGGGTTGCCGCGTCACCGAGACAATTGCCGTCGTGCAGGCGTGTTTCGTCGCGACAGCAAAAACTGACCCAACAAGGCATCGATAATGACTCCAGGATCTGCGCCAGCACCCGGGCCTCTTGTAAATCCGGGATCGTCTCGCAGGCAATCAGATCAGCACCGTTCTGATCGAACCAAAGCAATCGCTGCCGGTGGAAATCATCCAACTCGGCATCACTCAAACCGTAGTTACCACGATATTCCGAACCGTCGGCCAGATATGCCCCATAGGGTCCCACACTCGCTGCGACCAGTGGACGATAGTGGCAATCGGGATTGTCTTGCAGGAATTCGTCGCGTGCCTGGCAGGCAAGTTCGACCGAAGTGTCGAATACGGCCTTGATCTCATCCGCCGTCAGGCCGACCTGCTGCAGGCCAGTCAGACTTGCCTGATAACTGGCGGTCGTTATGCAGTGTGCACCCGCGTCGAGATAGGCTCGATGCACTTCGAGCAAGGCCTCGGGCTTGCTACGAATCAACTCCGCGCTCCACAGCGGTGAAGACACATCGTAACCCCGCGCTTCTAGCTCACTGCCAAGCCCACCGTCGAGTATTAGCGGTTGCCCCTGCTCGATAACTGAGTTGATCAACTCGAATGTCATGCCCTGCTCATCGTTTCAAATCCACAGAGCCACCAATTTAAGCATGAAAAACAGGCGGAAGGGTTATTTTTTGGGCACTCTTGATCACAACAATCGCTACCGGCGGGGCATTGCCCGGGCCGGTACTTGCAACCCCCTGCTCCCGGAGTCGCTGCAGGCAAACCAGCGCAGCAACCGAGTTGATCTTACTCGTGGTCAGTCTTGTTTACGGTGGCATAATTTCTCTTCCTGGCCTATCGTGAAACGGGTCAGAGGTGGATGCTGTTCCCGCCACAATGGATAGACCCCAAACTGCAGGGTTTCGCATAAATTACGATTACATAGCCTGTTCGCGTTTAGCCTGTTATTTTGCGCCACACCGTTATTCTTTTAGGCGTATGCTTGACTGCCGGGCTGACACTACTGCGCCCCAATCTGAACTGCAAATCTGAATTTCATACAGGATTGAGAGTTAAACGATGCAGATAAATCGAATCGATCACCTGGTTTTAACGGTTGCCAACATCGATCACAGCGTTGAATTCTACACCCGGGTTATGGGCATGGAGAAAGTCATCTTCGGCGATGGTCGTGTCGCATTGACTTTTGCCGGACAGAAGATAAACCTGCACCAGCTCGGAAATGAATTCGCACCGCACGCGGATAACATCAGGACGGGTAGTGCCGATCTCTGTTTCATCATCGACACGCCACTGTCCAGGGCCATCGAACAGTTATTTCAACATAATGTCGAGGTCATCGAAGGTCCGGTCAAGCGAACCGGGGCGAGAGGCGGTATCATTTCGGCTTACCTGCGCGATCCCGACGGCAACCTGATTGAAATTTCAAACTATGTAACCGAGTAAGGGGACAAAACGATGATTATCGACCACATAGGTTTCGTCATATCCGACGTTAAACGTAGCAAGGAGTTTTACTGCAAATGTCTCGCACCGCTGGGTATCGAACTGCTAGTCGAATTCGAAGGATGGGTCGGATACGGTCGCAACGGCAAGCCCGATCTCTGGTTCGGAGCTGATGGCGAGCCGCACCAACCCATGCACATCGCCTTCGATGCGGGAGATCGAGATACGGTCGACCGCTTTTACCAGCAGGGAATTGAAGCGGGTGGTCAGGACAACGGGACACCCGGTATCAGGAAGATTTATCATCCGCACTATTACGGCGCCTTTTTGCTCGACCCGGACGGCCATAATATCGAGGCGGTATGTCACAAGCCGGAATGATTGATGTCAGGATCGAGGCTGATGAGACAGGAATTGTATCCGCTTTCATCGCTGACCTGGTCGGGGTCGAAGTCAGGCGACCAATGGGGAACAGTAGTCGAAGAGCAACCTTAGGAGGCAATGACTAAGTCATGCGGCATATTTTCTGGTTACGCCCGAAGCTGATCGCAGGTCGTTCGGGTCCGGACAAGGATCCCTGGCTTGCTACGGAGTTGGCCAGCGCCGGAATCGGCAGCGTACTGTCAGTCAACGATGGGCGACTCGTGCACGCCGACGATTTCGCAGCGGTCGGTATCGACTATGCCTGTATGCCGCTATCCGATAACGCGCCTCCGCGCCGCGGGGACCTCGAGCATTGCCTGGAAACACTACCCCTGGCACTGGACTACATCATGGACGCGATCGAAGCTGACAAGATTCCAATGATTCACTGTACTTCAGGCAAGGATCGAACCGGCCTGCTGATGTGCTACTACCTGTGCCGTCATGAAGCCTACACACCGCGAGAGTCTGTCGTCGAGTTACGCCGCGTGCGACCGATCGGACTGAGCGCGGAAGACTACGAGGAATTTGCTGTCCAGGTTCTGACCCAACTAGTGCTCATTCAAGATGATATTGACGGGTTCGGCGAGTCGTGAAGCAGTTGATCGCAAGGCGCGCCTCGCAGGCAAGACCCAAAGCATTCGCTGAGCTTCGCGGAGCCAGATTTGGCCTGGTCCTTGTCAAGAGGTGCAACCTGGCGATTACGACGACCAGCTCACCGCGGAATTCATCACCTACCTGAAAGAAAGTTTCGACCCGCTCTACGCGGAAGGCGAAACCCGTCCAAAGATGATGGCCGTCGGATTGCATGCCCGCCTGATCGGTAGACCCGGATGCATCGGTAACCTGCACCAGTTTCTCGACTGCGTACTCTGGCAGGTGCGTGTAGAATTTGTCACCGAGACGATCTGGCGCACTACCGGGCGCAACCCTACCCGAGCCACAGGGACCGACAAAGAATACGACCACAACAGCAGCTACCGTGCCATTTGATAGAGGAGTTCATCGTAAATCTTCACGCGCAACTCCTCCAGCCTGGTTAGATCCAGCTGCAAAGGCGATCTTGCCACCATCGATTACGTGACGGGTTACAGCAGCTCTCATACCCGATTGGGGTGTTGCCAAGTGAGAAATTTATGCGACAATATCGCTTTTGTCTGACAAATAAATCTAATGAGCGATTCGAATCTTTTAACCAACCTGCAGGCTAGCTTTATCGGCATTGACACCGAATATCCGACCGTCGATGGTCAGCGTGGGCCACGGATATATCTCGACTCGGCCGCCTCCACTTTGATGATGGCGCCCGCCTACGAAGTCGGTCACGAATTCCTCGAGCACTATGCCAGCACTCACTCGGATCTGCATTACGCCGCACGTAGCGCATCGCACGCCTTTGACTGGGCACATGAGTGCGTACTCAGATTTGTCGATGCCGATACGGATCGCTACTGCGCGTTTTTCGCCGGCAGCGGCGCAACCGCGGGTTTCAATCGCATGGCGGCCAGCCTGTCGCGTGCACGCCCCGAACGCAAGGTCGTGCTGGTGTCGGAAATGGAACATCATTCGAACGATCTGCCGCATCGTCATCACTGTTCTCAGGTGGTACACGTTCCCTGCATGGGCGAATTCGAGCGCTACGGCGGCCTCGACATGGACAAGCTGCGCGCCATCTTCGAAGAATATGGTGAAAAAATTAATTACATCGCAGTCACCGGGGCGAGCAATGTCACCGGCGCCATCACTCCACTGGCCGAAGTGGCGAAACTGGCACATGCCGTCGGCGCTTATGTTGTCGTCGATGCATCGCAAATGATTGCACATGCGCCGGTCAGCATGAACGATGCCGATATTGACGTCCTGGTATTCTCCGGTCACAAGATTTATGCACCCGGTTCACCTGGTGCAGTCATTGCGAAAAAAACCGTACTCAGCGAGATTAAACCAGCCGAACTGGGCGGTGGCATGGTCGACGACGTTTATATCGCCGAATACATGCCCACCGAAACCCTGCCCGATCGCGAAGAAGCCGGCACACCCAATATCGTCGGCGGCATCATGCTCGGCGCGGTACTGGACCTGTTGACCCGGGTTGGCATGGACAAGGTGCGCGAAAAGGAAATCGGTCTGATCGATTATACCTGGAATGCGTTGAAGGATATCGAAGGTGTAAGCGTGTATGGTCCGGAACCAGCCGATGTACCCAGAACCGGAACCATCGCCTTCAATATCAAGGGCTTCGACCATGGGCTAACCGCGGCGGCACTCAACGATTTTCACAACATCCAGGTGCGCAACGGCTGCTTCTGTGCGCACCCCTATGTACGTGAATTATTGAAAAAGGAAATGTGGGACATGGATATCGATCCGGACGCACCCAACGCCGAAGCCGACGTCGAGCGTAAGCGCGGCATGGCGCGCGCAAGTCTGGGGTTATATACCACGCAGGCCGACCTGGAAAAATTGATTGCCGCGGTGCGCGATCTGACCTCGCGTCGCGATGAGATCCTGTCGCTGTACGAACCGATTGGCTCGAACGGTTATCGCCACAGCAGTTTTGCACCGGCGCCGCGGGATTTGTTCGATCCCAAACGCCTGCTCGGAAATTTTCTCGCTACATCCGCTTAGGGCCTGTTGACTCTAATAAACCGCGGGATAAACGATCGCGATCCATTTGTCGGCGTGTAGTCTTATGGTTTGCCTCGAGCAAACACTCGATGCGCGTATGGCGTCAACGACGAATGGCACATGCTTAAGCTCGCAACCAACGTCATACCAATACAACCAGGGGTGGATAAACGGTGAAAGTTTTCGCGAAGTAAACCGCAGGCGGCGTAGCCGCCGAGGCATTCGCGAAAACTTTCACCGTTTATCCGGCCTTGAAACTTATACAGCATTTAAATTCCGAATTGTTCGAAAATCCATGCTTTCGATCTAAT
>JAAESG010000521.1 GCA_024229615.1 Gammaproteobacteria bacterium | reverse complement strand
CTGCTCTTCGAAAAAGTTGTTCGAATCCTTGATTTTCAAGGCAAAGGCCAGGCTCAGCTTTCCCGTCTGACTGCGAGTCAACAGCTTGCTAACCCGTAACTCATCGCTAACAGTATTCCCCTCGGCGATAAAACTACTGCTGATTCCTTGCACCCGTTGCTTAAAATCGCTGTCACTATGGTTCAGTGCGATCAGATAACTGCCTAGCGGGAAAGAATAGACCAACTCGCGACTACGATCGCTTTGAATCGATTGAAATGCTTCTCCGCTGTTGTAACGTAATTCCACTATATCATTGATATTAAAGGGATTATCGAGCGTAGCCTGAAAACTCAACTGGGAATCAAAATCGCTTTGCGCAATCGCTCCGAGTTCACCGTGGAATCGATTCGACTGCAACGTCTTGATCGCGACTACGCTGCCACCTGGCTGCGCTCCGGGCCTGATTTCGAAACTGGCAGTCACCGACTCTGCTCGTTCCATTATCTCCAGCGAAGTTTCGAGGTCGCGCAGATTTAAAATCCTGTCACTAAACAAAAAAGCAGTTTTGATCCTCGCATTGCTGGTGCCACTGTCCGCATCGACTATGGCCTCAACCATACCTACCAGTATACGGATCTCTATTCGCCCATCGCTGATATCTTGCTCGAGCAAGTAAGGGCGGCTAGTGACGTAACCCCTGGCGATAAAATCATTCGAAATTGCGGACAGCACAGCCCGGACCAAGCCCTCATCGAGACAGCCACCGAGGAACGGCACAATCAAGTCGCTCCGGGCAGACTCGTCGAGGATTTCGGAGGCTTCGATATGAACGCTTTTCAGCGTAATACATTCGCTGGGGTTTGCCGCCTGAACCGAGGCCTGGAACAGTAACCACAGACCCAGTAGTTTAAAACCAGATCGAAGCAAAGAATCGCGTAACCGTGGCATCAAAACTGTATGCTGGCTCGTTTCCAACTGTCGCTGAAGCAGTTAGATCGGTGAAATCATCGTAGTCAAAACTGATCATGTCGACGTAAATATTCAAGCTGCCGCGATCGATCGCACTCCAGGACCGGCCAAACTCGTAACTCGCCCCAATGCCCAGGGTAGAGCTGGTAAACGAACTTAACTCCTTGTCACGCGCGAGGTGATCTTGCGCATCCACATAGGGATACAAATCGCTGTAAAAGCTGGCTTTGTCCTGGTCGTGATAACGAAAGCTGGCTTCAAATATCCAGCTTTCCTGATACGGAAAGGAATACCCCAGTTCGTAAGTCTTGGCATCGATATCCCAACTATCCTCGAAAACCCGAACGCCTGCATGTATTGCGGCACGCTGTGGTAAAAAATAATTGGCGCGTACGGCGACCGCGTTACTGGTTCGGGTCTTTGGATATACTTCCTGTTGAAAACTGTAACCGACAGGGCTGCCGTCGCGATAACGTACCGAACGATAGGGATTATTCAGGTAACCCTCGTCGGTAATCGTTTCCAGGGTGAAGGCTGTGATCAGATTCTTGGTGAAGATCTGGGAAACCCCGAAACGATAACTGCGTACCTTTGCATCTTCTTCGAAATCTTCATCATCATTTCTGGTGATGATATTGTCGCCGAGCGCGAAGCTCATGGAAACCGTGGTCAAATCTCCGAACATATCCTGTGAAATTCCCAGACTCAGGGTGGTGGCATCAAAATCACTCTCGACACTGGTCGTGTAACCAACGCTCATCGTTGTCTTGTGTCGCAGGTAGTCGAGGCTGATCGTGTTTTCCTTGCGTTCCTCCGTGTATTCGCTGGCACTTACCAATACGTCTATCGATGCGCTGGTGACACTATCGACATAGTGATTTAAACCGACCGAAACACTGTCGCCCACATTCTTGCGTACCAGTAGTGACGGCCCACTGATTTCTGCACCGCCACCGTCATAGCTGTGGTAGAGCAAATCGGCACGCTCCTCGGGTAACACTGCCGCCTGCAACTCAAACAGGGTCGTAAAAAGCAGTAAAACAGGTGTCAGTAATCGGATTGTGGAGATCACAATAACATCATCCCGATGGCCGCAGCCGATAATGGCAAGCGCTGACAACTCCGGGGTCGATCGAGTACTGCGCTTCGAAACCGCTATGAACCATCAGGCTCTGCTTGAGACAATAGTGGGAAAAACACAATTTGAAGCCTGGAACCGTATTCACAACTAGTTGCAACCGCAGCCACCACCCGTCGCAATGCCCCCGCCACGCGCGCCTTCGCGAGAGTCATAAACATGGTGTAAATAACTGGCTGACACCGGGTCACGATTGAAACTCATGATGGGGTCAGAGAGGTTGGCGCGTTCGTAGGGTTTCACCCAGGGTTCACTCGCGCAACCGCCGAGTATTGCCAGGGTAAACGAAATCAACACAATTTTGTGATTCATCAGCATTACTCACGTACCAGTTTTTTAACCATTTTACGGTACTTGTCTTCGTCACCCGACTTATATCCCTTGTGTAAATACCGCATGTTGCCATCGCGATCCACAACCACGGTGGTCGGCATGGCAACCACTTCATATTGCTTACTGACCTTGTTGTTTTTGTCCAGCAGAATCGGAAAATCAACCGGGAAATTCTTCAGAAAGCCCCTGGCGTTCCTGGTGTCCTCTTCGACGTTGATGCCAATTACGGTGAATCCCAGTGCTTCATATTTTTTATGCAGCGCGTTTAACAGCGGCATTTCCTCTCGACAAGGGCCACACCAGGATGCCCAGAAATTTATCAGGACTACATTGCCGGTCATTTCACTGAGTTTCAGATTTTTACCTGTCAGTGACTTCAAAGTGAAATTCGGGGCCGGTCCCTTAACCGTGGCCGCATGGGCAAGATTAGCAGTTGTAAACGACAGCAAACATGCCAGCAAAAAGCTGAGCCAGGTTCGTGATAACATGCTTTTCATATCCATTCTCCTTAGAAAAATAAGTTCAATGACACCGAGAATTCGAGATTATTGGTCGACTTTTCACTGCCAAAAACATCCAGATCAAAAACCAAATCGCGCATTTCGATATCCAGACTAAATCCATCCGTAAATATGGTGCGATGACCGGCCGCATAGGCAATGGTAAATCGATCATCTCCGGCGAAAGTTGTCGTGCCGACACCACCGGAAATATAAAACACCGTATTAAAAGTAGTTGAATCGGTTAAAAATGCTTCTCCCGGAAACAGGTTGTATCCAATGGATATCAGGTAATACTCGAGTTCCCGCTCACTCTCCGAGAGTAAGGGCGCGCCACCGCTTAAAATTTCAAAACTGGTTTCGCCAGCTTCACTGTTGCCATAAGAAGCTTGTACGAAAAAATCTTCAGAAACGTGATATCCGAACTTGAACCCGGTGACAAAATTGGTACCGAAATCCTCGATCGCCAGGTAGCCGGCATACACTGAGATCTCGAAATCATCGGAATCGATCTGCGACTCGTCAAACTCGATGCGTTCGATCTGGGGTTCTATCAGATTGGTTTGCTCTTCCTCGTCGCTTTGCGCCGCTACCTGGGTTACGGGCATCAACACGCCAAACAGACCAATTGCTAGAAAAATACTGCGAAACCGAATTTCCACTCGCTTACTTCCTCGTTATTTTCATTGGTGCTACTGTTCGAATAAATGATGTATTCGTTAGCCTCGAAGCGAAGCACAAAACTGCGGCTGAGGTAACGCTGCACACCAAGTCCAAACTGCGCAAAATTATTGACGTCATTTTGCGGCACAATCAACGTTGCACTCGGGCTTACCTCGATCTTGCCCATACCGAGTGTCATATACGGGGAATATTTCATGTCGGGCAATGGCTGCATGATTAGATTCCCTTTATAAAAAGTGCTGCTGGAAAAACGGCCAACCGATTGACCGAAATGCAATTCCGCCGCCAGATTCTCGGTAAAGGAATAACCGGTAAACACCGTAAAAACCGGTGCCGATTCAAATTCACCGCCTGTCACTCCGAGCAACCACTTGCGATTTGTAAAATCCTCCAGATCGAGATCAACGACCTTGAACTTTTCTCCGCTGGGTAGCAGTGTTTCCCGCATTTGATCGCGGCTTGCCCAACCGACGAACTGACCATCGAGGGTGCGGATTTTGAACCAGCTCGTTTTCTTGCTTAATACGTAAACTTCGGTGCCGCGATCAATCACATGAAACTTTGGATAACCGGCACTCGGACCGGTGTGAAGTTCTATGAAAGGATCGGCGATCGTTACCGTGTATAAAGTTTTATCGGTGGTTACCTTTTCTACCGCCAGCGATTCATCCTCCCCGGCCAGTTGCGCCTGTAGCGGTTGGCTGGTAACGGTTAGCAAGAGGTACAGACAGGGCAAAAGCAACCCCTTGAATCGTTTCAATATAATTAATCCCGTGTTAGTACTGCCACTAATCTAGTTTTGTGGCGCCGCCGGGTCAAATGGATCATTAAAGTTTTGGGCGCCTAAGTCTATCCATTCAGAGATTAGCCTTAATTCAGCCCCTGTCAACATGGCGGAATGGTCGACGCTGCCGGAAATGGCGCGTGTCGTGTCGTCCAGTTCGGTCCCACTCATCTTTTCGATGAAATAGCTACTGCGGGCGCCAACAGTTGTCATGGTCGGGCTGACAACAGACTGCGGATTGTTGATCGTATTGCCCATGCCATCGAGCACGGTAAAGGGTACCAGGTTAGCGCCATCGAACATGCGTCCCGGTTTGTTGATAAACATTTCCACGTAAGAGCGCAGAAAATCATTCGGATCCTGGTTTGGGTCGGACGTCAAATCAAGTTGTCCATAAGGTAAACGGGTACCGGCCAGGCTGGTATGGCATGAGATACAGGTATCGTCACCGACAAGATCCGGCGTGTTTGTCACTATTAAGGGAGTATTGGTTGGATCCGTGGGTGCCGGATTGGCGGGCGCTTCCGGTGTAAACACATCCGCACCACGATCGAGCTGGAAGATCGCATGGATATGGGGTGCATAACTAATCGCCACCCGGCAATTGTAGACCCAGGGTGAACAAAAGGTATTCGTCGGCGCCAACATCCCCGCGTCCAGATCGGTGTAGCGATAGGCATAACTGGCGTCTGGTGCCCGCAGGGTCACATCGTCCGGGTCAGTCCAGTAATCGTCATAGACTAAATCCGCGCTCAATTGCGGCTCTATGGTCGGCGGATTGGTCAGGACGACGCTGTCGAAGCGCACTTCGGCCAGGGTTTGTCCCAGTGCACCGAGGTAGGGGTTCGGCGACACGGTGCCCGGTATCAGCGTATTGTCCAACTGCAGCGAAACCGGTACGCCGCTGTTGATCGAAGGCGCCTCGCCATCACTGCGCGCATGGATTTCCGGCGGATTGCCACCATTGACAAGGTCGTGACAACCGACGCAATTCAGCGTATCTCCCGGTTGCACCTGGAACCAGTTGTTGTGCGACGGACCGATACGTCGGCCTTCGCCGTCCAGCACTTCAACCGAAAGCGGAATATTGGCCGGCACCTTGACCTTGACCGAGCCATCGGGTTCGACCGGGGCATAACCGACAATTTCTCGCATACCTCGGTTGCGCTGCAGCCCGAAAGCCGTATTGTCGAGGTCGGGTGGGTTGACTAACTCCGGGTCGTCGGGGTCGGGAATTCCGACCGGCTTGATAAAACGGACAAAGCGTGCCGGGCGCTCGGCCGCGATCGCATTGGCCGGATCGGCAAAATCCTGCACCGAATTGATGCCGCCGGCGGCAGTACAGACGTTAAAGTAACAGCCGTTAAAGGTTGAGTCGCCCATGTCGTAAACGCTTTTTATATTGACCACGCCGACGATATCGGTTTCCCAGCCTGTATTGAGCTGACCGGCGAGACCTTTGTCAAAAATAACCGGCGCACGGGTTCTGTTCTCGACGGTAATCACTTCGGTGATCACCCTGCCCTGTTCCGCCAGCACGATCGGTTTCTGCGTGTCCACATCCATATCGTAGAGCCATATCGAATACGCAGGGGACCTTTCAATCGCCGCTGGCGTCAGATAAGGATCTACACAGGGGCGTATTACGCCGTTCAGTTCGAGCTGGCAGGTGGATTTACTGACCAGTATGCGATTGGACCCATCCCATAACGGAAAAGCAGATGAATAACGGCCATTGACCGAGATTGCCGGGGCCCCCGCGTTGTTGACATTGGAAATCGTCGCGGGGACCTGGCCTGGACCGGGAAGCCCGTTCATCGACCAGATGGGTTTGTTGTTATCCGCAAAACGATCGGCATCGATGATAATGATATCGCCACCGTCAAAGGTGCCATCGAACGGTTTGGTGATCACCATCAAATCACCATTTTCCATTTCGCGAAAATTGGTGAACTGGACATTAGCTCCGCCGGTTCCAGTTAAATGGCTCTGCGAACCGTATAAAATGTCCATATCGCTGCCATCCGGGTTGGCGGTGTATAAGTTGACTTCGTTGTTGCCGACCGCGTTATCCCAACGGCTGAAGACGACCCGGCCACCACGATAATGAGTCAAAACCTGCGGATACAGATCGTGACTCTGATTGAAGGAAATCTGGTGAATGTCGGTGCCATCCGCATTCATCACGTGCAGCACCATTGCCGGGATACCCTCATCTTCGTCGAGCGAGGAAAATCTCGGTTTACCCTCGTTGATCAGCATTTCGCGTGATTGGCGCTGGCGATTCGAAGTAAACAAAATGCGCCCGTCGGGTAGAAAACTGGGATAGAGATCGTCACCTTCCTCGGCAACCAGCAAGGACGGAATGATTCGCGTCAGACTGGAATCGGTCAGGTCGTACTGGAATATATTCCAGCTCGGCACGATATCGTCGTTCGGATCGGGATCGAACAGACGCAGTGAAAAAATAATTTTTTTGCCGTTATGGCTCGCGTTTAACCCTTTTACGTCACCCGTACCGAGCGTCTCCGAAATCGTAATATTGGTCACCGTGGCACCGACCGTACTACTGGTGCGCAAATAGACATCGCCACCGGCCATGAACAAACGGGGTTCACGCACGTCGGCCTGGGCTTCGTTACCCATGTCATCGAGGAGGATGGGCCGCTTGATGAAAGCGACCGGTATCTCGATAACACCGGGATCGATACCGCCGCCCGAGTCGGATCCGGGCTCGCAGCCACTGATGCCGGCAACGGCAAAACACAGCATCAACAAACCCAATCCGCGGCGTTGCTGGCAATACCACTGCTTCACTAACAATTGAATGTTAACTTTGTTATTCATTGTTTCCTTAGATAACCAGTTATTTCGGCGATCGCACCGTTGAAATCCCGCACATCGCCTTATTCATCATAAGTGTATCTTCGACCTTGCGTACCTAGCTTCCGTTTTCTGACCAAATGCGCTCTTTTTCCTACGAACGGTATACGTTAGTGCCATTTAGTCTCGTAAACTAGAGTACAGATATTACACAAAGTTGCTTACATCAAGAGTGAATTAGAGCTTACACAGCAAAATCGCTAGGGTCCCCGGTAATTGGTGCTTTTGTGACATATTCCCGGGGCCGACAGCTATATGATACCAGCCCGCTGTGCTAGCTTTAGTGACATCACGTTTGTCTGACTGGAATCTTCGCAACGCCGATGAATTAGGAGATAAATGGGGAAACTCATGGGAACGATTAATAAGACAACTTTAGCCCTGGTTACAGTGCTTGCACTGGCAAGCCAATCGGCTGTCGCCGGAGATGCCGAACGACGTCAGGCTAAACGCATTCACGACCGGCTTACCGGGGTTTCCGCCACCAATGCGACCATCGATGCCATGGAAGGATTACTGGCCATCGATCCGAGTGGTAAGAGTGCTGCGGAGCATGCAATCGATACGGCGCAAAACCCGAATGCCTACGCCTTCTATAACGTCACCCTGAAAAACTACGCAGCACCCTGGACCAACGAAGAAGAAACTGTTTTTACGCCGCTAAACGATTACAGCGCGACCGTTATCGGGAGCATACGAGACGGCCTCGACTTTAGAAGAATTCTCTACGATGACCTGCTTTACATCGGCAACGCCGCTGGTATTGCAGGCTACTCCAATAGCAGCAACAACCACTACGAACAACTCGAAGCGCTCAATCCTGATCCCAACGCCGCCAATTCAGGCAACCTCGCGAATTCATCGATCCTGCAGCAAACCACCCAGAGTTCGGTCAGACCAGGCGTCGCCCCGGCTGGAATCATGACCAGTCGCGCAGGCGCAATGGCTTTTTTCTCGGATGGCACCAACCGGGCGATGTTTCGCTTTACGCTGTTGAACCATCTGTGCACCGATATCGAGCCCCTGAAGGACCCGACCCGACCCGCCGATTACGTACGTCGGGACGTATCCCGCAGTCCCGGTGGTGATAGCCGCATCTTTTTAAACGGTTGTCTCGGCTGCCACGCCGGCATGGATGGCATGATGGGTGCTTATGCCTACTACGAATGGAGCTACACCAATGATAAATCAGATGGCAGCCTCGTCTATGACAATTCGCAGCCAGCAGCCAAACACAATATCAACGCGAGCAACTTCGAGTACGGCCACGAAGTCGTCGACGACCACTGGGTCAACTACTGGCGCAACGGCCCGAATTCAAAACTCGGCAATCGCCCGGGCGACAACAGTTCAGGCTGGTCCTACGCCGGGGAAGTGCTGGATGCCAAGGGTAACGCTATTGGCAATGGCGCCAGCTCTTTCGGCAGAGAGCTGGCCAACAGCAAAGCCTTCGCGCAATGCCAGGTAGACAAGGCATTCAAGTCGATTTGCCTTCGTGATCCCAATACTTTCAGCGCCGACCGTAGCGCCCGCGATGGATTTGTCACCAGTTTTGTCGGCAACAACTACGACATGCGCGAAGTATTCACCGACGTCGCCGCGTACTGCAAAGGGAGTTGAACATGTTGGAAAATCGCCCTTTTATTGCATTTTTTTCGATGCTCGCGCTCACGGTAATGCTGGCTGCCTGCGATAGCGGCGGGGTTAGCACCAGCGCCAATCCCAATCTGTCCCTTGCCAATAACGGATTCGTTTACACCGGTCCCGCTGCACGCAATATCGATGTCGCCAACTTCAAGACCTACCTGTACGACAAGGTCAATATCGATACCCGCTGTGGTGGTTGTCATAATTCACAAGCCTCATCTCCGGTTAGCCCATTGTTTTTCGACACGTCCAACGTCAACATCGCTTACGATGAGTCGATATCCAGGGTCGATCTGGTCAACCCGACCAACTCGGCATTTGTTGCCAAACTCAATAGCGGCCACTTTTGTTGGGAAACCGTATCGGCCGTTTGTGCCGGCTTGATTTCTGACTGGATCGAGGACTGGAAAAATGCTGCCAACGGTGGGGTGTCCTCGCGTCAGATTAATCTGGTTGTCCCGGACAGCATCCGAGATCCTGGCGATGCCAAGTCATTCCCGGATTTTGCGACCACTGTCGGTACTAACGGCACCAGCTTTGCCAATACGGTCTACCCGTTACTGGTGGGTACCAATCCGGTTATCGCCAACAATAACTGCCGGAATTGTCATGAAGAAATTGCCACACCGTTACCACAAGCACCTTTCTTCGCCAGCGGCGACGTAGAGAGCGCCTTTCAGGCCGCCAAGGCAAAAATGGATATCGACACACCACCCAATTCGCGTTTCGTCGAGCGTATGGTGCAACTGCATAACTGCTGGACAGCCGACTGTTCCACCGACCCTGTGACCAGTGATGCCGCCAGGATGACCCAGGTGATTCAGGCCTTTGCGGATGGCATAGCGCCGACACCGGTAGACCCGACCCTGTTTACCAGCATGGCCCTCGGCCTGAGCGAAGGCATAGTCGCCTCGGGTGGTAACCGTCACGAAACAAATCAGTTCGCAATCTGGGAGTTCAAAATCGGCACCGGCCTGACCGCGTTTGACACCAGCGGTCTGGATCCCGCGATCAACCTGTCCCTGATCGGTAGTGTCGCATGGGTTGGGGGCTATGGTCTTGAGTTCAACGGCGGACGAGCTCAGGCTAACACGATTAACAGCGACAAGTTGTATACCTATATCCAGACCACCGGCGAATACGCCATCGAAGCCTGGGTAATCCCGAACAATGTATCCCAGGAAGACACTAATATCGTCAGTTATTCCGGTGGTGACACCGCGCGTAACTTCACCCTGGGCCAGACCTTGTACAACTACGAGGCATTTAACCGCATCGACACGATCCCGCCTGCACCGAATGGCGACCCTTTCCTGACTACAGGTGAAAACGGCGAGGAAATCGCGCAGGCCAGCCTGCAACACGTCGTCGTCAACTACGACCCATTCAACGGCCGCAGCATTTACGTCAATGGTCAATTGATCAACGTTACCGACCCGGTTGCCGGTGCGACGACGATCAGTAACGTCTGGGATGATACCTTCGCCTTTATCCTTGGCAATGAAATTTCGGGCCAGCGCCCGTGGATGGGACAGGTAAAGATGGTCGCGATGCACAACCGACCGCTGACCCCGGCACAAATTCAGCAAAACTTCGATGTTGGCGTCGGTCAGAAATTCTTCCTGTTGTTTTACGTCGGTCATCATCTGGGGGAGACACTGCCTGACCCGAACAACCCCAATCCCAATCTGGACGCCAGTTTTATCATGTTCGAGGTGGCTCAATTCGATAGCTTCAGCTATCTGTTCAACAAGCCGACCTTCGTCAACCTCAATCCGGCCTGGGTTCCAGGTACGATTGATATCGAGGGCCTGCGCATCGGGATTAACGGTAAGGAAGCACTTGCCGGCCAGGCTTATGCCAGCATGGATACCGTTGTCAACGCCGCCGGCTACGACCCTGCGCTAGGCCAGGAACTGTCGCCGATGGGCACGGTCATTGCACTTGAAAAAGGCCCGGATAGTGACGAGTTCTTCCTCACCTTCGAGCTGATCGACGCCGTGGGTAAAACTTTTGTCGAAGTCGATCCGACGGTCCCGGGTGATCCGGCAGACCCCGCCAGCCCGGTTGAATCAGATATAGGCGTGCGCACCTTCGAGGAAATAAACCTGACCATTTCCGAGATTACCGGTGTCCCGGTAAGCAACGCAGCAGTTCGATCGGTCTACAACGACTATTTTCAACAATTACCGACGGTCGAAGCCATCGGTGCCTTCCTGCCCTCGCACCAGATGGCGATCGCACAGCTGGCACTGACTTCGTGTAGCGAATTGGTCAATGGCAATGGTTCGATTTCCCGCACTGCCTATTTCCCAGGGTTCAGTTTTACCACGACCGCCCAGTCAGCCTTCGTGAACCAGGGCCAGCGTGATTCGGTCATCGACCCACTGTTGACCGCGGCGATGAATGTCGACCAACTGACGCCAGCGAACAATCTGACCACGCAACCCGTGGAAGTCGAAATCGGCAATCTACTGGGGTCGACTGCGAGCCAGAACCTGGACACAGGCACCAATATCGTTGCTTACGACAGTCTGATCACCGAAATGCTGTCGACGGGTGTCGATACCACCGCACGCACCGAGCAAGTCGTCAAGGCAGTCTGCGCCGTAGCCACCGGTGGCGCGGTGATGTTAGTTCAATAGGATACGAATATCATGGCTAGATTTAAAAAGAATCAATACATTCCGCCCGAGGCTCCGTTGTTATACGAGGATCACGGGTGCCCCGTATCGAGGCGCCAGTTCATCCGTCAGGGCTTGATGACCGGTTCGGCAACCATGCTCACGGGTGGTGTGTTTGGCATGTTCGCGAATCCTAATGCCGCGCGCGCCGCAGTCGCCCCGGACCTCGACACCCTCGCTACCGACATCGGTTGCATACTGGGTGGCGTCGGCGCCGGTCAAAGCGTACCGTTTATCTGCTTTGACCTGGCTGGTGGTGCTAATCTGGCCGGCTCAAATGTGCTGGTCGGCCAGGGCAATGGTCAGATGGATCTGCTGTCGACTGCCGGTTACAGCAAACTCGGTGTGCCGGGCGACATGCTGCCCGGCCAGGTAGACGCGGCTAACCTGCTCAATCCGAGTAATGGCGATTTCACCAACAGCGATCTGAACCTGATGTTTCATGCCGACAGCCCGATGTTATTCGGTATACTCGAGAAGGCCAGCGCGGCCGTCGGCAATATCGATGGTGCCGTTATTCCCGCACGTTCCGACAATGACACCGGTAACAATCCGCACAATCCTCTGTATGCGCTGGCAATGACCGGCGCACGTGGTAGCGTGGTCGACCTGATCGGTTCGCGCACCAGTGACTCGGGTGGCAACTCGATGTCTCCCGCGATGTATATCGACCCTGAATTCCGTCCCACCAAGATCGATCGTTTCAGCGACGTTACAGGCCTGGTCGACGTCGGCGACCTGACCACAATCCTCGGACCTGGTGACGTGACCGCGGTTATGGAATCGATCACGCGCGTGACCCACAAGAAACTCAAACTGGGGACCATCAATACCGGATTAAGCAACGATGACGTGGTCAAAGACCTGGTTCGCTGCGGTTATCTCAAAGCCGCGGATATCGCCAACAACTTTGCCGGTGTTCCGGTTGACCCGGAAGGCGATCCGCAAATCAATGATGCCGTCGATGTGAATATCGCCGGTATATTTACGCAGAACGAACTTGACAACGATAGCGAATTTCGCAAAACCGCGTCGGTCATGAAAATGGTTGTCAACGGCTATGCGGCCGGCGGCTGCATCACCATGGGTGGTTATGATTACCATACCGGCGACCGACGCACCGGTGAAAACCGCGATCTGCGAGCCGGACGTTGTATCGGCGCCTGTATCGATTATGCGCGCAGGTTGAACAAACCGCTGATGGTCTATGTATTCAGCGATGGCTCGGTCTTCAGCAATGGCAATACCGATAATACTGCCAATGCAGGTGCGGGTGAAAACCTGGTACTCGGGGGCCAGGGCAAAGGTGAGTGGACCGGTGATAATTCATCGACTGCCTGTTCGTACTTCCTGGTATTTAATCCCGGCGGCCCACCAGGCCTGGTCGGAAGTCGCCAGATTGGACGCATGAGCGCGGATGCATCGGTGGTCACCACGGCAACACCCGCGGCCAACAACGTCAATCTGCTGGTTAACATGGTGATGCTCAATTACATGGCTCTGAATGGACCGTCTCCGGGCTTTTCTGACGTTGTTTCCGAGTTTAAATCGGTATTTCCCAATCACGGCCTGGGCAGCGACGCCAATTTAAATAGTTACATATCTTTCAGCGCGCTCTAAACTAACGCTTTTGGTGCGTTTCCAATGTCGGCGTTTCTGACAGGCGAAGCTAATGGCTCTCTCAAACGGAGGTTAGCCCGACTCCTGTTCCTTTCATTGATATTGCTGTTTCAGAATCCCGCTTCCGCGGCCTGGCATCAGCAACAGCGCGACATGATGGGAACCCGGATTTCGCTTGAGCTGTGGCATGACGAGAGCCCTGTAGCGCTCGATTGCAGCGAGAAAGCCTTCGCCGAAATTGATCGTATCGAAGCACTCATGAGCTCGTACATAGCCAGTAGCGAGCTTTCCTTTGTCAATCGCAATGCTTCAATCTCTGCTGTCGAGATAAGCGCCGAATTGATGCAATTGATCAAAAAATCGATTTATTTTTCGCAAATCTCAGAGGGTGCATTCGACATAACCTATGCCAGCGTCGGCTATGCCTACGACTATCGTAAAAAACAAAAGCCCAGCGACCAATCAATTTCACAGAAACTTCCTGCTATCGACTATCATCATATAATGATTAGCGGTAACCAGGTCCAGTTTAACAACAGTTCGGTGCGTATCGACCTCGGAGGCATTGCCAAAGGTTACGCGGTTGACCGGGCCAGCGACATAATTCGCGAGTGCGGAATTACCCGCGCCATGGTCACTGCCGGTGGCGACAGTCGAATCATTGGAGATCGCCAGGGTAGACCCTGGATCATTGGTATCCAGCACCCACGTGATGCCGAAGGCGTTGCGCTACGTTTGCCGCTCACCGACACCGCGCTCTCGACTTCGGGTGACTACGAGAGATTCTTTATCGAGAACGGCAAACGCATCCATCACATTATCAACCCGACGACAGGGAAATCTGCGGGGGCCAGCTGGAGCGCCACCGTAATTGGTCCTGACGCCATGACAACTGACGCCTTATCAACTACTATTTTTATTCTAGGTGCGATTGACGGTATAGCGTTGATCGAGAGCCTGGAGGGATTCGACGCAATTGTTATCGACAGCGAAGGAAGACTTCATTATTCATCCGGCTTGGTGCAACCCGAAGCCGACGGATCTTAGCCCAAAAAATTAATAGCTGACCTATGAAATACATTAGCCTTATAGCCCTGCTTCTTGTCTACCTGGGCACCCCGCTTTCGGCGCAGGAACCTGAGCAGGAAGTGCTCGACGACGAAGTTGAGATGACCCGGGAGGCCGAGGTCGACGAGGAAGCCCTCGATGAAAACTCACTTGACGCTGAAATCGAAACGCTTAAAAAGGAAGTGCTGTCGCTTAACCGCGACCTGTTTATTCTCGAAGAAGACTTGCTGTTTCCGTCAAATACCCAATTCAGCGTTTTTCTCTCCATGGACGCTGGCGCACTGTTCAGCCTCGATTCGATTCAACTCAAAATTGATGATAAAAATATCGCCAATCATCTGTATACCGAACGTGAACTGGCCGCCCTAAAGCGGGGTGGTGTACAGCATCTTTATATTGGCAACCTGTCATCAGGTAAACACGAAGTGGTGATCATATTTACCGGGATAGGACCCAAGGGTCGGGATTATCGTCTCGGTCAATCAGTCGTGATCCAAAAATCAACCGAGCCGCAGTTCGTAGAATTCAGGATTGCAGATGATACGGGTAAGGAACAACCTCAATTCGATGCGCGTATCTGGGAATAAAAATCATCGCCATCGCATCACCAGCGTACTACGCGACTATCGTCGCTTACTCTGTACGCTGTTGCTGAGCGGTGCCTGCGGGCTAAGCCACGCCGATCAGCTGGCTGAACATCGGGTTGAAGACCTCGACTACGGCCGTACGCTTTATCAGTTTTTTCAGGATAACAAACTCTCAGCCATTACCCATTTGATGATAGCCAAGGAGAGGCCACGTCATCGCAATCGCAACCAGATGGATGAAGCCGACCTCTTGCTGGCCGATCTATATTATGGATACGGACTATACGAAGAATCACAGCTGCTGTTTGCGCGTTTGTTGAAGGCAGAAGTATCCGACTCGATTCAAAATCGCATCTGGTTCAACCTCGCCAAACTGCGCTACGAACAAGGTTACATTGAACCCACGCTGGATCTCCTGTCGAGAATTAGCAATCCACTTCCTGCCGGCATCGAGTCGGAGCGAAAATACCTGCTGACCAATCTTTACCTCGATTCCCAACAGTATGATCAGGCTGCGGATCTAAGCAATCAAATCAACCCCGAGTCAATTTATAAGATTTACGCACGCTATAACCTCGGCGTGTCGGTGATCGAAGATGATCGTTACGAGCAAGGCAGAGGTATCCTCGATCAGATCGGACAGATGGAGCCGCAAAATTCGGAATTGAGAGCCTTGCGTGATCGTGCCAATCTCTCGCTGGGGCTTAAACAGTTGCGCATGGAGTTGCCCGAATCGGCCCTGGAGAGCCTTTCCCGGATACGCCTGGAAGGACCCTTGAGCAATCAGGCGTTACTCGCGTCAGGCTGGGCCTGGTACCGTCTGCAAAAATATGACAAGGCATTGCTTCCCTGGCGTCTGCTATTGCAACGTAACGCCGTAGACGCGGCTACTCAGGAAGCTATTCTCGCGATTCCGGCGAACTATGCCAAATCGGGACAGGACGGACTGGCCGTACGCTACTACGAAGTAGCCGCCAAACAATTTGATCTACAGCTGCAGTTGCTGGACAAGGCGATCGAATCGATCGGCAGCAATGGCTTGATCACGGCACTGCGAGAAAACGCTCTCCTCTACGATAGAAACAGCCTGCAGCGATTCCCGCCTGACTCGGACGTAACGCCACAATTGCATATCCTGTTAGCTTCCACAGAATTTCAGCGTGAAATCAAGCGTTACCAGGAATTGCTCGATATCAGTAACTCGCTGAACTACTGGGGCAATAGCTTCCCCGCGCTGGAATTGATGCTGGCCGAACGTCGCCGGAGTTTCGATAAAAAGCTGCCGTTGTTACAACAATCTTCCAGTTTCGATCAACTCGACCTGCTACAAAATCAACGTGAACAATACGCTGAACAGGTATCGGCAATCGCGACAGACGAGGACTATGAGAAACTCGCAAACCTGGACGAACAGGAACACCTGGAGCGCCTGCAACGCGTTGCCGATACTATCGACAAGCTTGGCTCAAGAAGCAGCACTGTTAACCAGCAGGAAATGTATCACCTTTTATCCGGCTTACTCCGTTATGAACTGATAACTGATTTTCCAGTCAGGTTGTGGAAAGCGCGCAAGCAGTTGATTCTCCTCGACCGAGCACTTGAAGTTGCAACCGAGCGAGTTTCCGGATTGAATCGTATTACCGAACGTACCGACATCGAGTTTGGTGTGTTCGAAAGTCGCATCTCGGGGCAGTCGGAACGCATCGGTAACTTGCGTAGCAGGGTATCTATACTGCTGACCAAGCAGGAACAGCATATTAATCAGCTAGCGGTTGATGCCATTCGCCAACAGCAGCTCCATATCGTGCAACTGCGCCTGAACGCCCGTTTTGAACTGGCCAAGCTTTACGACAAGTTGGCGGAACAGTAATGGCTTTTTTTTTCCGGCGGCTGCAGGTCATTTTGTTTATTACGGCTCTCGGTGCCTGTGGGTCCAGCGGGGTTGATATTGGGCCCACCATCGCGGATCTGGAAAATTTGCCTCCCCTGCTGGAAACTGCGGAACTGGAACCACAGGTTAATTTCGAAGTGGATCGTCAACAGGTCATCGATAGTTATCGCGCCCTGGTGGCGATCACTGCCGAAGGTGGTGGCACCGGTGACGAACTGAGACGCCTGGCCGACCTCGAGCTCGAATCCAGTCTCGATGATCAGATAGCCGACGACGACGCCACCCAGCAACAGGGAAAGACCGATGCGCTGCACGCAATTGGAATTTACGAGGGCTATTTGCAAAAGTACCCGGAACGCGAAGACAACGACATGATTCTGTATCAGTTATCGCGCGCCTATGCGCTTGAAGCAGAGACCGAAAAAACTGCTGCCGCGCTGGAACGCCTTGCGCGAGATTATCCGAATTCACAATACATCGACGAGGTCGAGTTCCGTCGTGGTGAAAATTTATTCGTCGAACACGACTACAGTGCCGCGGAACAGGCATACGGAAAGGTCGTCAACAACCACCCCGATTCACTGTTTTTCGAGAAGGCGTTATACAAATACGGCTGGACTCAATTCAAACAAAGCCGTTACCGCGAGGCTCTGGCCAGTTACACACAATTACTCGATATCAATCTCGAGCGAAACGACGTCAAGGAAATAGGCTTCAATCCGGAGCTTGCGCGTGCCGACCAGGAATTACTGGAAGACGTGGTGCGTGTGGTCTCGCTCAGTTTTTCTTATCAGGACGAAAAATATTTTATATCACAGTATTTCAACGAAACCGGTAAACGCGATTATGAACCCTTGCTCTACTTGCGGTTGGGCGATTTGTACCTGGGTAAGAATCGTATCATCGACGGTTCGGATTTGTTTTTAGCCTACACCAAGGAGTATCCGTTCTCGCCACACACCCCGTTCTTCCACCAACGAGCTATCGAAACCTTCCAGCAAGCCGGATATACAGACCTGGTGCTGGATGAAAAAATTGCCTTCGTCAATCGCTACGACGTCAACGGCGAATACTGGTCGCTACAGGAGGAAGCAACTCAGCAAGCGATGACCAAGACCCTGGTGTTGCACATGTCCGAGTTGGCCACGCATTTTCATGCGATGGCAAGAACCAGCAAAAAGGCCAGAGACTATCAGGTTGCCGCAGATTGGTATCGTCGCTTCCTGAAATCATTCCCGAATGATCCAGCTGCGCCACGTATGAACTTCCTGCTTGCGGAAAGTCTCTACGACTCCGGCCAGTTTCCACAGGCGATCGACGAGTATCAGAAAACCGCATATAACTATCCGGCTCACAAAGATAGCGCTGAGGCAGGCTACGCGGCGTTGGTAGCCTTCGATGCCCTCTTCAAAACAACCAACGCAAGTGAAATACTCGCCTTGCGTCAGAAACGAATCAAGTCTGCTGTGCGTTTCACAACGACTTATCCCGACGATCCACGGCTATCCGTTGTCGAATTGCAAACAGCGCAGCAATTCTACGAATGGAAAAACTACCCCGAGGCAATCGAATCGGCAAAACGCTTGATCGACAACAAAAACGTCGACAAACCAACCCGGCAAACGGCCTGGACGATTCTTTCAGATGCACAATTTTCGACCGCGGACTATGCGGCGGCCGAAAGCTCATACCTTACCCTGCTGACCTTTCTGCCGAAACAGGATAACAAGAGAAAAGCGGTACGCGAACAGGTTGCGTCAAGTATTTACAAGCAAGGCGAGCTCGCTCGCGATGCCGGTAACCACCAGTTGGCCGCACAAAATTTTAGCCGCCTCGGTGCGGTGATTCCGGAATCTCCCAAACGTGCAGTTGCTGATTACGACGCGGCGACCGCATACGTCCAGCTTGAAGACTGGCCGGCCGCAATCACACAACTGGAAACATTCCGCAAGAATTATCCAAAGAACAAGAAATTGAACGACGGAGTAACCGAGAAACTCGCACTTGCCTATAGCAAAAATGGCAATCAATCCAAGGCGGCCGGGGAAATACTCGCCCTGTCCAAATTGCCAGGAACTGCCGAGCACAAACGCGACCTGATGTGGCGGGCCGCCGAGCTCTACCAGGAAGACGGCCAACCCGACCGTGCGATAGCGATCTACAAGGACTATGTCAAAATCTATCCGTATCCATTGGAACGCTCGATCGAGTTACGTCACAAGATCGCCGAATCCTATCGCGCCAAGAACGACACCAGGAACCTCAATATCTGGCTCAACGAAATTGTCAAGGCGGATGCCGCAGGAAAATCGGAGCGCAGCGCACGCAGCAAGTACCTCGCAGCCAATGCCAGTATCGAACTCATTCAACCGCTACATCGGTCCTATAAAAAGGTGAAACTCACCGTGCCGTTGAAAACCAGCCTGGGTAAAAAGAAAAAACTGATGCAACAATCGATCGACGCCTATAGCAGGGCGATGAAGTACCAGGTCCAGGAAGTCACCACTGAAGCAACTTTCCAGATTGCAGAGATTTATCATGACTTCGCCCGCTCACTGATGAATTCACAACGCCCTAAAGGTCTGGACGAAGAACAGCTCGAGGAATACGAACTGTTACTGGAAGAACAGGCTTTCCCCTTCGAGGAAAAAGCAATTGAAGTTCATCTTGCCAATTTCAAACGTATTCCTGAAGGCGCCTATGATGAACCAACCAAAAAGAGCCTGCAGGTATTGGGCGAATTGATGCCATTCCGCTATGCCAGGGTAGAGAGCACCGAGGTCTATGTCGATATTCAATAACAAAACGATACTGCTATCCGCACTACTGCTACTTTTGACCGCCTGTAGCAGTACGCCCGAACCCGTCCCCGAACCGGTAGTGGAAACGCCACCCGCGATAGAGGAATCAGTGGAAGCCGAAGTGATAGAACCGGAACCGGTTGATTTCAACCAGCAGTTCTATGAGGAAGCGGTTGTTTCACTGAAAAAAGGTGAGATCGAACTGGCGCTGGAATTACTGGTACAGGTTAGCAATGATGCTCCCGAAAAGCCCTGGGTTTTTACCAACCTTGGGTTGGCTTACTTCAAACTGAAGCAATTGGATCTCGCCGAACAGGCTTTTAAACAAGCCATTGCGCGTAACAGCAAAGATGCAGTGGCGAACAACCATCTCGGTGTACTGCTGCGCCAAAAGGGGCAGTTTAAAGATGCCCTCAGTCGATACCAGCGCGCGATTCAAATTGACTCCGACTATGCTCCTGCTTACCTGAACCTGGGAATTCTTTTGGACATATACTTGCAGGATCTGAAACTCGCGTTAAAACAGTATCAGACATATCAGAGCCTGACCGGCGCAGAAGACAAGCTGGTTGCTGGATGGATTGTCGATATTGAACGACGCTTAAAATCAACCACTTCAAAATCTCAGGGATAAAAAATGAGGAAACTTTCGCTATTATTATTGCCAATCTTTGCTATATCAGGTACTGCAATTGTCAGTGCTCAGGAGACCTTGCAAATGGAAGGCACCGAGATAACTGGCAACAAGGAGCTACCCAGGGTTTTATACATTGTTCCATGGAAATCAGTAGAACGATTCGATATTAAATCACCACCGATTACAAGCATCATGGAGCAGAAATTAGGCCCGCTCGAACGAGCCTCTTTTAAAAGAAAAATTCATTATCACGATGCCATTTTTTCAAAAGTAGAACTGGAATAGTCCAGTCAAAGAATAGAGACCGCGGAGATTCTCGCAATGAACGAAATGCTAGTTACAGTAATAAGGTTTTTCCAGGACGGTGGGCCATTCATGTACCCGATCCTGATTGTATTGGCTATCGGCCTGGCGATTACCATAGAGCGCTGGCTACACCTCACATTTGCGAAAACCAAAAACCGCCGCATGATCGCGAAACTGATGCCGCTGATGGAAAGAGGAGAAGTGGCCAGTGCCAGCAAACTCGCCAAGGACTCAAGCGCCACGGTTAGTCGCATCCTGTTACAGGGTATGGAACATTACAAGTCGGCCCGTCGTCGTGACGACTTCGAGGCGGCGATGGATGAAAGCATCATGGAAGCAATTCCGCGGCTTGAAAAACGCACCCACTATTTGGCAATGTTTGCCAATATTGCCACCTTGCTGGGATTGCTCGGTACCATTATCGGCTTGATCAAGGCGTTTACCGCGGTCGCCCAGGTAGACCCTTCGATGAAAGCCGAGATTCTTTCCACCAGTATATCGGTAGCAATGAATACGACGGCATTCGGTCTCATCGTTGCGATACCGCTGCTGTTCTTTTATACGGTATTACAGACCAAGACGACGGAAATCGTCGATAGCCTGGAAATGACTGTCGTCAAGTTCGTCAATCATTTGTCTCGCGTTAAAAACAACGCCCAGTAACCCCGCAGATGTCAAAACGGGTACACAGACGCAAGCATCCCGCTGCGGAGCTGAACATTACTGCCTTCATGAACTTGATGGTGGTTCTGGTGCCGTTTCTGCTGATGACGGCTGTATTCAGCCATATCACCATTCTCGATCTGAACCTGCCACCTCCCGGTGCGCAAGATACCAAACAGCCGAAAAAGCCCCCTTACGAATTACGTATCACCATTCGTCAGAATATGCTGGTGCTATCCGACAACCGTCTGGGTTTGATCAAGCGCATACCTTCGAAGGGCAAGGAACATAATTTCGCCCAATTGAAGGAAACCCTGAAACAGGTCAAATCTCGGCTGCCGAACCACACCAACATCACGATTCTGGCTGAACAGCGAACCCGTTACGATGATTTGATCAGGGCGATGGACAGCTCACGTTCGTATCGGGCACAGGTGGATGGCGAGTGGGTTTTTGCTGAATTGTTTCCCGATATATCGATTGGCGATGCTGCAAAGTAATCACAGGATATCGATTAAATGAAATTATCCAGACGCGCCAGACGCATGAACGTTCACCACAATCGCGTGCAGAAACGCAACGCCGTGCTGAACATGGTGTCGTTAATGGATATTTTTACGATCCTGGTTTTTTTCCTGTTGGTCAACGCAACCAGCACCGAGGTATTGCCTTCACCCAAGAATATTATTCTGCCGGAGGCCGCCGCCGAAAAGCTACCTTCTCGCAACCTGGTCATTGCCGTTGACGAACGCGTAATCCGCCTCCAGGGAAAAGCCATTATCACCGTCAAAGACGCCCTGAAAGGCAATAGTAAATCTATCAAACCACTGTTTAACGCTCTCAGACGTGCCGCTGAAACGGTTAAGGAGATTAGCAATAACAAGGGCGTCACAATCATGGGCGATCGGGAAATCCCCTATCAGCTGCTGAAAAAAATAATGCTGACTTGCGCTGGTGCGGAATACACCAATATTTCATTCGCAGTAAACCAGAAGTCGACGGATAGCTGATGGCGAAAACTGTCGCAATTGCAGAACCGAACCTACCCTGGGTTGACCATCAGGAAGACCGCAGTTTTCGCTGGATCATGATTATCATGATGCTGCTGTTTTTAAGTGCCGGTGTGGTATTAAATGCGATAAAGCTGCCGGAGGTGGTGCAGAAGAATCTGATCGATATATCTCCACGCCTGGCGAAGTTGATACTGGAAAAAAAGAAAGTCGTCAAGCCACCGCCAAAAAAGGAAAAGAAAAAGGAACCGGAAAAAAAGAAAGAACCCGAAAAAAAGAAGGAGCCAGAGAAAAAGAAGGAAAAGCCGAAGAAAAAGGAACCGGAAAAAAAGAAAGAGAAGAAAAAACCGGACGCGCGTGAGGTCGCCAAGCAAAGTGGCCTGATCGCCCTGGCCGATGAACTCGAGGATCTGCGCGAAAGTTTCGATCTCGATGACACACTAAAATTACCGCAGCAAACGGAGGGCAAGAAGGAGGTCATCGTCACAACCGCCAGTGATTTGCTGACTTCCAGCGCACAACAATCGAGTGGTGGCATCAAGACAGATACCCTCAATCGAACCATTAAAACCAGCGAGTTGAAGCAACGTAAAACAACCAATGTCGAAAGCAAGATCGAAACCGATGCAACAAAGCTAGCCAAAACTTCGACCAATAAACAAAAGAAGGGATCGGTTGCCAAGCGTAGCTCTGATGAAATCGAGCGTGTTTTTCAGAAAAACAAGGGCAGCATCTTCAATCTTTACAATCGCGCTCTGCGCAAGAATCCGTCTCTTGAAGGACAGGTCGTGGTTGAATTGACGATAGCACCGAGCGGCCAGGTGACCGCGGTCAAAGTGCTATCCAGCGAGCTGGGCGACGAGAGCCTCGAGCGAAAACTGTTACTTAAAATCAAAAAATTCAAATTCAGCAAGGCGAACGTGGCCGCAATCACCGTCACCTACCCTATCGACTTCCTGCCCTCTTAAAGGCTCGTGCAATCATCCCTGTCTATCGACACCAGCCGTTTGAACATACGCTGGCTTGACGTCGGCGACGTGGACTTCGTCTATCACCTTGTTAACGACCCGATGTGTATCCGCCATATTGGTGACAAACAGGTACGAACCTAGCCCGGAAAATTCACGAATCATGCACCATCTCAAAGGCGGCCCCCTGCAGATGCATCAGGAACACGGGTTTGGGTTGAACCGGAGTGCGACCGGGGATATGGATATTCCTGTGGGCATCTGCGGGTTGCTATAAAGGCAGTCTCTCGATAACGTCGATTTGGGACATGCCTTTCTGCCAGCAGTCAGAACAGGGGATACGCTTACGAAGCTGATTGTGCGCTTTTGCAGCATGGATTCGAGGTACTTGACCTGGCACGTATCGCCGCAATCCTGGATCAGAGTAATATCACGTCGAGAAACCTGCTCTGCAAACTGGGCTTCAACATCGAGAAACAGTTTGAGATTGAACCAAATAGTGAAAAGCTGGATCTGTATGTTATCAACCGCTAAATTGAATGTGGCCATGCTTAGTCGAATCATTTTGATCGCACTAATCGTCGTAGTGATTCCATTCGCGTCAAAGGCGAGCGAAAACCCCGACTATCAGCTGCAAGACCTGCATGGAAACCTTCATCGGGTTTCTGACAATCGCGGTAAATGGTTGATCATCAACTTCTGGGCGACCTGGTGCGCACCCTGTATCAAGGAAATGCCGGAACTGGAAAGTTTTTACCAGAACAACAAAGCAATCGCACATATCTGGGGCGTAACTTTCGAGGATACCGACAAGGCCAAAATTCTCGAATACGTAAAACGCCTCGGCGTTAGCTACCCTATTCTCGGATACGGTCAGGACCCTCTCACCGGCTTCGGGAATGTCACGGTGTTGCCCACAACTTTTGTCATAGACCCCAATGGTCTGTTCTTCCATCGCTTCGAAGGCCCGATCACTGCACAAGATATAACCCAGATAATCGAGCGCTAAATCTTGCCCGCTTCGGCAATCGCCCACGGCTACCTGTTTCCTGTATATAGATGGATTAACCTGGAGCCTGTCAACACTATTTGAAAGGCCGCTGTTGCAGCGGAAAAATGGCCACCAACAGCGATATTTCAAATAGTGTTAACATGCTCAAATAACCTGGAGTGCTGATGTCGAAGTTAATTAGTGTTGACACCGCGATTGCTGAAATTCCTGACGAGGCGACACTTGCGACGGCCGGATTCGTCGGCATCGGGTTCCCCGAGGCCCTTGCAATTGCACTGGAACGCCGCTTCATCTCGACTGGCGGTCCAGTCAATCTGACACTGATCTATGCCGCCGGTCAGGGTGACGGTGGTGAACGAGGCCTCAACCACCTGGGGCATCGGGGGTTGGTTAAACGTGTCATCGGCGGCCACTGGGGACTGGTGCCGAAACTGGGAAAACTCGCACTCGACAACCAGATCGAAGCTTACAACCTGCCTCAAGGTGTGATTTCACATTTGTATCGCGATATCGCGGCCGGGCGTCCTGGCGCGCTCACCCGGGTTGGCCTAAAAACCTTTGTCGATCCGCGGATCGATGGCGGTAAGTTAAACGCCTGTACCACACAGGATCTGGTCAGACTCGTCGAAATGGATGGCGAGGAGTATCTTTTTTATAAAACTTTCCCGATAAACGTCGCCTTTTTACGCGGTACCACGGCGGATCACGATGGCAACATCACCATGGAACACGAAGCACTCCCCCTCGAGGCTCTGGCAATAGCCCAGGCCACCAGGAACAGCGGAGGCCTCGTAATCGTGCAAGTCAAGCGCATCACCAACCGTCATGTACTGCCCCCGGATCTGGTGCGTATACCCGGAATTCTGGTTGACCATGTCGTACTCTCCGAACAAGAGCATCACCAGCAAACCTTCGGTGTCGGGCACAATCCCGCCTTTACCGGAGAGATCGAGCTACCCCCTTCGTCGATCGAGAAGCTGGCACTTAACGAGCGCAAGATTATTGGCCGTCGCGCGGCGCGCGAACTCAAGCCGGGTGCCGTAGTCAACCTGGGCATCGGTATGCCGGAGGCAGTCGCCGGCGTGGCGAACGAGGAAGATCAGTTACAAAACATAACGCTGACCGTGGAGCCTGGTGGCATAGGTGGCATTCCAGCTTCCGGTTTGAACTTTGGTGCCGTTGCCAACGCCGCTGCGATTATTGACCAACCGGCGCAGTTCGATTTTTACGATGGTGGTGGACTCGATCAAGCCTTTCTCGGTATGGCCCAGGCCGATACCGAAGGCAACGTCAACGTGAGTCGCTTCGGTTCTCGAACCGCCGGAGCCGGGGGTTTCATCAATATCAGTCAAAACGCACAGGAAGTGTATTTCCTCGGTACTTTCACCAGTGGCGGGCTGCAAATCGAGTGTTGCGATAGTAAGCTCAAAATCGTCACTGAAGGTAAAACTGCCAAGTTTGTCGAGCAGGTCGATCACCTCACTTTCAGTGGGCAATACGCAATCGAACGCGGACAAAGAATTCTCTATATTACCGAGCGCGCCGTATTCGAACTCGGCGCCAAAGGTTTACGCCTGATTGAAATCGCGCCAGGCATCGATCTCGAACGTGACGTCCTGTCCAAAATGGCCTTCAAACCCCGGATCGACGACAATCTCGTCACCATGGAAAAAGCATTTTTCCGCGACTAGACCGACAACCGACGCATACCCCACTGCTGCGATATGGAATTCTACGCCGCCATCTTGAACCGAATCCCAACACCGCAAAAGAAAAAGCCTCGCAATTGCGAGGCTTTTCCAGTGATACTAATGCGGTGCCAGAAAGATTCTGGCGTCGGAGGCCTGATTGCGCTCCCGGCGCATCCGGCACTCGTACGTCCATGTACTCGAGCGCCGTGAGAGCAAGGCACTTTTTGCAGCGAAGGCGCGAGCGTACTCAAGAGTACGTGAGCGTCTCGCTACAAAAAGTAACGCCGCTATCGCGGTGCGCAGCAGGCGAAAAAAGAAAACCCCGCATAAGCGGGGCTTTCTGGATTGATCCGACGAAATCTATCAGTTACCTGGAAGATTTCGCCGTCGGAGGCCTGATTGCGCTCCCGGCGCATCCGGCACTCGTACGTCCATGTACTCGAGCGCCGTGAGAGCAAGGCATTTTTTGCAGCGAAGGCGCGAGCGTACTCAAGAGTACGTGAGCGTCTCGCTACAAAAAGTAACGCCGCTATCGCGGTGCGCAGCAGGCGAAAAAAGAAAACCCCGCATAAGCGGGGCTTTCTGGAT
>JAAESG010000520.1 GCA_024229615.1 Gammaproteobacteria bacterium | reverse complement strand
TCCGGCGCGCTTTCAACAATCACCACACCAGCGCTGGTGCCGATTCGGTCGGCACCTGCTTTGATCATCGCCACAGCTGCCAACCAATCCTTGATTCCGCCACTGGCTTTTACTCCCATTTCGTGTCCGACAATCCGCCGCATTAATGCGACGTCTTCAACGGTGGCGCCGCCGCTTGAAAAGCCTGTGCTGGTTTTGACAAAATCCGCGCCGGCGTGTTTAGCGATTTCACAGGCCCGAATTTTTTCTTTGTCTGTCAGCAGGCAGGTTTCGATGATGACTTTCAGTACAGTCGGGCCTGCGGCTGCCTGGCGTACGGCCCGGATATCCGCTTCTACGGTTTTCAGATCACCGCCTTTCAGGGCACCGATATTCAGCACCATATCCAGTTCGGTGGCTCCGTCTTCGACAGCTTTTTCAGCTTCAAACGCTTTTGCCTCACGGTGTGTTAATCCCAGCGGGAACCCAACCACAGCGCACACCGCAACCTCGCTGCCGCGAACCTTTTGGGCGACATGGGCCACCCAGGCGGAATTTACGCATACGGTTTTAAACCCATATTGGACGGCTTCACTGCAGAAGCTGTCAAACGACGACCGGGGAGCTTCAGGCTTGAGCAGCGTATGATCAATTCGCTTCGACATTTCGGAAGCTGATATCTTGGGTTTGTCCATAAAATGCCTCCTTGGATTCGAGTTATTCTCAGATTGACGGACGGATCACCGAATCTCGTAATACTCTAAACGGATATCCGGTGCCAATGAATCGAGGAGCAGTTCGCTGACACCCCGCTGGCTGATTGTTGTTGGCTTTTCCACCAGAATCGCCCGGGTGATGTTGCTGTCCGTCTCCAGACCGTCCATATTCATGCGGATGATTGCTGTGTGCAGGGGCGAAAGGCTCGGGTTAAACGCAGCGGTTTCCACATAGGAACCGGTATAGATCTTTTGCTCGCTTACTTGAATCGTACAGCCGGCGAAATTATGCGTGTAAGGTGCATAAGTACGCTCGGCGGCCGACAGCGCCTTGAGCACTAGCGGATCATCAAAAACCGTCTTCAAGTTCAGCTTCGGCAAATACCCCCGAGAGGATATTAAACCCGCTTTTTCGGCTAGATCTTGCGGACCGAAGGCCTGCGGCAGGAGATCAGATAGTTGTTCAGATGTATAACCGTCCCCATCCGGTTTTTGTACAATAACAGTCAGCGAGCGGCGTGTTTCGAGTTCGCAAAGAAATTGCCGACAACGCCCACAGGGACTGGCGGATACAGCAATGGCGTCTATCCGCACCGCCCCCTGCAGCCAGGCATTGACAACCGCCGCCTGCTCTGCATGGATGGTCTGCGTCAGTGCCTGCCCCGCAAATTCGGTATTGGCCCCTATAAAAAGGGCGAATTCATCGGAGCCGCCTGATAAGCGC
>JAAESG010000519.1 GCA_024229615.1 Gammaproteobacteria bacterium | reverse complement strand
GGAAAGCTCGTGGCGGGCGGACGATAGTGTCAACCCGGACGTCGGTTCCCTCCTGCCAGCCAATTTTGATGCGAGCATGCCGACGCCCAGCGAATCTGAGACATTGGTGTTACCCGAACTATTCCTGGTGCAGGCCTTGCCGGCCAATCTCCTTGCTGTAGTGGGGAAAGTCAATTGGGCCGGTATTGCGGATACCAACGTTTTCGCCAATAACGAGCGCACCCAGTTCTTATATACGGGTCTTGTCAACAATCCCATTCTCGGCGCCTTTGCGCCATATACGTCATTAGGTGCTGCAGCCACCTGGGCCCCTGGAGACCACAATCTAACCGCTTTCGCGCTTCAATCCAACGGGGACGCCACAACTAACGGATTCGACAACTTTGACGGTGATTACACGTATGGCGGGCAATACCAAATTTCGCCGATCATCGGCGGAAACCTTCCGGGCAATTACCGCTTCATTTTCGGCTATTCCACCAAAGATGTACCGCAGTTCGATATCGATCCGCGCCAGCTCATTGGGCAACTGATCGGTGTGACTCCGGTTGCGGACAAATCCGATAACTACACGGTGCTGGTCAACTTTGATCAATACATTTGGGTCGAAGGCGGAAGTCTGGCTGCCTACAAAAAACGCCTGGAGGCCAGCGGTTATCCTGGCATTGGTCGTCACCACCTGCCGCCGAATGGAATCGGTATTTTCGGGCGGGCCGGGTGGGCTCCCAAAGATCGTAATGTCATCGACCAGTTTTACAGCTTGGGCATTGGTGGGTACGGAATGCTTATTCCGGGCCGTGAGTATGACCAGTGGGGAATCGGCTGGACCGGAACGCACATCTCAAGCGACTTGCGAGACGATACCGATGTGCTTGGTATCGACCTCAACAGCTTCGAGCATGCCGTTGAAGCCTTCTATAACTTTCAGGTGACGCCTGCCTCTCACCTGTCGGTCAACGCCCAGGTCATCGATTCAGTGGCAGATTCGCTTGATACCGCCTTTACCCTTGGGGCGCGATTGCAGCTTGACTTTTAAAGGCTCTACGCTGCATGAACCTCCTTTGGGACTGGTAATTGCGCTTTCGTCCGACGCTATTGAATAACGGTGATGCATTCAGATAAGTAAACAGTATCGGTTTCAGGTGTCAGGTGTCAGAAAAACAAATCACTGGATCCTGAAACCTGAACACTGACACCTAACACCATCATTTTCTGACAACTTGTTGTCAGATAACGCCCGCTAAGGACCTAACAAGAGAAAGGAGCAAAACCATGAAAATTAATACCGACATAGTAGATCGGGCATGTGCATTTCTACTGGTGTGTTTTACGCTTTTTGCCTCTAGTGCAACCGCTCAGGATGCGCCGGTCACGCCACCGCTGGTCAAACAGATGTATAAAGGCGGATGGCCCGGCGCCGATGAGCTCAAATCCGTGCACGAGCAGTTTTTGCTCCAGCGTGCGGTGCAGAGCTACATGATGACCCTGCCGACTCTCAACGTCATCGGACTGCGCGACGGATC
>JAAESG010000518.1 GCA_024229615.1 Gammaproteobacteria bacterium | reverse complement strand
CCCTCCGAACATTGCTTGCAGTTACCGGCAACCCATGTTCGGAGGGTGCGCAGGCATAGTTGACACTATCCTGAACCTACGGATTCTGGACTATGTCGAACGCTCTGACCGAGCCAAATGCAGACAGGCTGCGGCATAGCGTCGTCGCAGTAGATAAGGTGGTGAGAAATGCGGGCCAGGAGTTTTAGTATGAACGATAACAGGTCACATCACCTGAATAGGTCAAATCGGGATATACGGGTATCCTAGTGAGAAAAAGACGACCAGGGAAACACTTACCCCGGTCATCCAACGGAGAGTTAAATTGCCTTTGCCGACATTTGCCCGGCTATATAATCCGCCTGGCGGATAGCAAGCGTCACGATAGTCAAGGTCGGGTTTTCAGCCGCACCCGTGGTGAACTGGCTGCCATCGGAAATGAACAAGTTATCAATATCGTGTGCCTGCCCATTCTTGTTAACCACACCGTCTTTTGCCTTCGCACTCATACGACAGGTGCCAAGATTATGGGTCGACGGGTAGGGCGGAACAGGATAAACATGATTGGCGCCAGCCGCCTCGTAGATGGCGCGACCCTGTCCAAAGGCGTGTTCCCGCATCGCGATATCATTCGGGTGGTCGCTGAAATGCACATTCGGAACAGGCATACCGTACTGGTCCTTTTCGGTTGCGTGCACGGTAATACGATTGGTTTCCTGGGGCATGTCTTCACCCACCAACCACATGCCCGCCATGTTCGCGTAGTTGTCCATCGCGCGACAGAAATCACGGCCCCATCCACCCGGATCGAGAAATGCAGCCATGAACGGTAGACCTATCGAAAGCGTTTCCATCTCGTAACCACCGACGAAGCCGCGCGAGGGGTCATGCCCGCTTTCATCGGTGATGATGCCGGCCATCGTCGTACCACGCCACATGCGTACCGGCTCATCGAATGTCGCGTAAACCGAACCCGTCATATGACGCATGTAGTTGCGGCCTACCTGTCCTGACGAGTTTGCCAGGCCATCAGGATACTTGCTCGATTCCGAATTGAGCAGCAGACGCGGCGATTCGATCGAGTTACCGGCCACGCAGACAACACGGGCTTTCTGCCGCTGTTGCTTGCCATCGCTGTCGACATAAACAACCGCGTTGACCTTACCCGATTTGTCGTGTTCGATTTTAAGCACATGGGCGCCGGGGCGCAGGTCGAGATTACCGGTTTTTTCCGCTTTTGGAACCTCGGTATTCATAGTCGACCACTTGGCGTCCATCTTGCAGCCCTGGAAACAGAAACCCAGTTGCCGGCAATGCGTACGACCATCGCGGTCGCGGCTGTTGATCGCCATGCGCCCGGTATGACAATTCTTGTAACCGAGCTTCTTGGCACCCGCGTACATGACCTTGAAGTTGTTGTTACCGGGAAGACCCGGTATGTCATTCGTGCGCGTGACACCCATCTTGTTTTCCGCCTTGGCGTAATAAGATTCCAGATCCTTCAGCGTCAGCGGCCAGTCGAGCAGGCTTGCGCCGGCTACTTCGCCGTAAGTCGAGAGAGCCTTGAACTCGTGCTCATGGATTCGCAGGCTCGCGCCGGCCCAGTGCGTTGTGCTGCCGCCGACGGTTTTGCAAATCCAGGCGGGTAACCCGGAAAAGTCGCGCGACACGCGCCAGCTGCCGGAGGTGGTGCGCTTATCGAGCCAGGAGATCTGTCCGAACGACCCCCATTCATCGTTTTGAAAAGTTTCCGCCGATTCGTGATTCCCGGCTTCCAGCAAAACAACCTTGATGCCCTTCTGGCAAAGCTCGTTGGATAGTGTGCCCCCGCCTGCGCCGGAGCCAATAACAACAACAGCGGTATCGTCATCTAGTGCTATGTTCGTCATGATTTCATCTCCTCAATTATCAGGCTTTGGCCGGGCTGGCGTCCGCATCCGGATCGGGTAACCAGTCAAGATCCTGGAATCCACGATCGAAGTAACCACCCAGCTCGTAGGATGGTCCCTCGTAACCGAAATGCGCCCAGGCCATTTCATTGTTGTAAAGCGACACCACCGAGGTACCGCGGATTTTTTCGAAAAAATCGGTGCCGGCCATCTTGATGACGAGGTTTTCGCGGGCCAGGTAGTCGAGACCGGCCCAGTCGCCACCGGCCTTTTTATCCAGCTGTTTCAAGCCATCGCGCAACAGCGAAGCGACACTGGCGTCCTTGGCCGCGGCGGCATCCAGGTCCTTGACCACCAGCGCGTAAACCGCATCGTCGAGAGTATCGTGCGGGAAAATTCCACGCGTCACTTTCAGCAGCTTGCTACCCTCGACTTTATCGAAGGCACTAAGCGTCAACGCCCAGCTGCGGCTCGGCGCCAATGTCGCCAGTACTCCACTGCCGGCTGCCAGCGTACCCATCAGCACACCGGAACCGGTTTTCAGGAAATGACGCCTGCTGACTACCGCAGGGGCGTCCACTTTTACGGATGCTTGTTTCATTGCTCTTCTCCTCACTTTCCAGGGATTTTGAATACCGGATTATCGTCTGCTCCCGGTTTATTGATAGTGGCCGTGGCGTTCCAGCACCTCGATTTCGTACCCGTCCGGATCGGTTACAAAGAAAAAACGTGCAAGTAGATTATCGTCTGGCGCAAACGCCACGATATCCGTGGGTTCGAAGCCGAGATCACTGAAGCGCTGGTACTCCGCATCGAGATTATCGACACACACGGCGACATGGCCATAACCGCTGCCGTGCGTATATGATTCTGTCTCGCCTTTGTTCAGGGTTAGCTCGATTTCCATGTCGTTCTCGTCGTTGCGCAGGTAAACCAGTGCAAAATCTTCGAAATCGAGCTGATGTGACGGCGTCAATGCAAACGCCTGCTGATAAAATTCAAGTGACCGATCCAGTTCTAGCACTCGAATCATGGTGTGTATGATTTTCGCCACGAGGCCTCCTCAGACTTGTGTCATTAGAGCACAGAAGTATAGCCTTTAGGTATTATCAACTGGTAGTAAGGGCTTACTACATTCCATTTAATTCAGGAAGTGGTCGAGTGAAACCTGCATAGCGTGTTGCTTTACTCAGGCCGAACCCCAACTCAGATTTGATAAATTTACAAAATTAAAATAGGCTTAATCCTCTTGGCCAATGGGTTCAGGTTTAGCAAGGGTATGGGGGAGGATTAAATCATGTGTCAAATCTACGCCAGCACCGAACCGGCACGCTACGACAGTGAGGCACGGTCGCTACGTATCCAGGGATGTGTAACGAGTCTGAAACTGGAGAAGGCATTCTGGAGCATTCTTGAAGAAATGGCTGTGGAAGCTGAAAGTTCGACTCCGGAGCTGATCAATACCTTGTATACCGAGGTTCACCAGAACTTTGGCGAAGTACGCAATTTCACATCATTTCTTAGAACCGCGTGCACCATTTATCTGGCACGTAAAGATAAACCGCACCCGGCCTCGGAGCTGGTATCCGAGTCGATTCAAGCCACCGCCTGAAGTATTTCAATTCAAACAGGAGATAAAATTCCCGGTACTTTCCTGAATTCCGTGCCGTAACTGGAATTATGTGAACTATCCCCACGAATCAATCCAGCAACAATTGTCCCATGGCGTAGGACTTATTTTCATCCTGCGGCATTCGGCCTGCGTAAAGCACATGCAAGGCCTGAACGTTCTTGGAAAGCTTACATCAATATCAAGCGCGACTTGCTCTTCATTCACCCGCAGTAGCGCGCACTGAATTTAACATCGAAGCAGGATAAGTATAAAGCGAGAACAGTACGAGGGCGTGCCGAATTGCAACTGCCGATCGGGCAAAGAAAAGCCCCTTGATCAGGGGCTTCGAATTGGTGCCGGCACCATGAATTGAGCACGGGACCTACCGATTACAAGTCTTTGTAACAATCTTTATAAATCAAT
>JAAESG010000517.1 GCA_024229615.1 Gammaproteobacteria bacterium | reverse complement strand
CAATGAAATTCAGCCACAGCAGGAACAGTTCTCATTGGCGGAGCTGGCCTTCGATATCTCGCACCAGTTTCATTTGCGCGCCCGCGAGAAGAACATAGATTTTGAAATAGTCGCCGACGCGAGCGTACCCCCGGTTTCGGCTGATGTCGGGATGATGGAACGCGTGCTCGAAAATCTGATCGATAATTCGTTCAAGCATACACCCGAAGCGGGTCAGATACGTTTACAGCTGGAAGCCCTGCAGGGAAATGTCGAGGTATCGGTCTCTGATACCGGTTGTGGCATCGCCAAAGATGAGCTACCGCATATTTTGAAGCGCTTTTATCGCAAAATAAAAAAGCAGGACAAGGGTGGCAGCCAGTCCGGGCTTGGCCTGGGACTGGCGATTGCCTCGCGTATTGTCGAGATGCATGGTGGCCAACTGACCGTCGATAGCGAGTTACATCAGGGCACGGTTTTCAGGTTCTCGCTGCCGGCTTGCAGTCCCTAGTACTCCTTGAAGGAGTACTAGGAGCCTGTCGGACTTAGGGGAAGTCTACTGCGGTGATGCGAATCCGGCCCATTTCCCCGGTCTTTTTCGTTGCATAGTTCCCACTATGCGTCTCAAAAGATCAAAAAATTGGGCTCGATTTCCCACTCGCCTCGCTACGATTCCCTAAATCCGACAGGCTCCTAGGCTGACGACATATCTATCGCCGGGTTAATAATGTGATAGAAATTTTATAAATTGGTGAAAGCTGTGTGATATTGATTCGGCATAGTCTATTTTCTTATACAGGAGAACAGACCATGTTTAGACTCTTTAACCGGGTGCCCCGGATTACCTTTATCGCTGCTTTGATAATCACTTCGTCGTCGATCCAGGCCAGTGGCTATTCGACTTATCATGTCACCATTACCAATTTAACCAACTCGATTAATTTCACCCCGATTCTGGTCGCCAGCCATCGCCGTGCGGTTTCGATATTTGAATTGGGTTCGCCCGCCAGTGACGATTTGTCCGCTGTCGCCGAGGGTGGGGACACCGGTCCTTTGACTACCACACTGAATGGAAATCACCAGGTTATCGACGTGCAGAGTTCGAGTGGCCTGTTGGGGCCAGGCATGTCAGTCACCGTGATTGTCAGTGCTGCGCACGGTGCGAAGCGCATCAGTCTCGCTTCGATGATGTTGCCGACTAACGATGGCTTTATCGCGCTGGATAGCGTCAAGGCGCCCAGGCATGACAGTGCGACTTATTTTTCTCCCGGATACGACGCTGGCACCGAAGAAAACGATGAAGCCTGTGCGAACATCCCCGGACCGACCTGTGGTGGAGTACCGTTTTCTCCGGGTGTGAACGAGGGCGATGAGGGATATGTGCATATCCACCGAGGCATGCATGGCATCGGTGATCTCGAGGCGCATGTCTACGACTGGCGCAACCCGGTTGCAAAAATTACCATCACCCGCGTCAGCAATCATCACTAGCCTGCATATTGCTCCAGTCGGTCTCGCGCCTTGACTTAACCTGTTGAATTGTTGGAGTAAGCCGGCAATATTTTGGATACTACCAAAAATACAGTTTGTAGCCGGCCCAAACCCTATCCCGGATGCTGACGCAATATGCAGGCTAGGCCGATTTCCTGGCAACCAGCGATGGGGCGCATCTCGATTCCCCTAAATCATTGGTGAGATGCGCTCTATCACTTTACCTTGGGGCTATATTAACCTTTGGGTAGATAAGGAATGGTCTGTGCCAGATCGGTATCATCGATAATGTAGAAGTGACTATCGGTTCCATCTTGCCGCGCCTTCGCAAATGGTGCGTAATCCGGATCGTTAACAAAGGCCTGTGCCGAGTCTACAGATGGAAATTCAAGCAGGGCAATAACGTTGACATCGGGCAGTTCCCCTTCTACCGGGATCAGGTTCCCGCTGCGGGAAAGATATTTGCCGCCGTGTTTATGCACGATATCGTGTACCTTCTGGGCATACTCGGGTAACCAGGCGTCGTCATTCACTTTGACATTGGCGATCAGGTAGGCACTCATGATGTTATCCTCGGGTTTGGGTCGATCGAGTATAATCGTTCGGTCCGACAGGAACAAACTCACCGGGCTGGCTATATGGCAGCTCTGGTCACCAATCTGTTAACAAAACGAATTTCCGGTGTTTCCGTGTATGCGTAAAATCTCAGACTCAAACCCGGCTAACTTCCTATAAACTCCGGCCTTAAATAATTTAATAGAATCCCGGCTACAGGCCTGCAATAATTACTCGTGTCTGGTAATTCCCGGGCTATTTTCTAGGACATATTAAATGGCGAAGCAAAATCAGTCCTGGTCGATTTCCGATGCGATCGGCGATTTCATGAAGCTCGAATCCGTCGGCGGTATCCTGTTACTGGCTACGGCGGTGCTCGCCATGCTGGTGGCTAATTCCCCGCTGGCTGCTTTCTATGAAGTGTTGCTGAATACGACTGTGGCGATCCAGGTAGGCGCTCTCGAGATTAACAAACCGCTGTTGCTCTGGGTAAACGACGGTTTGATGGCCATATTCTTTTTTCTGATCGGGCTCGAGATCAAACGTGAAATTGTGGAAGGGGAGCTGTCGTCGTTTTCACAGGTCATCCTGCCGGGTATGGGGGCGCTAGGCGGCATGATAGTGCCGGCTGGCATCTACGCGTGGATGAACTGGAACGATCCGATTGCGCTCGACGGTTGGGCCATTCCGGTGGCGACCGATATCGCGTTTGCGCTGGCCCTTCTCGGTGTTTTCGGTTCCAGGGTTCCGCTTACACTCAAGGTTTTTCTGCTGACACTGGCTATATTCGACGACCTCGCCGCTATCGTAATTATCGCGTTGTTCTATTCCGGGGACCTGGCATTGTCTTCGTTGGTGGTGGCTGCTGTGGCGTTATTTTTTGGTGTTGCGATGAACCGCATGGGCGTCACCCGGGTATCTGCTTACGTGTTACTCGGCATCATACTCTGGGTGGCGGTACTGAAATCGGGTGTTCATGCGACCCTGGCGGGAGTATTAATTTCTTTTTGTGTGCCGATGCGCGATCGACAGGGACAATCCCCGTTACGCACACTGGAGCATGATTTGCATGGCCCGGTAGCGTTTGTGATTCTGCCCATATTTGCCTTCGCCAATGCGGGCCTGTCGTTCGCCGGGATGTCGCCGAGTGATCTGACCCACCCGGTTACACTGGGTGTGACCCTCGGGCTGCTGCTTGGCAAACCGCTGGGTATCATGATTTTTGTCGGGCTTGCCGTGGCTCTTCGAATTGTACAACTGCCCGGCACGATCACCTGGCTGCAAATCCTCGGTGTTGCATTTACCTGCGGCATCGGCTTCACCATGAGTCTGTTCATAGCCGGTCTGGCTTTTGAGCACGGCAGCGGTGATTACTTTGCCGGCGACCGACTGGGTATCGTGTTAGGCTCGGCCCTGTCGGCATTGATTGCTTACCTGTTGTTGCACCTGAGCCTGCCAAAATGCGGGCTACAATCGAAATCTAGTTCTCAATCTGAATGACCGCGAAGTAGCTTGAAACCATCTTCGGTCACCGGGGCAACCGTGCGGTACGCCGAGCCCGACAGGGTTTGGCAATCGGTGCAGTGACGGATCCAAACCTGCTCGGTGTTGGTTTAGACCTCGAAACTGATCTGGTCGCAATGACAGACGCGGTTTACTTTGATAAATTAATCTACCCTAAGCCCGCATTTCTCACCACCTTTCGTCGTAGCACAACAGTGGGGAGAAATGCGGGCTAGATGCTGATTTCTACGCGGGCCAGGCTTTCGTCTTCGGCATGTTCAGGCGCGCACAAAACGAGTCGTGCGGGATCGATCTGCCTGCTCACCAGGAAGTCTTTAATGGCCGCCTCGCGGGCATCGCCAAGCCTGGCCAGTTGCGCCAGTTGATCACTATCGAGTTCTAGCTCATCCGCGGTAATCTCTGCAGTTTCCGGCAGCAGCAGCTTTCGATCGGCGCTATTAGTGAAACCGCACAGGGTGACATCAACGCCCGGCCGATCCTGCATCAACGAGGAAATCTTGTCGAGACTGCTTGCATCGACCTGGCCGATATCACTCCTACCGTCGGCGAATATTACCGGTTCGAAACTGAGCGCGGTGGCCAGACTGAACAGGCCATCCGCCAGGGTTACCAGGCCGAACGGCGTGTAGTAGTTGAGTACCGCCGTGGTGATTGCCGTCGAGGTAGCCTGGGTTATGGCATCGCTCGGATCGAAATCCGGGTTTAGCAGATCACCGGTAATCGGAACGGTTAGTGCGATCTTGTTATTCCGGTCTTTCAGCAGCGACAGGCTTGTGTTCAGCGGGAAGCCAAAACTGGAGTCGATTTTCTCCTGGTCTGCCTTGCTCAGCGCAGTCAGGTTGAATTGGTGTAAGGTCAGATCGACTTCGCTGGCGAGGATATTGTCATCCGCCTTCAGATTTAGTACGGCGTCAAGCTGTCCGCTTTTTACTTTGTGACCAATCACATCGGCGGTAAAGGGTGACAGGTCGCGCAGGTCGATACCTTCGATCTTACCGTCCAGGTCAAATGATGCGGTGGAGTCTAGTGGTGTTATGCTGCCTTCCAGCTTGATCAATCCACGCTCGGCAACCCTGGCCGCGTAGCGCATGTGGCTCTCTGCTTCGGGTTGGCGACTATCCAGATTCTCAAGCACCAGCTCGATTTCATCCAGCTTGACAACAAAGGGTTTGGCCAGGCTTAAATCCTGGTACTCAAGTGATTTTTTCGTCTGATAGTTCACTTTTTCGATTGCAAAGGTAAATTCCGAGGTAGATTCGGTGGCAACACTTTCGCTGCTGTCTGCTGCCCGATCTTGCCCGGCTTCAAGCCATTCATTGATCTCGAGCTGTTTGTCGGCCTGATTGACCAGGCTGGCCTGGTGATTCAACAGGTTAACTTCGGCTATCACCAGATGCGACATTTGTTCGAGTTTGAGCTGGTCGATCTGCAGCTTTTCCAGGTGCGTAATCTGGGCTTGTTCTGAACCCTCGCCACGCTCCATTATTGCCAGGGTCAGCAGTGAAATCGAATCGATTGAAATGTTGTCCAGGCTATCGACATGAACCTGCCGCATCGAAAACTCGTCGAAGCCAAGCAATGCGCGCTCGAGGCGATTATTGTGTATTTTCAATTTTGAAAGCTTGAAATCGCCATCGACTTTTAACGCTAGAGACGGTTCGGCAAGCGCCGCCAGGTCGAGGCTGACATCCCCTTTCCAGCTGAGTGTTTCAAAGCCGTTACAGTAGTCGTATTGAGGCATGGCGAGGTAGCATGTGTTGAAATTATTTATCTCGAGTTGCTGCAACAGAATCGACCATTCTACGGGCTCTTCATCTGTGGGGGTCGGTGCCGGGTCTTGCTCTGAGCCGAGTTTATCGAGGTCGATACCGGCGACCACCATCCGTGCATCGGGGCCACGCTCGACATCGAAGGCGAGGCCGTCGATCGTGATTGATTTCAATCTTAACTGACTGTCGAACAGGGACGACCAGGACCAGCTTATATTGGCTCGTTCGAGTGCAAGCACCTGTTTGCCGTCGGCAGTGCCAACCAGGCCGGTCAGGCTCAGAAGGCCGTCGCTGATCTCAAAACTGATATCCTCAATACTGGATTCGATTCCCTGTTGCTCAAACCAGCTGCCGATGGCGGATTTGGTGATCGGGCTCAGGGTCAGCCGTAGAATGACCAACAGAACTAACAACAGGACTATCGGCCAGACGACAGAATATTTTATTGCTCGATTCATTTGTAGTAAACACCGTTGAAAAGGCGGGCTCCCATGCGGATATTCTATTAATATAGATCTCGTCGATCAGTATTCGGATGAAAAGCTCTTTGCAGGTATCACGCGTACCATAAACGAGGCGATGCACTATTGAAAGTTAAAACGTTGACGGCCGGAACTGACACTGGAACAAAGGAGGAGTCGGATGGTAGAACTAAGCAAGCAGAGCTGTGAAGCCTGTCGTGCGGAGGCACCCAAAATCAGCGATGAAGACCTGAACGCGCTGATGCCGGATATTGTTGACTGGAACGTCGTCGTCGACGGTGTCATGCAGCTGTCACGTGAGTTCGGCTTCAGCAATTTTGAACAGGCGATGACCTTTTCCAACCGGGTCGGGGATATCGCAGAAGCGGTGAACCATCATCCGGTAATTCTGACCGAGTGGGGTCGGGTAAAAGTAATCTGGTGGAGCCACAAGATAAAAGGGTTGCATAAAAACAAGCTGATCATGGCGGCGCGCACGGACGAAGTTTATGCGCAGTAGTGCCAAATTACTGGTCTCGATTCTGATCGTTCTATTGGTAGCATTGTCGAGTACGCGCGTACTCGACGACTATGTCGATGATTACACCACCGAGTCTATTACCCGGGCGGCGCTGACCTATGCGACCGCGCGCGGTATCAATGCACTGGTCTCGATGATGCAAAGCAGCGAAATCCAGGCGGGTGTTGGCGTGGTATCCGGTTCGATGACCATCGGTGAATTGCTCGACCCGCTAAACGATATGATCGAGCGTTTTTCGACCGTCATGACCTGGGTGCTGGCGTCGCTCGCGGCACAGAAGGTATTGTTGTTGCTGGCCTCGCACGAGTTGTTTCTGTATCTCGTGGCAGTGCTCGGAATTTCAGCTTTGCTGTTGCTGTTTTATGGCAGGCCGGCGGCACAAAACTTCTTTTTCAAATCATTCCTGGTGGTGATTTTTGTTCGCTTTGCGCTCGGTCTCGCGGTGGCCTTGAACAGTGGCGTCGATTACCTGTTCCTCGATCAACAGTTGCAGGCTAACGACCGGCAGGTCGAGAATTTTCAGGCAGATATCATGAGCGTCGACCCGGGCGATGAATTCGATACCGACAGTATCCGTGAATCGGCGATCGCGTTCTGGCAAGGCTTGAGCCTCGAGGTGCTCAATCAGAAAATTAGCCGTGGAATCGAAAACTTCATCAACCTGGTGGCAATATACCTGCTGAAGACTATCCTGTTCCCGCTCGGTTTCTTCTACGCCACTATCTACATCGTCAGACAACTGTGGCGGATCGAGCTCAATCCAGGGTCTCAGCCCTGGCAGCGGAATCCCTGATGGGTGCTGCTCTGATGATCGAGTCTGCAAACGGGGCAAGATTGAAATGAAAAAATCAATACGGCAATGTTTGATCCTGTCAGCCCTGGCTGCTGGCAGTGCCACCTCTCATGCTGCCGAAGTCCCGCTCGACGCGACGCCAAATGATTCACAGCAATATCTGCAGGTCAGAGTCGACAACATCGTTGTCAACACCGTGGGGCTGGTATCGGCATCCAACTCCCTCGCAAGTTCCATCGATGCTCTGGCCAGGGCGATCGAGAAATTATCCAGTGCCGATACCGCGCTGACTCCAGACGAACGCGAAGCCTTGTTGAGTGCGGTACAAAGCGTTGACAGGGCCAGCGTCGCATTGTCGGACCTGGCGATTCAATTGCCGCAAAGCGCCCAGCAATTGACCGATACATTACCCCGGGTGGTTGAGGATGCCCGTGTGCCAATTGCTGAATTGTCGAGTGGTCTGGAGTCCGCCAGTGAGGGAATTCTTATGATTACCGAGTCGTTACCACAGGCCACCGAAAACGCGAAGCAGCTGGTTAACTCGACCGTGGATTCGGTGTTGTTAAGAGCCACCCTGTTCACCGTGATTCTGTTCGTTTTATTTGTGCTGACTTTAATTCTGATGCTACGTTACATGTACCGGAATTATATCGATCCGATCGTCACTAAACTGCAGCCACTGGCAGTCGCACCCGAACATTTTGCGAGCCTGTCAGAGCATATGAAGCAAACTTCGGAAAATTTGCTGGCGCTACAGAATGTGAACTCTCCGCCAGACGATTCTGCCATCGAAGTCCCGGACCAGACTTAATCTCTGAGGGTCGAATTCCCCACAGCTTGCTGCGTTGACGTATTATGGATGGATGAGTGAGTATGTTCATAAGAGTCACGATGTTACGGTTTTTCTTTACCATCTGGTTTTTCCAGCAAAGTACAGGCGAGCAGTATTCGATTCGAAGTTAGAGATTGAGCTAAAGGAAATATGTCTTGAAATAGAGAAACGATACGAAGTGAATTTTTTAGAGGTAGGTGCGGACAAAGATCATGTTCATTTTCTAACTCAATCGGTTCCAACCTACAGCGTGACGAAGTTGGTCAAGATGAAAAAGAGCCTAACTGGGCGAGAAGTATTTCCCCCGGGTAAAATGGTAGTTATGGGGAGGAGAGTTCTGGAGTGATGGGTACTTTGCAAGTACGGTGGGCAAGCATGGTGACGAAGAAATAATTGTGAACTACGTCAAAAGCCAAAGTGACAGCTATACGAAACTGCACTCAGACTATCAATTGGTTTTATTCTAGCGGATGGCGTCAAATACCCCGTCGGCTTGCAGCGGGGTAGTTTATTCAAGCAAATTCTCCGGTATCGGCGTTATTGTAATCGCACTTATGCTTATCCTGCTGAATATCTACGATGGCATCAGGAGATTATCCGGGTTCAAGTAGCACTTGATTCTTACGATAGGCCTGGTTTCGTTATACATAGTCCTGTCTGCTCGAGTAATCGAAATGACCTTGAATTTCAGAATAGGAGGGCTCGACTAGTCTGCATCCATCATGACAAAGGCATCCCAGGCCGGGTCCCGGATTAAAAAAATACGGTGCCGGGGGTGATTCCTAGAATCTGAAAGTAAAGCCGGTAACTAATTCGAACTGCCAGAGAACATTGCTTTCGATGTATACCAGGCATCCGCCGTCAGAGCCACAGAATACCGCGCTGTCGGAGTTGAAAAAGGTCGCAATTCCACGGCCCTCGAGCCTCAATCCAAGACGTTTATTGATGCGGTAATCGATTCCACCCCCGAGCCCCAGGGAAAAACGGGTTTCCGAGTCCAGACTGGCTGAGTTCGGATCGAAGCGTGTGGCACCCACAAGGCCTGACACGAAAGTCCCGGATTCCTTGTTTAGAGTTCTTTTGCCTGCGATCAGGAAATTCTCTACGTCGAGGTCGCCAAGCAGACCGGATGTAACCGGTCCACTGGCTTTGAGTTTGGTAGGTTGAATACTATAGATAAACTCAAACGTGTCGCCACTGCCACTGTCTTTGCCGATGATGAGCCCATAGGATTCGCTCTCCCCCAACTTCAGTTCGGTATCGGTGGAAACATCTCTGAAATCGCCTCCTACCCGGTAACCCAGGTAAGGCGTGAACATCAGATCTTCGGCGGCGACAACGGTCGGCATAACAATAAAGGGCAGCAGCGTGTAGCGAAGGAAAATCCCGACCCCGGGTTTTTTTGCTTTTATTAAAATCATGTTATCCGTTTCCCCGCTAGTGATTTTGTCGCATTGATAATCGATCAACAATGCCATAGCCTAGCTAAATAAACAAATACCGCTATCGTGGGTATTCACGTTGTTACTTAACTCACCTAAGCGAGATAAACCATTCATGGCATACAATAAATTGTTCAAAATACTCGTGATTTCAGTTGCGACAATTGTAGCTAATGGTTTTTCAATTTGATAATGACGGGCGCTCCCTTCGGGCACGAAGCAAAACGATCATTCGCCGTGTTGCGTCTTTTGCCAAGGGATGGGCCATTGGCTGCAAGACGCGCCTTGCGACTGGTGAAACATCCAGGCTAGCCTGAATATTTCACCAGTCGGTCTCAAGCCTTGTCACAATCCATTGAATATGATAGCAACAGTTTTTCGTCGAATAGAGGAATTTCAGACTCGAAAAATGATGTTTGAACTAAAGTGAAAGATCGCCCGATTCTATTGCTGGCTGTCGCGCAGACGCTGATCTGGGCCTGTATTTATTACAGTTTCCCGGCAATGTTGTTGCACTGGGAAGAGGCACTCGGCTGGAGTCGTGCCGATCTGACTGGCGCGATAACCCTGGCGGTATTTTTGTCGGCGTTCTGTTCACCGCTATACGGGCGATTGATCGATGCCGGTAAGGGTGCACTGATGATGACGACGGCGGCGGTCCTCGGAGGCGGTTGCCTGATTATGTTGTCGCAGATCGAAGCCCTGTGGCAGTTTTACCTGATCTGGGGGGTTATCGGGGTCTGCATGGCAGGCAGTTTGTACGAGCCCTGTTTTGCTTTGATCACGCGTGCACGTGGCGAGCATGCCAAACGTGCAATCATCCTCGTGACTCTGGTTGCAGGGTTCGCCGGTACCATCAGTTTCCCGGTAGCACACAGCATGTCGCTTGCCTTTGGATGGCGAATCGCCGTAATGCTTTTCGGCCTGACCGCAATTCTGCTGGTAGCACCCTTGATGTGGCTGGGCGCGAGCGCGGTCGAGCGGGCAGGCAAAGCCCGTCTTATCGCCGATGTTCACCCGCCAACGACCCAGCGCTCATTCCTGTATTCTCCGGTATTCTGGTGCCTGGCACTCGGTTTTGGACTCGGCGCCTTGATGCACGGTATTACGTTGCATCACCTGTTACCGATTCTGGACGAGCGCGCTATTCATCCCGAGGTTGCAATCGTCGCGATCTCGTTTATCGGACCCATGCAGGTCGCTGGACGTCTCGCGATGATGGCCGCCGAACGCCATGTCTCCAATCACGCCATCGCCATTACCTGTTTTATTATGATGGCCAGTTCGGTTATGTTGCTGATCGGGGCGGCGGTTACCCCGGCCTTGCTGATTGCGTTTGTTTTGTTTTTTGGCGGGGCTTATGGAATGGTCAGTATTATCCGTCCGGTGATCGCGCGCGAATTACTGGGAGAACGTCAGTTTGGTGCCAAGTCGGGCGCACTGGCGCTGGTCTACCTGACGGGTTCTGCCTCGGCGCCTTTCCTTGGATCCCTGGTGTGGTCCTGGGGCGGTTACGACCTGTTGTTGCCGGGCTTGATTCTGCTCGCACTGATGGGTTTGGTATTGTATGTCTGCGCGCAAAAATTGGTGAACAAAAATCAACACTAATTTCTTTATCGGTGAGCAGAACGGATATATTGTATCGTCTCGCTGTCAGGGTAACTGTCTATGTCGAACAAGATGATCAATCACGTTGAATCGGTTCTCGCTGAAATTCGAGAACAGGGCCTTTACAAACAGGAACGTCCGCTCGAATCCCCGCAGGATGCGAGCGTACATGCGCAGAACTGGGATGACGACCTGATCAATCTCTGTGCCAACAATTACCTCGGGCTCGCCAGCCACCCGGAACTGATTGCCGCCGCCCACCGTGGGCTCGATAGCCATGGTTTTGGCATGGCCTCGGTTCGCTTTATCTGTGGCACCCAGGATATACACAAGACGCTGGAGCGAAAACTGGCGGAGTTCGTCAAAATGGACGATGCAATTCTGTTTTCTTCGTGCTTCGATGCCAATGGCGGCGTCTTCGAAGTCTTGCTCGATGATAACGATGCGGTGATTTCCGATAGCCTCAATCACGCTTCAATCATCGATGGAATCCGCCTGTGCAAGGCGCGGCGTTTGCGCTATGCCAATAACGACATGGACGACCTCGAAGCACAGCTGCGGGCGGCAGCGGATGCACGCTTTCGGCTGGTGGTTACCGATGGTGTGTTTTCGATGGATGGGACTTTTGCGAATCTGCCGGAGATTTGCGAGCTCGCCGAAATACACGATGCGCTGGTCATGGTCGACGACAGTCATGCGATCGGTTTTGTTGGTGAGCGAGGCGCCGGGACACCGGATATGCACGGTGTCGAGGGCAGGGTACAAATCACCAGCGGGACTTTTGGCAAGGCACTCGGTGGTGCCAGCGGTGGTTACATCACCGGTCCGCAGGCGTTTATCGATTTGCTGCGTCAGCGCGCGCGCCCTTATCTGTTCTCCAACAGCCTGGCGCCGAGCATCGTAACCGCAACGCTTGCCGCGATCGAGTTGATTGAACAAAGCAGCAGCTTGCGTCACAAACTGGCACAGAATACGTCCTACTTTCGCGAGCGTATCGGCGCGGCGGGTTTCGAGGTAATCCCCGGCGAACATCCGATCGTACCGATCATGACGGGTGACGCGGTGTTGGCGCAGCAGCTCGCCAGCGAATTGATGCGCCACGGCGTTTACGTAACCGCGTTTTCATTTCCGGTGGTACCGAAGGGAATGGCGCGCGTGCGGACCCAGATGAGTGCCGCTCACAGCCGCGAGCAGCTCGATCTAGCCATCGATGCATTTTCCCGTGTAGGTAAACAACTCGGCATGATTTCCTAGGAGACTGACATGAAAGCCCTGGTAAAAGCCTTTGATAAACCCGGTCTGTGGTTGCAGGACGTCCCTAAACCGGAACCCGGCCCCGATGACGTGTTGATCAAGGTCAACGAGGTCGCGATCTGTGGCACCGATTTACATATCTACAATTGGGACCAGTGGGCGCAGGAGCATGTGCCGGTGCCGATGACAGTCGGGCATGAGTATATCGGCATTATCGAAGCGGTTGGCGAACTCGTGCATTCGGTCCAGGTCGGCGATCGGGTATCCGGTGAGGGTCATATCATGTGCGGTGAGTGCCGCAACTGCCGTGCGGGCAGAGGGCACCTGTGCCGCGATACGCGTGGCGTCGGCGTCAATCGTCCCGGTGCCTTCGCCGAGTATGTCAGCATTCCGGCCCAGAACGCTTACCGCATTCCGGATCAAATTAGCGACGATATTGCGTCGATCCTGGATCCCCTGGGTAATGCGGTGCACACGGCGCTGTCATTTGACCTGGTCGGTGAAGATGTGTTGATTACCGGTGCTGGTCCCATTGGTCTGATGGCGACCGCGGTTGCCAGGCATGTTGGTGCCCGTCACGTGGTGATTACCGATGTGAATGAAAAACGTCTCGCTATGGCGGACCAGTTTGGCGCCACGCGCATCGTCAGGGCAGGGCAGGAAGACTTGCACGATGTAATGGAGGAACTTGGCATGCTCGAGGGTTTCGATGTTGGCCTCGAAATGTCAGGCAACGAAAACGCGCTTGCCGATCTGATCGGCATCATCAATCACGGTGGCAAGATCGCGTTGCTCGGGATTTACCCAAACCTGCCGCAGGTCAATTTGAACCTGGCTATTTTTAAAGGCCTCAGTTTGAAAGGGATCTACGGGCGTGAAATGTTCGAAACCTGGCACAAGATGGTGGCGATGCTGGGTAGCGGCCTCGATGTTTCGCCGGTGATCACGGATCATATCGCCTTCGAGGACTTTGAGACCGGGTTTACTCGACTGAATGCCGGTGAGGCCTGCAAGGTCGTGATGCGACTGTAGTAATTTGCCGTAATAACAACACGTCAGCCATTAAGCGCGTGTTCTCAAGATATGTGAGGACTTTTTGATGCGAAAGCGGGAATTCCCGGTTTAAGCCAGCGTATCAAGTTCGCTAGAAAATGCCCGGTTCGAACACGTAGATGAACAGATAAATCTCGTAGCAGATCAACAGGATATATCCGGCAAGAAAGACTTGCAGCAAGTGTTCTACGCTAAACGACCTGATAAATTTACGTCGTGCGGCGGCTACCAGGATTAGCAGGGACAACGATGTGATGCCAATTTTGCTGACCACAAAACTGTCCATACTTTGCTCCAGCATCGATGCCATGACCGAATTTCCCTCAGTTGCTCCCTCCCTGAGTAAATTCAGCGTGAACAGCGCATCGGTGCAACTGAGCAGCAAAATACCCAATGCAAGATACAGAATGCGCGGCTCGTGCCAGTCAAACCAGAAATGATGGCCATCAGCTGCCCGCCTGCTGATTCGTCGTCGCGGGCGGAAATTGCCATACAGGAAAGCCTTCCAGATCCCATCACGTCGATTGTTGGCGTGGCGACGCTCTGAAAGCAGGCCTTCTGATGATCCTTTGTCGCTGGTTGATTGCCCGAGCGCAAGATCTGCCGATTGATCTGGGTCACAGCTGTTCGGCTCAATGGTTTCGAATCGACCTGAGGGGGCATTTTGTGCCATGGGTCCCCTAGTTTCTGTAGTTGTGCGTGGTCCGGACAATCCTACGCGCATGGTCGACTGAAAAGGTTGACGCAGTTGGCATTTTTGCGGTCAACTGTTATCCGCTGCCACGCACAGATATCCGATTTACCCCCATGTTATTTTCGAATTTCGAGTGTAGAACGAGTACATTGCCAGATGTGGAACTGCAGATGGTTGCAGATAAAGGTGGAAGCGATGACAGGTTTAGAGGACTCCACCTGAAAGCTGGTATATCCATCCGCTGGCGATCGAGCCGATCAGGCCGAGCAACAGGTAGAGCGCGAATACCGGTTTCTTGACCAGTGCCCAGACCGCGATCGCGGCCGGAATCGATGACACTGCGCCAGCGGTAGCAAAGGCGATGGCGGCCCCTGGAGTCATGCCGATTTCAATCAGCCCCGAGATCAGCGGAATCGCGGCATAGCCGTTGAGGTAGGATGGTGCACCGACGATCGCGGCCAGCGGTATCGCGAAGGGATTGTCCGCGCCGACATAGCTCGCAATCCAGTCGGACGATACGTAAGCAATCATCAGGCTTTCGAGGAAAAAAGCCAGCGTCAGCCATTTCCCGAGGAATATACCGATCGACGTCGACTCCGCTTTGAAGGCTTCAATACGGGCCGCTTCGCGCCAAAACTTCCAGGTCAGGCCTTGCGGCTTGTCGCTAGAGCAACTACTGCTGCAGCAACCGACGACCTCGATACGCAACGGCGATTCGAGACCGCCGTAGCGTTGAATCAGCAGGATTGAAAAGCCCGCCATCAAACCCATTGCCATGGCTGCAATGGTTTTGGCGACGGCGAAATTGAAACCGATGCCGGCCGCGGTGAGAACGAACATTTCCGGATCCATAATCGGTGATGCGATCCAGAAAGCCATCACCGGTGATAGCGGTACACCGGCACCCAGCATCGCCGCGATGAGCGGAATTACGCCACAGGAACAAAATGGAGAAACCGCACCCACCAGAGCCGCCATGATCGTAGCGCGCAGCGGATTGCCGCTAAACGCTTTTGCGATCAGGCTATCGGCACCGCTCGCCTTGGCGTAGGCCGCGATGCCGATGGCGAGCGCGAAAAAGGGCAACATTTCCCACAACGCTTTGAGCGTGGAACCGAGGCTGGTCGAAAGCTGTGGCGTATCAATCAGGGCAATCAGAGCGATCATTAGTATCAATGCCCGGAACACCTTGTCGCGAGCTATCGCACCGGCATAGTGTAAAAACTGGTTGTTGTGGGGTCCGGTTTCCAAATAAGTATTCATATTTCTAGTAATTCCGAAATAAATGGGTTAAAAAAATCAGGCCGCGTCATCTCTGGAGAGCGCATTAATGCAGCATTCCTCAGTCAGGTAATCGACCAGCTGCTGCAATACTTCGTATTCCATTCTGCAGATCAGCGTGGCTTGTTGACGATCCTGGCGGATGACACCGGCCGACTTGAGATGAGTGATGTGATGGGTCAGTGTCGAGCCGGGGATGCTTAACTCCTTTTGAATGACACCGACCGCGAGGCCTTCATTGCCCGCCCGCACCAGCAAACGCACGATTCTGAGTCGGGTAGGATTACCGATTTTTGCGAGGATATTGGCGGCGACTTCGAGTTTCATGACGGGGATATTAAGTCGTTTATAATAGGTTGTCAACTATATTACTAGAATTATCGAAATTGTATTTTTGACCATCCCGGGATTGCTGTCTAGACGATGTATTGAAACGTCGTGCCAGCAGGGAACTGCATCCCAATTAAAACCAGGCTTCCCAACCTCGACAACGACTACTCTCTGGTTACGGTGTGTGGAATACTTTTTTGCCCCGTCAAAAAAGTTTTCCACACACCCCATAATAATCCCGGTGTTCTAGCGCATCACCTGCTGGATAAAATCGGAAAAAATGCTGACCGAATCGGTTTTGCCCGGCATCGAGAGGATCTGGTCGCAAACCTGATGTGCATGGGCCTTACTCAGGCCGCCATACTCCAGCAATCCCGTTGCCTTTTGACGCATCTCGGTGCCGTCGAGCGCCAGTTCCGGATCGCCTTTGCAATCCTTTCGCGATACCTTGATGCGCTCGCCTGAGCCAGTCAGCACGGTAACTTCGGCACCCCAGGAATTCGGGTAGCGGGAAGCATACGGATCGACAATAGTCACGCTCGTTGCACGTCGCAGGCTCTGGCTACGTAAACGCGCCTCCGCGTCGAACGAATCGAGCCCAACCACGCCATCGAGCAGTGCGATCGCGGCAGTATGGTAAAGCGAGAACTTGGCCTGATACTCGGTTTCAGGTTCTGGGCAGTCGCATACGTCGAGGGCGGCCTGGTAGGTTTTGATTTCGACTTCACTGGCCTCGGCGCCATCGAGCAGATGATATATCTCGAGTGCACAATCGATGATCGGGTGGGTGTGCCGACAGGACGGCCAGGGCTTGATCGAAGTTAACACTAACTGCCAGGCCTCCTGCGGGTTCCGCAGAATATTTTGCGCGACCGGGTCAGCGCAGGTGCCCGCAAAAAACCCTCGATCCCCCTCGAGTATTTCGGCGGGTCCGGTCAGAGCATGCTGTGCCATTTCCGCGGCCAGCATGCCCGATTCGCAGGCACGTCCGGCGTGCAGATGTTTGCTCATGTCGCCATTTTGCATGAATTGCCACAATCCACTGGACTGGGTTCCGGCATTACCGAGTGCGTCCAGGGTCTGTTCATCAGTGAGATCCAGCAGGCTCGCCACGGCCATCGCAGAACCAAAGGGTCCGCAGGTCGCAGTGTTGTGCCAAATTCGATAATGCGCGGGACCGACAGCAGATCCGATTCGACACATCGCTTCAAAACCTTGCAGAATCGCATGCAGCACCTGTGTGCTACTGGCCCCTGTTCTCTCAGCTGTCGCCAAAACCGCAGGCACTACCACGCAGCCGGGGTGGGTCACCGAAGCGCGATGCAGGTCATCGGTTTCGGTGATGTGTGTGAGCGCCCCCATCAACAGCGCATTGCGCTTGAGATCGCGATCTGTCGCCGCGGCCCAGTTGCGCAGGATCGCTCCGACCGCTGTGGCGCCGCCGGCATAGGCACTGGCCACGGCATCCAGAGTGAACAGCGCGGCGTGATCGAGATCGGCGGGTGTAACCGGTTTATTTCTGATCAGGCCTATCAGGTCTTGTGTCAGGCTCATCGAGGTTCCAATATAGTGATTTGCCAGCGGATTTGCTTAACCGCAAATATAACGCAACATCCAACGGGAGGACAGGCTATGTCTGCGAAACAGGTGATAGGTGGACCGTTGACAGTCGATGGGCGTGAGTTGTCTGTGTCGCGCGCCATCCGCACCGGGGATTTTGTCTTTGTCACCGGTCAGGTGCCGATGCGTGACGGTAAACTGATGACCGATGGCAGTATCGAGGATCAGACCAGGGCTTGCCATTCTCTGCGGACTGCGTCGGGGTGCCGCATCACTTGCCTTGGCCAATTTGGGGCGCTCTGCATCCCAAGATATTTCATTGAAGGAGTACTAGTGCGCTAGCAAGCCGTTCATGTCTGGCTGCTCACCGGTTGATGTCGTTTCTCGAGCCAACGGAACAGGTAACCTCTCGCTTTGTCACGCCCGCTGATCAGGTAGTCCAGGGTATAGACGTTGTTCATACTGGCGGAGAGCATGACTTCACCCTGTTGGCTGCCACAGAAAAGAATATCGTCTCCAGCCATGATTGGTTCACCAGCACTCGGCAACATCAGGCATTGACCATTGCGCCTGATCGTCAGCGGTATGCAGGCAATCGTCGTTTCAAGATTGTGCGGGTCTCTGGTGAGCTGCTCCAGGGTTAAGGAATTGCCGTTATGTAGGTACGCGTTCAGCGCGGCGGCTTCGTCGTCGTTGATGACGTTGTGCCACAGGTGGGGAGGTTTGTCGCCGATCATATCTTGCAGGCGTAACACGAATTGTTCGCAGATATCTTCTCCCTGTTCACGCAGGTAATCGATGAACTTCTCTACCTGCGGCGATATCAGATGCTTGAGCACGCGCCTTGCGGTGGTCAGACTGGATTGCAATATCAGGTTCGCGTTGGTGGCGTCGAAGGCAATCTGATGTTCGTGCTGATTTTGACGCACGATGGTAAAGGCGTCCGGTTTCAGAGACTTTACACACATCAGTATGCTGAGGTTAACGTGGTCGTTGTCGGTACCGGCTACTACTCCTGCTGCGTGGCTGAGACCGGCTTCTATCAGCGATTCCCGATCCGCGTGACGATTGATTATTCTGGCGGCACCTTCTATCTCGCTGGCTTCGGGGTCGATGATCACCGGTTTTATACCGTTCATGACAAAATGCCGGTAAAGCCACTTTCCCATGCGTCCGTATCCACAAATGATCCAGTCCCCGGTCGGTATATCCACCGGTTTGCCCAGCCTGACGTGAGGGTTGTGCACCAGGCTTGAATTCAGGTTGTGCAGGCGCGGTGCGGTAATCGCCATGCTGAGCAATTGCGCGAAAATCTCAAATGGATTGATGATGGTGACCCTGCCCAACGAACGCAGGTGCTCGATGTGACGTTTCGACGTCGAGCGACACAGGATATGGATATCCGGATTCAGCAATCTTGCCATCACTGCAATACGGTCGTTGATTTCATCATCGACGGTCAGGATGACGACCCCTTTGCAGTTGGGCATCACCACTCCGGCATCCAGCAAGTGTTTGGGAACCGTTGGATCCGCGCACAGGCCGGGCATGTCGACCCGGTAGTCGCGTAGTGCCAGGGCCTTGATGCGTTCCGGGTCGGTGTCGATGATAACCCCGCGTAACCAGTGGTCGCTGAGACCACGCGCCAACAGGCTGCCGGTATCGCCAAATCCACAGATAATAAAAAACGGATGCTGGATGCGCCGCACCCGTCCGGCAAAGCGATGCTCCCTCAGCGCGAGTAAAAAGTGGGGGTTCTGTACCAGTCGGAGTATCGAACCTATCGCATAAAGCCACGCGATCACACCCATATAGACACAGAGGATCGTCCATAGGCGTTGTTCATCGGAAAATTCGATTGGAATTTCGCCAAAGCCGGTCGTTGTCGCGGTGGAAGTGAAAAAGTAAAATGAATGAAACAGGTTCATGTAGATGACATTGCCGTCTACGTCGCGTCCGGGGATCAGCGCCATGCCGGTGATGCCGATGGCATATACCGCGATCAAAACAAAAACCGGTCCGCGCATATAGCGCAGTACCACCATTGAAACCCGATCGAGTTCGGAGGTAGTCGCCATGAATCGGCTAGCGGCGTGAAATCAGCGTATCGCCCACCAGGATAACCACGGTGACGATACTGGCTAACAGGGCGCCGCCAGCCAGCGATACGATATTGGCCATCGACTCGGGATTAGGTCCCAGCGCGGTCTGGTTTTCGTCGATGACCCAGATGACACGGGCCGTAATCAACAGTACGTCGACCACCAGACTACTCGCCAACAACAACGCGCCGACCTGGGAACGGTCTCCCAGCTTTAGCCCCGTCGCGATCAGGTTGATCAGGATTGCGATCGTCAACAGCCACACGTTGTGATGACTGGCGTTGTCGATATCGCCCATGACAAACGCAAAAGTGAAAGTTAATGCCAGAATAATGACAAACCCAAAGACCACCCGTTCCAGGTTCATGCCTCACCTCGGATTGTTGTTATGCTTCCTGTAAGAATACGCTGATGAGTCTGATACGTCACCCGCTGCAAATCTGATGCCTGTGAGGCTCGATTTAACTGGCACTGTCTGTATCCTTACAGAAGCTCTGCATAAGTCATCCCCGGATCGAGCGGGCCGCGCCGGTTCCGGACCAGGCTCTGACTTAGCAGGGAACGAGTAACGTAAGATGCGATTTTGCGTTATTCTTCATTTTTCAATCGTTTGCATGATCGAAAAAATGGCGGCACAGCCCTGTGCCGCAGGAACCTTTGTATTTTGCAGGGATTCCTTCACTTTATTGAAAACTGCAGGGTCGAGCCGGGTATGAGCGCTGATTTTCCAACCATTATCGATGCGGACACGCAATCCGGAATCCAGGCCTATCGTGTTGCACAGATCCAGCGCAGGCTGGCTGAAGCCGATTGCCCCGCGATCGTGTTGTTCGACCCGGTACATATCCGCTATGCCACGGGCACGCGTAACATGCAGGTCTGGACAATGCACAATATTTGTCGATACGCGGTGATTTTTGCCAGCGGCGAAATGGTTTTATTCGAACTGAACAGCTCTGCACACCTGTCGCGCGATTATGTCGCGGATATTCGTCCGTCGTTGACCACCGACTTCATGGCGGTTGGTAATCGCGGTCCCGAAATGGGTCGGCGTTGGGCAGCCTCGATGATTTCCTTGTTGCAGGAAAAGGGAATATCGACCCGCAAACTGGCGATCGATCGCGCCGATTTAACCCTGGTGCTGGAAAGCCAGCGCCAGTCGCTGCAGTTGCTCGAGGGCCAGTCGATCATGGAGCAGGCCAGGGCGATCAAGTCATTCGATGAAATCGAAGTGTTGCGTCGATCCCTGCAAACCTGCGAACAGAGCGTCGCCGAGATGCGCGAAAAACTCAAACCCGGCATGCGTGAGGCCGACGCCCTGGCCCTGTTCGTCGACGGCAGTATCCAGCGCGGTGGCGAGTATCCCGAAACCCGTTTACTGACCACCGGTCCACGCACCAACCCGTGGTTTCAGGAAACCTCGGGGCGGATTATCGAGGATGGCGATCTGCTCGCTTTCGACACCGATATGATCGGCCCGATGGGTTACTACAACGATATTTCACGCAGCTGGGTGGTCGGTGATAAAAGGCCCACCGATGATCAACGCCGGTTGTACTCACTCGCCTTCGAACAGATGCAACACAATACCGAATTGCTCAAGCCGGGCACCGGTTTTCTCGAGTACTCGGACAAGGCTTACCAGTTACCGGAGGAGTGCGTTCCCAACCGTTACGCAGACGTTGCGCACGGCTGTGGGCTTGGCGTCGAATACCCGTTTATCTGGTACCGCGAGGATGAGGAGTGGGGTGCTTACGATGGTGTATTCGAAGAAAATATGGTGGTTTGCATCGAATGCTATGTTGGTGAAATCGGTGGGCACGAAGGCGTCAAGCTGGAGCAACCGGTCTGGCTCAGCGCGGACGGCCCGGTGGTGCTTTCCGAGTATCCATTCGAGCTTGATTATTTGTAACTATACCGTTAAAACCCCCCTGGATGACAGTTCGAACTCTTTACTACCTATTGCAATATAGACGAATCATAACCCTTACTCGATTATCTGTATGCGCATGCCTGCCACAACGAATTTACCTGTCGTTTCAACTGGCGCAAGGGATCTATGGCGATCTGGGATAATCGTGCCACGCAGCATTGCGCGCTCAATGATTACCATGGTGAACGCCGACTATTGCCCCGGACTACGATCGATGGGGTCAAATTACAAGCCGCGGCTGCCTGACGACCACCGCGAACCGGGTCTCAACTAGCCGCTTTGACTTCGTGCATGTAGACGTCTTGCTGCGGGTACGGAATGCTGATTCCAGCCGCATCAAACTTGACCTTGATATTTTCCAGCAGGTCCGCGCGTACCGGCCAGTAGTCGCCT
>JAAESG010000516.1 GCA_024229615.1 Gammaproteobacteria bacterium | reverse complement strand
TGTGACCACTGCCTCTAGCTGTTTGACTACTTTAAACCGCATTAGCCAGCGTGCACTTTCACGCTCTTTCGGTGGCTGAAGTACGGTCGGAAACAAGCGACACGGTGTCTGTTGTGTTCGAAGTCCCGGATCAGTTGCGTAACCAATACCAGTTTATTCAGGGGCAGCACCTGACGCTACGCCGGACTTTTAGTGGTGCCGAGATTCGCCGGTCGTATTCAATCTGCAGCAGCGTAGACGAGGGTGAATTACGTATCGCGGTAAAGGCAATACCGCGAGGTATTTTTTCTGGGTTTGTGCATAACCGGCTTGCTGCCGGAGAGAAGATTGAGGTGGGATCACCGATCGGGCATTTCAATGTGCCGCTGGACTCCAGTCATCGCAAACGTTATGCCGCCTTTGCAGCGGGCAGTGGTATCACGCCCTTGATGTCCATCATCAAGACTACACTTGAGCGCGAACCCCGAAGCAGGTTCACGCTGGTGTACGGAAATCGAGAAACCGGGAGCATCATATTCAGGGAGGTACTGGCACGGCTTAAAAACACCTACATGGACCGACTCTCGATGGTTCATACGTTGTCGCGGGAGGGTCGGAATTTACCACTGCTGGATGGCCGTATCGACCGTGTCAAGGCAGACGCTCTGCTCGAGAGCCTGGTGCCGGCGGATCAGCATGATGAATTTTTTCTGTGTGGCCCCAAAGGTATGATCGATGCGGTAAGGGAAGCGCTGCTCGAGAAAAATGTTCCACCGTCGTGCATTCATTACGAGCTTTTTACGCCCCCGGATCAGCACATCGAAAACCAGCCT
>JAAESG010000515.1 GCA_024229615.1 Gammaproteobacteria bacterium | reverse complement strand
GGCCTGCTCCAAGGTATCGTCCTGTGCGGCAAATGTGGTAAGAATCTGGCCACCACCTACAAGAGAAAATCCAGCGGTGACTGCACCCCGATCTACCTCTGCAACCGGGACCAACTCGATTATGGCAAAGCGCTTTGCACGACGATTCCCGGCGCCGGGATTGATGCAATCGTGACCGAAATCCTGCTGCGGAAAGTCACGCCCATGGCTGTCGACGCGGCCATCTCGGTACAACAGGAAATCGTCAAACGCGCACAAGAGGCCGATCAATTGCTGCGCCGCCAAGTCGAACGCGCCCAATACGACGCGGATCTGGCCAGAAGGCGCCTCATGTCGGTAGCGCCCGAAAACCGCCTCGTCGCACAAACCCTCGAACATGAATGGAACGAAAAGCTCAGCTTACTCGAGCAAGCCAGGCGCGACTATGACAAAAAGCGCCATCATCACCACGGCGTACTTGATAGCACAAAACAAGAGGCGCTCAGTTCCCTTGCAGCGGATTTTGCAGACATTTGGCATCACGCGGCAACAAGCTACCAGGACAAAAAACGCATGATCCGGCTCCTGATCGAAGATGTGACGCTGAGGCGTAACGGCTATCAAGTTGACGTCTCTATCCGCTTTAAAACAGGCACTGTCATCCAAGAGTGTTTCAGAGTGCCCAGCTCGGGTCAGAAGCCTACCGACATCAGTGCCGACATTATCCAAAAGATAGAGCACATGGCCAGTGGACATACAGCGGGTGAAATCGCTACGAAACTCAACGAAGCCGGGGCGATCCACCCCACGCGCGGGACATTTGACACCAACGCGATCGTCTATCTGTTGAAGCGATTCAACATACCGAGCCTCAAACAAAGACTGAGAGCCAGCGGGTATCTATCACAGCAAGAGGTCGC
>JAAESG010000514.1 GCA_024229615.1 Gammaproteobacteria bacterium | reverse complement strand
GAACAACAGATCCACGCGCACCTGACCGGTGCAATTTTTTCGGTCGAGGCACTGTTGGCAGTGTTTTTTCGAGTCTGCAAGCGCTTTGACGGCATCCAGTGAGCGGCAGATGGGGCGTCGTTGCCGGTAGAGGGTTCTGGCAGCGCCGTAGTCAAGGACCCGGCAGTTGAGGGCAGCACTCAGTTTTCTGCTGTTGCCCAGATCGATTCCAAGGGGTCGGATTGTCATGTAACGTGCCATCATGCGCTGGACGATGTCGCGCAGGATTTCGGTTTGTTGCGGGTTCATGGTATTTTCTCCTTTCATGCCAATTCCCATCGTTGGAGAATGTCATCGAGGGTCGACGGATTTATTGGGGCGTTTGGTTCACGATCGGCCAACAGCTTGCGGAACATGGGGACAATGAGGCCGGGGATTCCGCGCGCGCGCTCAAAAAGGATACGCATTCCCTCCTGGCAGATAAGTTGCACCTTTTCGGCCCCGAAATGATGTTCGATAAAAGGCGGCAGTTCGTCAAAGGTGAGTCCTGTAAGTTCTTCGCGCACGACGATACGCCGCCAAAGTGCGGCGATGCCCTGAAGTCGGTCACG
>JAAESG010000513.1 GCA_024229615.1 Gammaproteobacteria bacterium | reverse complement strand
TTTCTCCGTGCTCTGACAATTCAGGATGAATTGTTCAGAGCTTCCTAATGTTACGTATCGATTTGATTACCTGAAATTCGGGCTCAATTTTGGCGCAAGGCTGCCGATATCGTGGCAGAAGTACATTTCAGTACCACAACAATGCAATAAGGCGGAGGTTTGGTTGCATGGATAAAGACATGAAAATTCTTATCGTTGACGATTTTTCAACCATGCGGCGAATTATCAAAAATTTACTGCGCGATCTGGGATTCAATAACGTTTCCGAGGCTGACGATGGTCAGACTGCCTTGCCGATGCTTCAATCGGGCGGATTCGATTTTCTCGTGACTGACTGGAATATGCCAGGAATGGATGGGTTAACACTGCTGAAGAGCGTCCGCGCCGACGAGGCACTTTCCAAAATGCCGGTCTTGATGGTTACCGCGGAAGCGAAGCGTGAGCAGATTGTCGTCGCCGCCGAAGCAGGGGTTAATGGTTACGTGGTCAAACCCTTCACCGCTGTAACCTTAAAGGAAAAAATTGACAAGATTTTTATCCGGCTTGAAGCCTGAGCTGGATGAGGTGACAAAAAATGCCATATCTGAAGAAACAGCTCTAATGGATAATCACTTTCTTGATAAAGCCGAAGAACTCGTGGAAGCGCTCCGCTCGTCGGATGAGCAACGAGTAGATCGGTTAATGTCCGAGATCACCGATTTGCGGGAAGGCGCGCTGTATCAGGAACTGGGAATGCTGACGCGAGAAATACACGACAGCATTAATGCATTCGCCAGCGATAATCGTGTTGCCGAACTGGCGCAGGATGAAATTCCGGACGCCAAGCAGCGACTGAACTTCATTGTCAGTAAAACCGACGAGGCTGCACATCGCACCATGTCGGGTGCCGAGGATACGATACTGCTAATCAATACCTTCGGCGATCGGGCCACGTCGCTTCATCGGCGTTGGCAGCAGTTCTGTAACCGGGAACTGTCGAAGCAGGAGTTCGTCGATTTAAGCGCCGATCTGAGTCAATTTTTCGAGACTAGTGATGAGGAAACCAAGGCAGTTCACGAGAAAATGAATGAGATTATGTTAGCGCAGGATTATCAGGATATCACCGGGCAAATGATCAAGCAGGTGATTAATATGGTCCAGGAAATAGAAAGCAAGCTGATCGGCCTGGTTTCGATTTCTGGTAGTGCAGGCCCAAACAAAGCTCAGCTAGCAGAGGATTCCGGCGAAATAGCGGTGGGACCGCAATTGCCTGAAGCCAGTACTGAAGTCGTCGCACAATCGCAGGGTGATGTCGATGATTTGCTAGCCAGCCTCGGTTTCTAGCCCGGAAAATTCACAAATTATGCACGATCTCACTTGTCTATTGATTCCACAAGAAATAT
>JAAESG010000512.1 GCA_024229615.1 Gammaproteobacteria bacterium | reverse complement strand
GGCTATCTGATCGTGAATCGCCTCCATCTCGGGCTTTTCTCGCTGGCGTTGATTACCTTTGGCATGGGAACGCTCTTCCTGGTCAGCGACCACGGGCTGCGCAAGAAATGGCCCGGCGCCTACGATCATTGCATTATACTCTCGCTATTTGAGTTTTCGGCTCGCCAACAATGAGCGCAATAATAGCAACTGGTTGTTTTATCGGGCAATTCGGTCGTTCTCTGCGACCGCGGAAAAACCGAAAACCGCTATGTAATGGGTATCTGAAGTTTCCCTCTTTGATCATGCTACGAGCCGCATGACCGTTGAGATCAGAGGATTATGGTCTGGTTTGCCGAGGTCCTGGCAATCGATACCGAAACCCTCCTTTGCGATGTGTCGCGCCAGGGATCGTCGCACGTCGGCGAAGGCATATTCGGTTGTGTTTTCCGAAGCATATCGCCTGATGGGCGCTTGGTTCAAGTGCGCGGCATAGATCCAAGTGATGGTCGTAGCGGCCATGCAGAAGTGCAGATGATTGGTCACTGCATCGGGGTTGCGGGTCTGGGTATGAGCGCTGCCGATCTCCTGCTTTATCTCTCGGAACCCGGCCTCGATTTTCCACCTCGCGGCATAATATTCGACGATCTGCTCGACGCTCAGATCCAGATCCGTGGTCACCAGCGCGACCCATTGTGTTCTGCGATAGACCCACACGACGCGCACACGGCAACGCAGGGTCTTGAGCATCACGATCCGCTCGGCGGCTTCCACCTCACGCAGGGCGCCGTAGACATGCACCGTGTAAGTCTTGGCCTGTTCGCGCATGGCCGCGGCCAGGTCCGCGGCGTTTCCGAGCCGTTCGCCGTATTTCCGCGGTCTTCCGGGCCGACCGTTGAGCGGCTCGGGAATGGCGTAGAGGGCGGCGTTGACCCGCAAGCGCGAAAGCAGATCGACGCGTCTGCCCAGTCGCTCACGCAGCGGCTTGAACAGTCCGTTGTTGCCGAACCAGCTGTCGGCGACCACCAATATCGGCGCCTCGGTGAAGACGCCACCCAAGCGCCCGATCAGCTCGACGGCCTGCGCAAACTTGCTGCGAAAGACCACCGCCTTGCCGCGCACCCGGATACAAGCGCTACGCAAGCTCTTGCGGCGCAGGTAAAACGCGAAGGCCAACGGCACACAGCTCCAGCGTCCGTGAATCGGCATGAGCAGCCCCACCGTGACGATGGTCTGCGCCCAAGGCCAGTGTGTCTGGTTCGTCTTCGCCGCATGATCGAACGTCCTTTGGCAGGCGAAGATCTTCTTGCCCGTCTTCGGGTTGATCGAATCGTCGAGCCCCAGCAGCAACCGTCCGGCAACCAACGGGCTGGGGATCGCCCGCCACAGCGCCTCCCAGACGCCGTCCCACGGCAGCTTCACCGAGGCCATGAAGGTGTAGTAACGCCATTGGGCGATACGCACCCCGAACAGCGTCTCGATGGCGCGCAGCAGATTCGAGGTGCGCGAGACGGTGATCGGAACCAGAATCGCTTTGAGCGTCAGCACAAACCAATGAAAGCGCTCCTGGCCATTGTCCGTGAGTGGAAAAACGAATTGGAAATCGCGGGCGAGGGTGCGTAAGATGGGCATCGAATAGGGGCTCTTTTCGCTGGATAATCATTGTGTTAAGCAGCTTTGATTATACCGCGTATTGAGCCCTTATTCGCGATTAAATGCTTGTTTTCGAATTGAATAAACCAGCCATCATGGTTAATGAAACCCATTGCGCAATGGTTATTCAGGGAATGCTAATATAGCGCGCACCCATTGGTGGCCGCTAATATTCTAATGCCCCAAAAGTACAAAACTTCAGTCTCGGGATTGCCCACCATTTGAGCGACTGTGACATGGTTCGAGCCCACCAGACCACTCGATTTATTGGTACCGCGGGGCTCAGCTGAGGCACGGCGCTAATCGCCTGACAAGATGCCGCTCACCGATGGCAGTCGCGCTCCATTCCACTGTCCGATCTTC
>JAAESG010000511.1 GCA_024229615.1 Gammaproteobacteria bacterium | reverse complement strand
GGTGCAGGGACGCACCGCCATTTTCAATGGCCGCTAAGTCGTTGAAAATGAAGGAGAAACAAAAATCACACTTTTTGTTTCTCCGTGCTCTGACAATTCAGGATGAATTGTTCAGAGCTTCCTTAGATATCGATTCACAGGCTTGTGCCTCCGAATGCCTGGCGCGGCTCGAGATGAAAATGCCGTGTTATCATGGTCTCCCAGTTTTTGAAGAGACTCTAACCAATACCACGCTCATGAAAGCAGCATCCGCAACACGCAAGCAGTTATCGCGGCAGATAATCGACGTCTGCCTTTCGATGAATTCACAGGGAATCAACCAGGGTAATGCCGGAAATGTCAGTGTCAGATTCGAACACGGGTTTCTGATAACGCCTTCTGGCATGGCTTACCAACAATTGCAGCCCGATCATATCGTGCATGTCGATATGCAGGGCAATACGGGTGATAAGCTGATACCGTCCAGTGAATGGCGCATGCATCGCGATATCTATGCCGATCGTGCAGCGGCTGGAGCCGTACTACATGCGCACTCTGTGTTTGCAACCGCGCTGTCTTGCCTGCGCGTCGATATTCCGGCCTTTCACTACATGGTCGCGGTGGCCGGAGGCAATAATATCCGCTGCGCGGACTATGCCCTGTTTGGAACACAACAACTGTCTGACAATATGCTATCGGCCCTGGCTGACAGGCACGCCTGCCTGTTGGGGACCCACGGCATGATTTGTTGTCACGACGACCTCGAGAAGGTGCTGTGGCTCGGAGTCGAGGTCGAAACCCTGGCAAAACAGTACTGGCATGCGCGTCAGGCTGGTGAGCCAGTCATTCTAAGTGATGCGCAAATGGACGAGGTGCAGGAACGCTTCAAAAGCTACGGCAAACAGGAAACAGACTGAAGCGATGAACGTCGACAATGTCCACTACCGCAGTATCTGGATCAATTCCGACGGTTGGTCGGTAGATATCATCGATCAGACACGATTACCCCACGTATTTACCATCAACAACCTGCAAACCCTGCAAGACGCCAGCAGCGCAATCAAGGAAATGCTGGTACGTGGTGCGCCGCTGATCGGAGCCACTGCTGCCTACGGATACTATCTCGCTTTACGGCAAGACCCATCCGACACCGGCATGGACAACGCTTACCAACAACTATTTGCGACTCGACCAACCGCGGTCAACCTGCGCTGGGCGCTCGATCGGATGCAAGCACGGGTTTCACCACTAAAAGCCGCTGACAGAGCCCTGGCAGCCTTTACAGAAGCCGGGGAAATAGCAGACCAGGACGTCGTCAGCAACCAGTCGATCGGTCAGCACGGACTCGAACTGATCCGTGAAATTACAGCTCATAAAAAGCCAGGCGACCCCGTCAACATACTGACCCATTGCAACGCCGGCTGGCTTGCAACCGTGGACTGGGGGACCGCAACGGCGCCGATTTACATGGCGCACGATGCCGGTATCGCGGTGCATGTATGGGTCGATGAAACCCGCCCGCGTAATCAGGGTGCGAGTCTGACCGCGTGGGAACTCGGCCATCACGGTGTGCCACACAGTCTCATCGTCGACAACGCCGGTGGCCACCTGATGCAACACGGGTTGGTCGATCTGTGCCTGGTCGGCAGCGACCGCACCACGCGCAACGGCGATGTCTGCAACAAGATTGGTACCTATTTAAAAGCACTCGCTGCCAAACACAACCAGGTACCCTTCTATGTTTGCCTGCCGAGCTCTACGATCGACTGGACTATCGGTAACGGGATATCGGAGGTACCCATCGAACAACGCGACACTAACGAGGTTGCAAAAATCGTCGGCAAGCTCGACGATGGAGAAATTGCGGCGGTCAACATCGCCCCCGAGAAAACTAATATCGTGAACTATGCCTTCGACATAACCCCAGCCGAGCTGGTCACTGGGCTAATCACCGAACGCGCCATCGTCACGGCTGACGAAGCAGGACTAGCCAGTCTTTCGTCAGAAGCTCAATAGCCTCCACCCAGGATTCCTCGTTTCGGCACAGACAATACGTTCAAATACAGGCTCTTTTTTAGTTGACCGATCGTTCCAGACTCGGTTAATATGTGCCGGTAACTCTGGAAAAATTGATGCCCTGGCAAAAAAATTACAATGAAACCAAGGTGCTGGAAAATGCCATGTACACGTTCTGGGCGCACGGCTATGAAGCGACTTCGATGAACGACCTGGTCAAGGCGACCGGCATCAATCGAGGCAGTATTTACAATGCCTTCCCGAATAAACACGCCCTGTTTATGAGCGCGTTGACCCACTACGATCGAGTCTACCGCGACCAGCATTTGCAGAAAATCAGTATCAACTACAGTCCGCTGGAGGCCATTATCGCGGTGTTCGAAAGTGCCGCGACAAAACCTCAAAAAAACGATGTCCCCTGGGGTTGTCTGCTGGTCAACACCGCGCTCGAACTCGCTCCGCATGACCCTGAAGTCAGCGATTTTATCGACCATAGCCTGCAAGGGGTCGAAGAATTCTTCTTTTCTCGAATCGAGGCAGCGAAACGGGATAGAACCATCAATGCGTCGATTGATTCGAGATCGACTGCCCAGGCATTACTCAGCCTGTTTTTGGGATTGCGGGTATTGACGCGTACCCGGGCAAACCAGGAAACCATAAACGCCATCACATCTCGGGCCAGGATGATGCTGGAGTAAAAAAAATTTGGCCACATTTGGAACGATCGTTCAATTAAACAATGAGGAGTTGAAGCATGGGTGTTACATACGTAGAAAGAGAACAGGCAAACGCCGAAACCATCGCATTTTATGACAAGTCTGAGGGCCGATTTCAAGCCTTATTGAATATTTTCAAAGTATTCGGACATCAACCTGAGTACGGTACCGTGTTTACCAACCTGATCATGGCCGTGCTCAAGGATGGCGTGCTCGACTGGAAGACCAAGGAACTACTGATTCTGAAAGCGACCCAGCGTAATCAGTGCCAGTATTGCGTGGTACAGCATGAGCGCGTTTCGGACATGCTCGGTATCTCTGAGGAGAAAATTGCCGATATCGACGGTGACCGGTATAAAACCAGTGAGCATTTCAACGAGGCTGAAAAAGCATTGCTGGATTTAACCGTGCAGATAGGCGAAGACGCAAACCGGGTGTCAGCCGAATTGTGGGAACGTCTGCACGCCAACTGGAATGAAGCGCAAATCGTCGATGCCGTATTCGTCATTACAATATACATCGCGGTTTCGAAGTTTGGCGATGCCCTCGGGGTCGCGCTTGAACCCATGTTCGAAGGCGTTCAACCCATTCTAAAAGTTGAACACTAATTAACCCGGCGACAATGTATATCGTATTCAGCCATCACGTGTCTGTTCGCAGCAAGGCATCAAAACGCCGCTGCAGTCATTCTGTAGCCAGTTTTGATAACGCCGTCTGCGGGCAGGCATCTGTCCGCGCCCTTCTTAAAGGTACTTGCGCATCACGGTCAGACCATCGCCGATCGGTATCATCGACAGATCATAGCGGCCCGGCGCCTGTTGGTGTAGCCACTGATTGAGTTCTCGCAGCGCTACCGTGTCCGAACTGTTATCCTCGGGATCGATAACCGCCCCGCTCCAGAGCACATTGTCAAGCGCAATCAATCCACCCGGGCGTACAAGCGCGAGGCAGGATTCAACATACCCCCGGTAAGCACTCTTATCGGCGTCGATGTAGGCGAAATCGTAAGCGCCCTCAAAACCTTCATCAATCAAACGATCCAGGGTTTGCTGAGCCGGCGCAATCTGTAGATCGATGCGATCGTCAACTGCTGCCGCCTGCCAGTGTTCGCGGGCAATCGAAGTAAAAGCCTCGCTGATGTCGCAGCAAGTCATCTTCAAATCGGGCATCGCCATGGTTAAACGCAAACTGGTATAACCAGTGAAAGTACCAACCTCGAGACCATTTCTGGCATTTAGCATTTTGCACAACAGCATGAGCAATTGCACCTGCTCCGGTGAACTAATCATGTTCGCATCAGGCATCGCCAGGGTCTGCTGACGCAAGCGTAAACAGGCATCCGGCTCATGCAACGAAACCTCGAGCAAGTATTCTTGCAGGGATTGGCCTAGACCCAGTGTCGATGTTGCCATATCAGGTTCTCCTCAGTAGCCCGGCAGCAACAATAGACCTATAGAATGTGGGGTTGAGTTTGTTATTTAGACCCTTACCTTGTTGCAGTAGCGTTATCATTCTGACTCAAGCCCGGGAACAACACAATGTCACTACATCTGATCAGTTTTAAAACCTGCCCATTCGTACAACGCGCGGTTATTACCCTGAAACACAAGAATATCGATTTTGATATAACTTATATCGACCTTGCCGATCCGCCCGACTGGTTTCTCGAACTTTCCCCATTGGCAAAGGTACCGGTGCTCAAAGTCGACGATGAGGTGTTGTTCGAATCTGCAGTGATCAACGAATACCTCGATGAAATAACAGGCGGGGAGTTGCAGCCGGACGAACCATTGGCACGTGCCAAAAATCGAGCCTGGATCGAATTCGCGTCTAATATGCTGGGTAACCTCTACATGATGAAAATGAGCAAGGACGAGGAACGATATAACAAGTATCGCGAGCAACTGATCAGCCAGCTTCATCGAGTCGAAAAGCGCCTCGGCGAGAGTCCATGGTTTAATGGTAAAAGCTTTTCGCTGGCCGATACCGCTTTTGCACCCCTGTTTCGGCAGAATTCAGTCGCAAATAACCGGCTTTCCGTCATCGACCCCGAATCCATGCCGAAAGTAACGGCCTGGTCTGAGCGATTGTTGGCATTGCCCGAAGTGCGTGAATCGGTAGTCGATGAGTTTGAAGACCTGTATCTCGACGCAATGGAAAAAAACGGATCTTACAGTTTGTTCCGACTCGCGGCTTGAGCGGATACTGATGACACAGACTGTCCAGCTTAGGAAACCACAACAGCGAAATCGGAATTCTATTGCGCGGGTAACAGTTTCGAGAATTGCAGGCTTGACGAGGTGAAAATGTATGGCTAACTGGCTTGAAGGCAAAGTGATCGAAAATCGGCGTTTGAATGACTACCTGACGTCGTTGATTATCGATGTTGAGCTCAATGGTTACGAGTCCGGACAATTCGTACGCATCGGTTTAAATGACGGTGATACGGTCCTCGCGCGTCCCTACTCGCTGGTCAATACACCTGAAGACTCTCATCTCGAGGTATATTTCAATATCGTCGAAGACGGCCCTTTGTCCCCACGCCTGTTCGATCTCCGAGCCGGTGACGATGTTCTTGTTTCGGATAATCCTTCAGGGTTTCTGACGGTCAGCGAAATACCGCAATGTAAACATTTGTGGATGGTCGCCACAGGTACCGGCATCGGCCCGTTTCTGTCTATCCTCAAGAGTCAGGCCGCCTGGAGCAAGTTTGAAAAAATAATCCTGTGCTACTCGGTGAGCTATGCCGAAGAACTCGCCTACCGGGATATCATCGATCTGGCGGCAGATTCGCACGGCGAGCAATTTTGTTACGTACCGATTGTCACGCGTGAAGCTTATGCCGGCGGCCTCGGCAAACGCGTGCCGACCCTGATGCAGGACGGCAGTCTGGAACAGTACCTCGGATTGACTATCAATGCTGACGACTCGCACGTAATGATGTGTGGAAGCGCCAACATGATTACAGACGTCAGCGCTGAACTGGCTTCGCGCGGGATGAAAAGACACCGGCGCCGCGATCCTGGCCATTTCACCACCGAAAAATATCACTAGCCTGGAAGTTAACCGGGCAAGTTGCCGATAAAGCCCAGCGTCAGTCCGATCACGAAACTCAGCACGCCGATCCATGCGGTAATCCCCAGTTCGCGTTTTAACTCTCGTCCATCGGTGGTGATGCCGGTCCGGACTTTAAGTTTCCAGCCCGGAATGGACCAGACGCACACGAGGTTGCACAACATCGCCAATAGCATCGAAATCAATGCGGCGGTCAGAAATACCGGACCAATCGATCCGAAACCGGGCTTGTTTCCAAATATAGTCAACAACACAAAGCTTGCGATAATCAGGGTCGTAAACCACTTGTGGAAATCCTGGCGATCGTTAAGCCATTCAATGACATAGGCTTCGTTTTCGGTGGTGATTTGGAGAATATTTTTATATTCGCTTTCTGGCAAAATGCTTTCCTCTATTCAGCACGTAAGACCTCGATCAAGGATAGCGTCATGCGCGCAGTCGCACCCCACAGCATTTCACTATCATAGAGGTCGTAGTAGACAACCGGCCACGGACGTTTTGAATCAGGGTGATGGCGTTCCTCGGTACGATAATTGGATTCCTCGGCTAGCCAGCTCAATGGCATCGTAAACGCGCGCGCAACCTCAATTTCATCGAGTTGCAAGCGGTACGGCCATGGCATCACGGCAACATAAGGACGCACCTGAAATTCACTGATGGTGTGATGATGATTGATATGTCCGAGCACTTCGACATCGCTGTCAGCAATACCGACCTCTTCCCCGGCTTCCCGCAATGCGGTGGTCAGCAAACTGTCGTCTCCATCATCGCGTTTGCCGCCGGCAAACGCGACCTGTCCGCTATGCCGATCGCCTGCGTAGCTGGTACGGCGTATATAGAGGATGTGCCAGGCATCATCGATGCGCAGAAAAGGAATCAGTACCGCCGCCTCACGTGCGTCATCACTTAACATTTCGGGGGGTACATCGTAAGTAGTGCCCCGTTGTGCGAGCAGGTGCGCTCGAATTTCATCGACACTGAGGTCGTCCAGTTCAGGCACGCCTTGCTTTCCCGCTCCTGCGCAAGTTCGCCGATTCAAGAATCTCCAGCCGACCTGTGTTGCCGGCCCCGCCCCAGGCACAGATTTCATCGATACTACGGAAACAACCGACACAGACATCGTCGTCATCGAGCGTACATTTACGCACGCAAGGCGATTCTACACGCAGCGACTGATCAGTAACCGAAGTTGCCATTTTCGAATTCCGGGTGTTTTTTGAAGTATAGGATCGATTCGTCGATCTGGCTCAGCAGGCGTCGTTTATCTTTTCCCAACACCCCCTTCAACACCATGTGATTGGAAACGTGATCACTGCGAAAGATCGTGTTTTCAAGCTCAGTGGCTTCGATCAGGGCTTTCATTTCCATACACAGTCCAACGGTACCGAGTTCTTCGAAACCACCGTTGAAACCCGCCGCAAACTTTTCGTGTCCCTTGTAAAAGGTCAGTACCAGCGTGGCCAGATAGTCCGGTTGGGTATCATTGGCGAGCCGTGCCGAGGCCAGCGCATGCTGGTGACTCAGGGCCTTGCCGCCGATACCGTTCAGAATCATGACTGATGTCTTGATTCCTGCCGCGCTGGCTCGGATCAACGCCTCGGCTGTGGTTGCGTAGGTTTCGCCTTTGTCGATGTATTGTAGTATCTGATCATCGCCACTCTCGGCGCCCACATAAATAATCTTCAATCCAAGCGATTCCAGCTCCTCTAGATCTTCGTCGGATTTTCGTTTCAAATTAGACGGCAGACAGTAAGAAGATACCCGGCTAACCGATGGTAGCGAGGCTTTTATTTCACCGAGTATCCCACGCAATCGGCGCATCGATAGCACCAGCGCATCACCGTCGGCAAGAAAGACACGTCGTGGCTCCATTCCCTGTTCGGCACAGGCTCGAATTTCGGCGAGAACCTGTTTCTCAGCCCTGGGCCTGAATTTCTTCTGTGGATCGGTATACATTTCGCAGTAGGTACAACGATTCCAGCTACAGCCGTTGGTAACCTGGAAAATCAATGAGCGTGCTTCGCTGGGTGGGCGAAATAACGGCTCGACGTATTGCACGGGAAGTTGTTCAAACATGATCCGCGAAGACTAATTTATTCCGGGCACCGGATACAAGTAGTACGGGCTTGCATCGGGCCAAAAAACCCGTAATTTAGGCACAATGTCGCAACAGATAATCAATTCCGGGCTGTACCGGGTCATGCAGAATCGCTTACAGGCAGACACTCTGTCGTTGTTTCGTGGTCATTACTCTCCGCACCGGGTATCACCGGTTAAAGACAAACGCCAGCGTATTCAAACTATCCTGGGTTACTCCACGCAAGCGAAAATGCTGGGCAGCAAAGAGTCGGGTATCCTGCACTACGGCTCTCGAGTTGCGGAAATCGAAGCCCGCAATCCACACTATCCGGAAAAGGTCGTAATCTGACAAAAACAGCGGGGATACAGACAATTTCGCATTTGTAAGACAAATCAAAAAGGAATAGCATTGCAGCCCGTCTACAACGACAACCCTGCGCTATGACCGGGGCTATCTAACTCGATTGGAAATTCGGATTGGCTGACAAAATTTTAAGCATCTCTCGCCGTACCCGCAGGACCCCGTATTCACCCCGTGTGGAGGCTGCTGGCGTCAAGGGTTACACCGTATACAACCATATGCTTTTACCGACCATCTTCGAATCCAATGAAGCGGATTACTGGAGCCTGTGCGAGGATGTTCAGGTCTGGGATGTTTCCTGCGAGAGACAGATAGAGGTATCCGGTCCCGACAGCGAGCGTCTGATCCAATTGATGACGCCGCGTGACATCTCCAGGGCCGTCATAGGGCAAGGTCTGTACGCCCCGCTCTGCGATGAAACCGGAGCCATTATAAACGACCCGGTTTTGATCAAGTTCGCAGCGGATAACTGGTGGATATCGATCGCAGACAGCGATGTACGTCTGTGGGCTCGTGGGCTTGCGCGGGGTTTCGGCCTCGATGTCAAGGTACACGAAGCCGCGATCTGGCCGCTCGCAGTGCAAGGCCCGAAGGCGCAACAACTGGTGACTCGAGTATTTGGCGATGAAGTCCCCGGGATTCGTTTCTTTCGTTCAAAGATGCTCGAGTTTCGCGGTAAGGCGATGATGGTGATGCGCTCCGGATATAGCAAACAGGGAGGCTTCGAGATATACCTTAACGACCCGGAACTGGCCGAACCGCTATGGGACGAGCTATTCGCGATAGGTGCGGATTTGAATGTCAGGGCTGGCGGCCCCAATCTGATTGAACGTATTGAAAGCGGGCTGTTGTCATATGGCAACGATATGAACTTCAATCACAATCCCTTTGAATGCGGGCTTGATGCATTCGTGGACCTGGATGCGGAAATTGAGTCGATGAGCTTGCCTGCTCTGCGTGCCATCAAGGGCAAGCAGGTACATCAACTCGTCGGCATCGTTTTCGATCAAACGGTCGAGTTTGACGAATTCGGAGTCGAATCGAATGGCCAACAGGTAGGTGATGTTCGCTCACAGGTATGGTCTCCACGCTACCGGAAATTCCTCACCATGGTGATGATGAAGCGTGATTTTCTGAACCATAATACCAGCGTCACGATAGACGGGATTACTGGTAAAATTGTCGACCTTCCCTTCGACTTCGACGCGATAACCTAAAACTCTGGAGATAATTAATGAGCCGATCCTCGTACCTCAAACCCGACACAGTAGCTCTGCATACCGGCTATCGGCCGGAAAGTGATCACGGTTCGCGTGCGGTACCTGTCTACCAGACCACCTCCTACGTGTTCGAAAGCGTCAGTGAAGGTTCATCGTTGTTTAATGTCGAACAGGGTGGCCACATCTACAGCCGTATCACCAACCCGACGGTAGCCGTACTCGAACAACGCATCGCGGCCCTGGAGGGTGGCAGTGGCGCAATATGCACCGCGTCGGGTATGAGCGCGTTGTTTACCATTTTCATCACCCTATGCTCCGCCGGCGATCACATCATCTCGGCGACGCAAATCTACGGTTCAACTGCGACTCTGCTCAAACATACGATCAAGCGCCTCGGCATCGAGTGCACATTCGTACCCGTCAACGACGAGCAGGCATTGCGCAAAGCCATCCAGCCCAACACCAAGATGGTGTTTTGCGAATCGATCGGCAACCCGGGCCTTGAAATTTCCGACATCCCGGGCATCGCCACAATCGCGCACGAATCCGGTATTCCGGTGGTCGTCGATGCCACCTTTGCAACGCCCTGTCTGTGTCGACCGATTGAACATGGTGCCGATATCGTCGTGCACTCGGTGACCAAATGGATGGGCGGTCATGGCGTCGCCATCGGCGGCGTTACTGTCGACGGAGGTCAGTTCGACTGGCAACAAAGCGGGCGTTTCCCGGAATTAACCGAGCCCTACGCACCTTTTCACGGCATCAGATTCTGGGAGGAGTTCGGACCTTCGGCTTTGGCGATGAAGATGCGCGCAGAATCAATGCGTGATGTCGGCGCCGCAATGAGCCCGCACAATGCTTTTCTGATCTTGCAAGGTATAGAAACCTTGAATTTACGCATGAAGCAGCATGTGACCAATGCCAAAGACCTGCTCGCCTGGTTGCAGGCACAGGAAGCGGTCAGCTGGACAAATTACCCCGATATGGATTCGAATCCCACTCATGCACTGGCGCCAATCCTGTTTCCCGATGGTGCCGGTTCGATGCTGTGTTTTGGCGTATCGGGGGGTCGCGCAGGCGGTGCTGCCTTTATCGATTCGCTGCAACTGGCATCTAATCTGGCAAACGTCGGCGATGCGCGCACCCTGGTTCTACATCCAGCCAGTACCACACATTCACGTCTGACCGGCGAAGATATGAAAGCCGCCGGAATCAGTGAAGATATGATCCGAGTATCGGTCGGTATCGAAGATATCGCCGATATCAAGGCTGACTTCGAACGTGGTTTCAAGGCGGCGGAACGCGTCGCGGGAGCGGCGTAATGTATATCGATGTACGCGGCCACAAAACTTACGCCGCCACGGGAGGCAAGGAATTCGACAACAGCTTACCAACCGTCATGTTCGTCCACGGTAGTGGACTCGATCACCGCAGTTGGGCCCTGCAAACCCGCTGGTTTGCATACAATGGTTACTCGGTATTGGCGCCTGATCTTCCAGGACACAGTCTTTCGCAAGGTGAGCCTTTATCAAGTATCGAGGACATGGGCGCATGGCTGGCTGATTTCCTGCGTACGGTCGGTGTCAGCAAAGTACACGCGATCGGGCATTCACAAGGGTTCCTGGACGTACTCGAACTCGCGCGACAGGCGCCAGAGCTGTTGAAATCGATAACCGGCATAGGCACTGCGGGTGCGATTCCGGTCAATCCTGCGTTGATCGATGCCGCCAAAAAAAGCGCGGCAGATGCCGCCGACATGTTATTGATGTGGGGATTCGGTGCCGACGCTCAATATGGCATCAGTGCAGTACCCGGCATGCAACCGATCGCAATTGGGCGCCAAATCATGGCAAGCAATCCGTTACACGCCGACCTGGTTGCCTGTGGCGAATATGACAACGGCAGTGAAGTTGCCAAATCCATCAACCTGCCTTCTCAGCTAATTCTCGCGCGTAAGGATCGACTCACGCCGGTCAGGGCCGGACAGGCATTTGCCGAAGAATTGAACGCCAGGGTTAGCGTCATCGAACGCTACGGTCACATGCTGCCGATCGAGGCGCCTAGACAGACCCTGCAGAAATTGCGCGAGCTGATTGGTTCGCTTGAAAAAGCCGCTTAGAGGTCAGAATGAGTATCAATAAAGTAGCTGTAATCGGCGCAGGCACCATGGGAGCCGGTATCGCCGGTCAGGTTGCCAATGCAGGCATTGAAGTCTGGCTTCTCGACTTACCTGGTGAAGACAATGCCAACGCTCTGGCCGAACGTGGCCTCGAGCGTTTACGCGATCCGAATCAACCGGGTTTGATCAGTAAACAGGCCGAGGGTTTTATTCACCTGGGTAACACCCGCGACGATTTCGATCAGCTCGCAGATTGCGATTGGGTCGCAGAAGCCGTCGTCGAACGTCTCGATATCAAGAAGGATTTGTACCGGCGACTCGATACCGTCTGCCGCCAAGATGCAATCATCACTTCCAATACATCGACCATACCAATCCGCTTGCTGGTAGAAGACATGCCAGCGGCGTTTCGTCGACGTTTTGCGATCACACACTTCTTCAACCCGGTGCGTTTCATGCGCTTGCTGGAGCTGGTGCGCGGCGAGGATACCGATGCTGCGGTCATCGATTTGCTCGCTGATTTTTGCGAACAACAACTCGGCAAGGGTGTCGTCCCCTGCCTGGATACCCCCGGCTTTCTCGGCAACCGGGTTGGCGTCTTTGCGATCCAGTGCGCGTTGCAGGCTGCCTTCGAATTGGACCTGACTCCGCTTCAGGCCGATGCCATATTCGGTCGTCCCATGGGTATTCCGAAAACCGGAGTATTCGGTCTTTATGATCTGATTGGAATCGACCTGATGTCCGACGTGGTGCAGAGCCTGGTCGATATCCTGCCAGACTCCGATCCCTTTCATGCCGAGGCGGCTCGGATTCCATTAATGACGCAGATGATTGCTAACGGTCAAACCGGCAATAAGCAGGGTCAGGGATTTTATCGCGACAACGCGACGGGACGGGAAGTGCTAAATCTACATTCGATGCAGTACCAGGATGCGCCGCGATTGAACCTGCCTCTCGCCGAGACGGCCGAGCAGCAGGGTGTCAAAGTTTTGCTCGCCGACGACGGTGTGTTGGGTCAATTCGCCTGGCGCGTTTTGTCACGCACACTGAGCTATGCCGTATCCCTGATTCCGGAGGTCGGCAAGGGCCCTGTTGGCATCGATGACGCCATGAAACTCGGCTACAACTGGATCAAGGGGCCATTTGAGTTGATCGATGAAATCGGGGTCGATGCTTTTATCGACAAGCTCGAGGCAGATCAGCTTGACGTGCCCGATTTTCTCGCTGAAACACGGGGCTCGAGCTTTTATCGGGTCGAAGACAACGAATTGCAGGCGCGACAATACGGCGGTAGCTGGCAAGCCATTAGTCGCCCTGACGGGGTCATCCGCTTCAGCGAAAAGCGACAAACCATGCAGGCGCGTAACAGTTGTGCCGTGGCCAGCTGGTATGACCTCGAGGGCATTGCCCTGGTCGAATTCCACAGCAAGGCCAATGCGCTCGATGCGGATTCGATGGCAATCCTCGACGATGCCTTGAGCGAGGTTGATACTAAAGGGCTGCGCGGTCTTATCGTGCACAACGACGCGCAACACTTTTCATGCGGCGTGAACCTGCAGGCGGTACGTGAATTCTTCCGCCATGAAGATATGGATGGCCTCGACCGTTTCCTGAAAGCCTTTCAGGAAACGGTACACCGTATGCAGAATGCGGCCTTCCCTGTCGTCGCAGCACCGGTCGGAATGTCAATCGGTGGTGGATTCGAAGTCGTGTTACATGCCAGGCAGGTGATATGCCATGCCAATTCGGTCACCGGACTGGTCGAATCGCTGGTCGGTGTAGTCCCGGGTGGTGGTGGTTGCAAAGAGACCCTGTATCGCTGGATAGAATTGTTAAATTGTAGTGATGATATTAGCGAGGCCTGCTGGAAGGCATTCATGAATCTCGCTTACGGTAAAACCGCGAGCTCGCCGATTATCGCCAAGAAACAGGCAATGCTGCGTCCGCACGATCGTTTTGTCATCAATCGCGATCGAATTCTCGGCGAAGCGATAAAGGCCATCGACGATGCCGCCGGGCAGGTTGCGTTCGAGCGCCCCGATCTGTCTTTGCCCGGTAGACCCGTATTCGAAGAAATGGTCAAATGGCTTGAGCAGTCCCGCGATAAGGGCATGTTTACGCCACATGATGTCAACGTCGGTCGCGAAATGGCCAGAATCGTAACCGGTGGAGACATCGATCCGGGTACCGTGTGGAGCGAACAGGACTTTTACGATGCCGAACGGCGTTCTTTCCTGACACTGGTCGCAACCGACGCAACACGGGAACGCATCAACAGCATGCTCGACGCGGGATCACCCGTCAGAAACTGATCCGGATCTGCTGAAAGCAATCCGGATTATCCCGGAAATCGTAAAGCGATTATCCGGGACCTTTGTTAAAGCAATCTCTGAGTTATTCAGATATTACTTTAATTAGATCGTGCAAATGCTTGTAAATTAAAGATAAATGCACGTTAGCACTTTGTGTTTTTCGTGCTCCGCTAAGTCAGGATGACCTATGCAGAGCTTGCTAAATTGGCACAGTCCCGAGTCACAATAACGACAGGTACCGTAGGAGGCTAATATGACTATCGAATACGATCAACTGGGACCCAACGGCGCCAATTTCGTGCCGCTGACACCACTTTCGTTTCTACAACGCACTGCCGATATTTACCCACAGCGAGAATCATTGATATACAACCAGCGCCGCTACACCTGGGCGCAGACACGCAACCGCTGCAACCGTATCGCATCGAGCCTCGTGGCCCGCGGTATCGGCAAGAACGACACGGTTTCGCTGTTTGCCTTCAATACCCCGGAAATGTTTGAAAGTCACTTTTCCGTACCGATGGCTGGCGCCGTTTTGAATACGATTAATACACGCCTCGATGCGGCCACGGTGTCCTATATTATCGACCACGGCGAAGCAAAGCTTTTTATCTGTGATCGCCAGCTCTGGCCTGTATTACAGGAGGCACTGCAGAGTTGCGAGTTGCGTCCGGAAATCGTCATCATCGATGATGTCGACGCAACCGAGAAACCCGCCTTGCCCACCGATATCGAGTTCAGCTTCTACGAAGACCTGATCGATCGCGGTGACGACAGCTTCCAGTGGTCCGCGCCCGAAGATGAGTGGCAGGCTCTGACGCTGAACTACACATCCGGCACGACAGGCCACCCCAAGGGGGTGGTTTACCACCACCGCGGTTCTTACCTGATGACCATGGGCACCGTTATTTCGTGGGCACTGCCGTCGCATCCCCGCTACCTGTACACGGTGCCAATGTTTCACTGCAACGGCTGGGGTCACGCCTGGACCATGACCGCACTCGCGGCAACCGTGGTCTGTATTCGGGCATTTGCTCCGAAACTGTTTTTTGATCTGCTAGAAGAACATGGGATAACCCATTTCGGCGGCGCTCCCATCGTACTCAACATGCTGGCGCTAGCACCGGCTGAGGATCAGAGAAGATTTGACCAGCGCGTCTACGCGATGACTGCGGGGGCACCGCCACCAGCAAAGGTCCTGGAAAGCATGGAGCAGTTTAATTTCGAGGTCATGCACGTCTACGGACTGACCGAAACCTATGGTCATATTCTGCATTCGGCACCTCAGGAAGACTGGTACCAGCAATCGATTGAGCGTCAGGCGGAACTGAAGGCTCGTCAGGGCGTTCGCTTTGCGATGACCGAGGCGGTCGATGTAGTCGATCCCAAAACCGGCAATCCAGTGCCCTGGGACGCTGAAACCATGGGTGAAATCGTGATCCGCGGCAACACCGTCATGAAGGGATACCTGAAGGACCCGGAGGCAACTACTGCGGCTTTCGAAGGCGGCTGGTTTATGAGCGGCGATATCGCGGTTATTTTTCCGGATGGTTATATCCAGGTCAAGGACCGCGCCAAGGATGTCATCATCTCCGGTGGTGAAAACATTTCCTCGGTCGAGGTCGAAGGTGTGCTCTATCGCCACCCCCAGGTCGGTGAAGCGGCTGTGGTTGCACTGGCCGATGAAAAATGGGGCGAGGTACCCTGCGCCTTCATCGAACTCAAGGCAGGCACAGAAGCCGACGAGCAGGAATTGATCGATTTTTGCGCAGACAATATGGCCCGCTTCAAACGCCCCAAAAAGGTGGTATTTGGAGAGTTACCCAAGACCGCGACTGGCAAGATTCAGAAAAATGTATTGCGCGAGCGGGCAAAAGAGTTGTAAAACGCCGTATAAAACTGATATCGGTCAAACATGAAACAGAATATCTCTCCTCTCGAGCTACGCCATAAAATCCGTAGTGGCGAATTCAGCAGCAACACTTCCGGCTACTCGCGTGGTTTCGTACAGGGCAATCTGTGCATTCTGCCTGCCGACTATGCCAATGAGTTCCTGCAGTTTTGCCAGGCGAATCCCAAACCCTGTCCGTTGATCGGCATGGCTTCGAAGCCTGGCGACTATCGCATTCCAAAACTGGGGCAGGACCTGGACATCCGTAGTGATATTCCAAGCTACCGGATTTTTGAAAATGGCGAACTCGTTAATGAACAAAATGATATCAGTGACATCTGGCGCGACGATCTGGTGTCATTCGTACTGGGTTGTTCATTTTCTTTCGAAGAAGCGTTGATCGACGATGGCCTCGAAATTCGCAATGTCAGTGAAGGAGTTAACGTACCCATGTATCGCACCGATATCGATTGTAATAGCGCGGGTCGTTTTGCCAGTAAAATGGTGGTCAGCATGCGCCCGATGATTCCATCCGACGCCATTCGCGCAATTCAGATTTGCACCCGCTTTCCGGCAGTACACGGTGCACCGGTACATTTCGGTGATCCCGGCAAAATAGGCATTCGCGATATCCACCAACCTGAATTCGGTGATGCCGTTACCATACATGACGACGAAGTGCCGGTTTTCTGGGCCTGTGGCGTTACCCCCCAGGTGGCCGTCGAACAGGCGCGTCCACCTTTTTGTATCACGCACTCACCGGGATGCATGCTGGTATCGGATTTACCCAATAGTCACCTTGCCGTGATGTAAGTGGAGATAACCATGTTAATGCTCAATTGTGATCTAGGCGAAAGCTACGGCTCCTGGAAAATGGGTCGTGACGATGAAGTCATGCCGCATATCGATCAGGCTAATATCGCTTGCGGCTTTCATGGTGGTGATCCCCTGGTGATGGAAAAAACTCTCGCCATGGCAAAACAGAATAAAGTCATGGTCGGTGCACATCCGGCCTACCCCGATCTCGTTGGCTTCGGACGTCGACCGATGCACTGTTCTGGCGAAGAAATATCCGCCTTCATGCACTACCAGATCGCTGCGCTCGAAGGCATGGCACAAATCCAGGGTCTCGAACTCGCCTACGTAAAACCCCATGGTGCACTTTACAATGACATGATGTCGCGCGAGGCCGTGCGTGCCCCGATCTTGCAGGCAATCGCAGATTTTCACAAGCCTGTACGCCTGATGTTGCAGGCCACACCAGAGGCTGATCAACACCGCAACGAAGCCGCCGCACATGGCATCGAGCTGTGGTTCGAAGCCTTCGCCGATCGATGCTATGACGATGATGGCAAGTTGTTGTCGCGCGCCAAACCAGGCGCGGTGCATACGCGGGAAAAAATGCTGGCCCAGGTAGAACAAATATGCAACCAGGGTACGGTCACCACGCTCAGCGGTAATGCACTCGAGCTAAAACCCGACACGCTGTGTGTCCACGGCGACAACGAAGAAGGCGTCGCCGCGATTAAACAGATTCGCAAGATAATTCATTCCTGAGCACGTCATGAAAATCGAGATCGCAGGGCAAAACGCGTTCATCGTGTACTTTGCCGAACAAACCAGTGCCGAAGTTTCCGCACAAATCCAGGCGGCGGTCAGCAATATACACGCGAGCATGCAGGACTGGATCGTCGATCTGGTGCCATCCTATGCATCGCTGCTGGTTATTTTCGATCTCGATCTCAGCGATCACTTCGCAGTCAAACAAAAACTACGGGCAGCGTTACACAGCCTGCAAAGCCTGGATGCATCGGCGGGCGAGTTAATCACATTGCCAGCATATTACAGTCTCGAGTCAGGTCCGGATCTGGAAATCATTGCGCAACGCGGTCAAATCAGCATCGAAAACGTCATCGAAATTCACCAGCAGCGGGAATATAGAGTCTATGCCATAGGTTTTGCGCCTGGATTTGCTTATCTCGGCGAAGTCGACGAACGCATCGCGGCGCCGCGCCTGGCGACACCGAGACAAAAAGTCCCGCGGGGCGCAGTTGCCATTGCGGATCGCCAGACCGCCGTCTACCCCGCGGTCTCACCGGGTGGCTGGAACCTGATCGGACTCTGTCCGACCCGCATGTTTGATCCCGATAACAATCCGACCATGCCGGTCAAGGTCGGCGATCGCATCCGTTTCCAGGCTGTCAGCCGCGATGAGTTCCTCGCCCAGGGTGGTGAATTGTGAACGGTTTCGCGGTCAAACAGCCGGGGTTGTTGAGCCTGTTGCACGATCGTGGTCGTTTCGGTGTGCACAACCTCGGACTGACCACGGGCGGCCCACTCGATACGGAAGCATTTGATTGGGCCAATCGTTTACTTGGCAATGATGGCAATGACACCTGCCTCGAGGTCAGCTTTGGCGGCCTTGTGATCGAATCCGAAACCGATACATGTTTCGTAATTACCGGCGCACAGGCACCCTGCAAGCTCAACGGCAACACGATTCCCCTCTGGCAAACACGAGACATACACAGCGGTGACAAACTTGAGATTGGATTTACCACCGCTGGCACACGCTGTTACCTTGCGGTTCGTGGCGGTTTCGAAATTTCCCCCAGTTTTGGCAGCAGTTCAACCGTACTACGAGAAAAAATCGGTGGTCTCAACGGTGACAAGCTGCAGGCCGGCGACTGCCTGCCCTGCAACGACGCTAAAATGACCGGTCATAGCCGTCTTGCGCAGGCTGATCAACCTGTCTACGCGGACTATGCCAGGTTACGCGTCGTACCCGGCTACCAGCAGGCTGCGTTTGCTCCATTGCAACAATGGCGTTTTTTCAATACCGAGTACCGCTTGAGCGAACGCTGTGATCGCATGGGTTTTCGCCTCGAAGGCGAAACCGTGCAATCTGATATCGTCGGCATGTTATCTGAAGGCATTTGCCATGGAGCCATCCAGATCCCGGCTGACGGTCAACCCATCGTATTAATGAACGATCGCCAGACCATCGGCGGTTATCCGAAGATCGGAGCGGTTATTCCACAGGACACTGCGCGACTGTCACAACTGTCACCAGGATCAATCGTGCGATTCGAAGCGATCAGCATTGAACAGGCACACAATATTCACTGCCTGGAACGTGCACGATATGAACGCACACCGGTGCAACTTTGCTGAGCGATAAACCAATGAATGAAAGCGAAGATCTGGCGTTAAGTTGCACTATCGAAGATATCCTGGTAGCGCGCAACCTGCGCGGTATGAAAACGGTGCAGCCTCATCTCAGCGAAGGCTACTGCATGCGTGCGGCTCGCTTGCTACAGCAATGCCAGGGCAACATTTTGATCGGGACCGGTTTTCCAGTGGTTAAAACATTTGAAACCGATGGGCCGGTCGGCGCTATCGCGATGTATGAAGCCTTCGAAAAACTGGGTGCGACACCGCATATCATCTGCGGTCGCCCGCTTTCCCAGGTACTCGCTGCAAAATACAGGGTTCATGAAATCAGAGTCGGCGACCACGATAAACGGGAACACGAAGCCCAGGATGCACTCGAGCATTTCCATCCCGATGCGATCATTTCGATTGAACGACCCGGACAGGCTGCGGATGGCGATTATTATAATATGCGCGGTGAAAGCATTAGTGAACATACCGCCTGCTTCGATACCTTTATGGAGCAGAGCGATTGCCCCACCATTGCCATTGGTGACGGTGGCAATGAGATCGGTATGGGCAATGTCGCCGCCGCACTGCAGGGTTTGAATATCGTTCCAGCAACGACAACTTGTGATGAACTGATCATCGCCGATGTTTCAAACTGGGGTGCCTACGGTATCATTTCATTCCTGTCGGTCTGGAATCAGCGCGATTTACTCGCCGAAATCGTGCCCCTCGATATCCTCAGGTACATCTCCGAACTCGGCAGCGTGGATGGCGTAACCCGGATCAACCAGTTGACCGAGGACGGGCTTGACGTCAGTGAAGGAGAATCTGTTTTACTCGACCTGAGACGTGTCTGCGGCTTTGCTGATTGAAGCCTGAAACGGTTTCAGAGGCTGAAGCAAGGGTCAGGTAAGGCTAGTATACGTTCTGGTATGATGATTTTCGCATTGTGGCTCTATTCCGGCAGGCGAGGTTTCTGCTTAACTTGCGGGCCATTTTAGGCTGTTGTTCAACCATCAGAGGTACCTATGACGATTGCATATTTAAACGGCGAATACATGCCACTGGAAGAGGCCCGGATTTCTCCGATGGACCGCGGTTTTCTGTTCGGTGACGGCATCTATGAAGTCATTCCGTCCTACGATGGCAAGATGGTAGGCTACGGCCCGCATATCGCACGCATGAAGGACGGTCTGCAAGCCATCGAGATCAATCTCGACTGGAGCGACGATCAGTGGCGTGAATTGTGCACTTCGTTGCTGGAAAAAAATGGCAATGGCAACCTCGGCATTTATCTCCACATTACGCGAGGCGCAGACAACAAACGGCATCACGCCTATCCCGAAGGCATCGAGCCGACCGTGTTCGGCTATGCTTTCGAGATTCCCGCACCTCCGGTTCCGTCGCGGGATCAGATAACGCCTTATACCTGTTCCACCGGTCAGGATATGCGCTGGGACCGTTGCAACATCAAGTCGATTTCATTGCTCGGCAACGTCATGCATTATCAACAAGGCCATAGTATGGGCGATGGTGAAATCCTGCTGTTCAATGAAAATAACGAATTGACCGAATGCGGCGCCTGTAATGCCTACGTCGTGAAAGACGGTGTGGTCGCTACTCCAGTGCTCGATAACCAGATACTACCCGGCATCACACGCCAGCTGCTGCTGGCCGTTTTGCACACCGACGGTACAATCCCGGTCGAGGAACGCGCCATCACCCGAGATGAAGTCTGGGATGCCGATGAAGTCTGGATTTCAAGTTCGAGCAAGGAAGTAGTTCCGGTGGTCAAACTCGACGGCAAGCCGGTCGGAGACGGGAAACCCGGCCCGGTTTGGGAAAAAGCTGCCAAGCTCTACTCCGCGGGCAAATACAACTTCTAGATCTCCGGGGACAAATCAAATTATCGCTACAAAATGATCTATCCCCGGTAACTACACTGCAACGCATTTCAGCCAGTCCCGCAATAGCCGTCGTCGACAAGCGCTGCCAGGCAATCTGACAGACGAGGACGTATACAAGACGATGATGTTGTTCAAATATCAACACAAGTCCTGTGCGCAGCTCGCACGCCAGTTTGGCATTACGCGCGCCCAGTCCTACGATCTGATTGCCAGACGCCAGGTCGGTGGATGTTGCGGCTGACTGCTAGCCCGCATTTCTCACCAGTCGGGATACTGGTGAAATATCCAGGCTAGCGATAAACGGCCTGCTCGGTAACCATCATGTCCAGTTGGACATCCCAGTCTTGCGGGACAATTCGATCGACTTTCTGACACTCGTGTGCGACCCCGATCAAACAGGGCGAGTTTCGTTCGGGGCTCTTGCGAAAAGCAAAACTGCGATCATAAAATCCGCCACCCATACCAATCCGATTTCGCTGACTGTCAAAAACAACCAAGGGTGCCAGCACCAGATCCAGTTCATCGGGTGATAACATTTCATCATCGTCAACATCGGGTTCGGGTATACGGAAATTGTTGATACGCATTCTCTGTCCATGGAAATACGGTGAGAAACGTAAGGCATGTCGATCCAGGTTTGGTAAATACACTTGTTTGCCCGCGGCCAGTGCATGATCAATTACTGCTTGCAGTCCGATTTCACCATTAACCGCAAAATAAGCAGCAATGCGCCCAGCCTGCCGATACTCGTCCAGTTCGAGGATACGTGTGGCGAGTGCCTGTGCCGCCCGATCGAGTTGACCTGAGTCTAGTGCTGCACGCTTCTTGCGCATGCTCTGGCGCATCTGTTCATGGCTTGGCATGGTTCATTCCGGGAAATGACGGGATGCGCATAATACTGTTATTCGACCAGACTGAGTAGCCATTCCTTGAATGCGATCACCGCGGGATTTTTCAGATGGGATTGTGGGCATACCACGTAGTAACAGAAGTCGTTTACCAGTTCTATATCAAATGGTTTGATCAGCCTGCCGGCCTCAAGATGATCCTCGACAAGGGGAGTTGAGCCCAGTGCAATCCCCTGCCCGTCTATAGCAGCCTGAATCAGCACATTGGTATCGTCTATTATCGTTCCTTTATCGGCGTTAATCCCCTCGACACCGGCCAGATTGAGCCAGCCGTGCCAGCATTCGTAATTGGCATCGTGCAGTAATGTGTAGTAACGCAGATTATTGACATCGTTCAAAGGCTTGTCGTTATGCATAAACGCTGGCGCGCATACCGGGAAAAAATCCAGGCTCAGCAATTTGTCGACAACGACTCCGGGCCAGTCACCTTTACCATAGGTCACCGCTATATCGATTTCTTCACGCTCGAAGTCGACCGCGGCATGCGCATGATACAGGCACAGGTCGATCTCCGGGTACTGCAACCAGAAGTACTTGAGCCGTGGCGAAAGCCACTTCGCCGCAAAGGAAGGTGCCAGGCGGACACTGAGCAAGTTTGAATACTGCTCGTTACCAAGAGCTCCGATCGCGAGCGAGAGCCGATCGAAGGCCTCGATGACCTCGGGTAGCAAGGCCTTGCCAGGCTCGGTTAAGGCCAGTCGACGAGGATAGCGCTGGAATAGCGAGAGGCCAAGAAATCCCTCAATCACCTTGATCTGGTGACTGATTGCTGCCTGGGTGACATTGAGTTCTTTGGCGGCTGCGGTGAAGCTCATTAAACGGCCCGCTGCTTCGAAACATTTGAGACTGTTGAGGGGTGGCATGCGTCGGCGCATTCGATTCGCTATATGGATTACTAAAACTAATGCATATTATAAAAAATAATCGCTTGAATCCAATAGTCTCTGTTATGAGAATGCCCTGTTAGTCTGTCAATTCTTGAAAATTCGGCACCTGAGGCAAAGCAATATGGCAAGACGATCCAATGCACGCGAGGCGAAAATAGCGTTGCGCAAAGCTGCGCTTGCTGAAGACCTCAAACCGGTACGCCCCGGCGAATCCGGCGGGCAATTCAAACCGCTCTCCGAACCGGACATCGAACAGATCAATGGCACCGTGTTTCGCATCCTCGAAGAGGTCGGTTTTGCCGACGCCAATGAATACTGCATCGAGGTCTGTCAGGGGGTCGGCGCTGTCTATGGCGAGGACAAACGCTTGCGCTTTCCACGAGCCGTGGTAGAAGACGCACTCAAAAAATGTAACCGCGAACTGACCCTGTATGGGCAGGATCCTAAACACGATCTGCAATTGAGCGGATCACGGGTACATTTCTCGACCGCCGGGGCCGCGGTGATGATCGCCGACCCGAGCAACAACGAGTATCGAGAAACCACCGCCCAGGATTTATACGACATGGCTCGCATTACCGATAGATGCGAGCACATCCATATGTTCCAACGCACCTGTGTATTGCGCGATATCACCAACAACTACGATATGGACATCAATACCGCGTACAACGCGGCGATGGGTACAAGCAAACATATCGGCTCCAGCTGGACCGAAGCACATCATCTCGAAGACGGCTTGAAAATGCTGCATATCATCGCTGGCGGCGAAGACAAGTGGCGTGAACGCCCTTTCATGAGCGCATCCTGCTGCCATGTAGTACCTCCGATGAAATTCGCTGACGAGGCCCTCGGCTGTATCAAGGTTGCGGTTGAGGGCGGGATGCCGGTCCTGCTGCTTTCGGCAGGCCAATCCGGTGCCACCGCACCCGCCTGCCTCGCCGGCGCAGTGGCACAGGCATGGGCGGAATGTCTGGGTGGCCTTGTGTTTGTCAATGCGATCAAACCCGGTGCGCCCGCAATCCTCGGAACCTGGCCCTTCGTTTCCGATCTGCGCACCGGTGCGATGAGTGGTGGCTCACCGGAACAGGCGATTCTGTCATCGGCCTGCGCGCAAATGGGCAATCACCTTGGATTACCTACCGGTACGGCCTGCGGTATGACTGACTCCAAGCTTCCCGATTTCCAGGGCGGTGCGGAACGCGCCTATACACTTTCTTGCGCGGCCACATCGGGTGCCAATATCATTTACGAATCGGCCGGTATGTACGCCAGCCTGCTGAGTACCTGTCCTGAATCTTTATTGATCGACAACGATGTACTCGGCGCCGCCTTGCGCATTACCAGGGGAATCGAAGTCAACGAGCAAACCCTGAGCTTCGAAGTACTGAAAGATGTTTGCCTCGGCAACAAGGGACACTATCTGGGTTCGGGGCAAACGCTCGAAGTCATGCAGACGGAGTATATTTATCCCGACCTCGGCGATCGCCTGAGCCCAAACGAGTGGAACGAGCAAGGTAAGCCGGTATTGCTGGAGAAGGCGATTGCGAGCAAGAATGAAATTCTAGGCAATTATTTCCCAGATCATATCAGCGATGAAACCGACCAGAAAATACGTGCAGAGTTCAACATCTTCCTGCCTCGCGAAAACTTTGGCCGTAGCGCCTGATTTCCGTACAGCAGGTTTACTTAAAAGGTTAAAAATATGAAAAGTCATGCCAGAGTAGTCGTCATCGGAGGTGGTTCACTCGGAGTGAACCTCTTGTATCACTTGACCAAGGAGGGCTGGACCGATGTGGTCCTGGTCGAGAAAGGTGAATTGACCAGCGGTTCGACCTGGCACGCCGCCGGATTGTGTTCAAATTTCATCGGCAATCACACGGTGGCACAAATTCATGACTACACGATCAAGTTATACAATGAAATTCTGCCTGAAGAAACCGGTGAGAAATCCGTATTCCATCAATGTGGCAGCATTCGCCAGGGATTTACCCGGGTTGAGGAAGAATGGTTCAGGAATCTAGAAAGCCGCTCGAAAAACATCGGCTTCGAATTTAATATCGTGACTAGGGAAGAAGCGCAAAAGCTTAATCCGTTCATGAATTTCGACAAGGCTCGCGTTATTGCGAGCACGCCCAACGACGGTCATGTCGACCCAACTTCAGTTGTCATGCCTTTGTCCAAACTGTCACGCGCCAAAGGCGCTGAAATTAATCGCAACACGCGGGTCACCGAAATCAATGAATTGCGTTCCGGAGAATGGGAAGTAGTCACCGATAAAGGCAAGATCGTTGCCGAGCACGTGGTCAACGCTGCCGGCTGCTTCGCACGTGAGGTTGGCGCAATGGTTGGCACCAACGTACCGTTGATTAACCTTGAACATCAGTATCTGGTTACCGAAACCCACCCTGACATCGAGGCGCTGGGCTGGGAGCTGCCGGTTTGCCGAGATTCTTACAGCTCCGCCTATATTCGCCAGGAAGGACTGGGCTTCCTGGTCGGGCCCTATGAAATGTGGGGTTCGCGACCCTGGGCGCTGAATGGCATGGACTGGGCTTTCGACCGTGAATTGTTCGAGCCCAATCTGGATGTACTGATGCCATTCCTCGAGCGCTGTTTCGAACTTACCCCGAGGTTCGAGGAAGTCGGAGTCAAGTCGGTCGTCAACGGTCCGATCACGCATACGCCGGACGACAATATTCTCGCCGGACCTGTTGCCGGTCTGAACAATTTCTGGAATCTGTGTGGAGCCAGTATCGGCATCGCCCAGGGCGGTATCGGCAAGTACATCGCGCAGTGGATGAAATATGGCCAGACCGAAATCAACATGGCACCGCTCGATACGCGTCGCTTCGGCGACTGGGCCGATAAGAAATACTGCACCATCAAGGCGATAGAGTCTTACGAGGCGATGTATGCCACGGGTGCTCCCAACGATAATCGGCCGCACGGACGTCCTCTGCGCACCAGCCCGCTCTATGCGCGCTTGCTCGAGTACGGCGCGGTGCACGGGGCGGTTCAGGGATATGAGAAAGCGCTATGGTTTCAGACCGATGCGGTACGACGCGAATCACTGAGCTGGTCACACAGTGAAACTCATGCAGTCGTAGCCGAGGAATGCAAGGCGGTGCAGGAATCGGCGGGTGTCATCGATATTTCAGGAGCCGCAAAATACGATATCAGTGGCCCGGATGCGGCAGCATTTCTCGACAGGTTATCCTGTAACAGGCTGCCACGAGTCGGCCGAATTGGCCTGAGTCTGTTCCACTCGCCCAACGGCGGTATTATGTGTGAGATGTCGATTACGCGTCTGGATGATAATCATTTTTACCTCGTCTCCGCGATTGGGTCCGAACATAAGGATCTGCACTGGATGCAGTCCAACAAAACAGATTTCGACGTCAATATCGAGAACCTCACCGAGGACTTTTCCTCGATACTGATCACCGGACCAAAATCGCGCGACATTTTGCAATTGATGACCGAGGAAGATCTTTCCAACGCCGAATTTCCCTGGTTGTGCGCACGCGTGATCCAACTCGACAGCGCAAGAGTGCGCGTACTGCGGGTCTCCTATGCGGGTGAACTCGGTTATGAGCTGCACATGCCCTCTTACCAGCTGCTATCGATTTACGACTCGTTGTGGCGCAATGCAGAGCCTTACGGCATTCGCAATTTTGGCGGTTATGCCTTCAATTCGATGCGTATGGAGAAAATGTACCGTGCCTATGGTAACGAATTCACCGAGGAAATCAGCGGTTTAGAAGCCGGGATGGGTCGCTTCATCGATACCAGCCGGGATTTCATCGGGTGCGAAAACCTGAAACAGCGGCAGCAAAACGGATTTGCAATAGAGCTGGCTTACCTGTTATTTGACGATGACATCGCCTGTGAGTGCTACGGTAACGAAGCGGTTTACTACAATGGCGAGTTGATCGGGTTGACCACTGGCGGTGCCTTCGGGCATCGAGTCGGTAAGAGTATCGCGCTGGCCTACCTGAAACCGGAACAGATCATCGATGCATTGCAAGTGACCGTCGACACTTCGATCGGCAGCCGCAGTGCCCATATCGCAACGGACGCAGCCTATGATCCAGGCAATGAATTGTTACGCGCCTAGTACTCCTTCAATGAAGGAGTACTAGGCCGCATTTCTCACCACCTTTCGTAGCGAGACGACGAGAGGTCGTGCCCTGCTCGCATACAGCGAGAAACCGGATATCTTGCCGACCGTATTGTAATGATCCTCTGGATCACGCACGGCAACGTCTGCAATGTGAACACTTTGCATCCTGTCTGCGAGTCCGCCACTATGCGATACTTAATCGAGTATCCCAACAGTTATCCAACCACCGGGGCTATTTCAAATTGTCTTCCCGGTCTTGATCCACATCAATATTCGTATTGTTTGGAATTTATAACATCAATCGCGCATTCTGCTAGTTTAAGGAAGTTGATATATGAAAATTGACTTTAATGGCCCGATTGCGGCAACCCGAGAAATTTATTGGGTCGGCTACTTCGACAAAAAATCTAATCTACACTGCAACCCTTACCTAATCATTGATGAGCCAGATATCATATTTATCGATCCCGGTTCTATTCCCCATTTTCCGATCGTAATGCGAAAAGTACTGGAACTGGTTAACCCTGAAGATATTACATACATCGTTGCTCAACATCAGGACCCCGATGTATGTGGAAATCTTGCTGTGGTAGAAGATATTATTGGTCATAACGAGCTACAAATTGTTGCTCATAGCTATTGTATCCGACTTATTCGCCATTTAGGTTTACGTTCGAAGTTTTACCCAGTTGACAAACATGATTATTTTTTGGCATTGAAAAGCGGCCGTCGACTGGAATTCATGTTTACTCCTTATCTTCATTCTCCCGGGGCAATTGTTACCTACGACACAAAAACCAAGAGCCTATTCACCAGTGATATTTTCGCTGCAATTTCAGCAAACTGGTCATTGTTTGCTGAAGGAGATTTCCTCTCGGTTATGGATCCATATCATCAAATTTATATGCCTAGTAATCGTATTTTGAAACAGTGTATGGAACGCTTCGATAAAATGGACATAGAACGCATCCTGCCACAACATGGATCCATACTTGAGGGAGAACAAATTAAATTGGCAATCGAGCACCTCAAAGCTTTGCCGTGTGGAATTGATCTTTTTGAGGAGGCATTTGCCTGATGGCAGAAGATATTATAGAAGTTGGCTCACAATATGTCTCCGATGTGCGAGGCATGAATAAGCATATGGTAGAAAAAGCACTACGTATGCGCAGTTTAGCCTATTTTTCACAAATAAAAGCCTCATTGCTTGTTGAAACAATACACGGCATGAATGAAAGTCGTAAAGAATTGGCTCATCTGTCTTTAAATTTGGAAAATGAAAATAAGGCACTGGTAATAGAACGTGATTTACTCGCGCTTAAAGCAGAGGAACGCGACATAGTAGAAAAACAGGCACAGGAGATTTTACATAGAACGCATAAGATGGACTCTCTGGGAACAATGACCAGTGGTATTTCACATGATTTCAATAATATGCTGGGCATAGTTTCAGGTTATGCCGGTCTACTTGAACAAGCCTTAAGTGAACAACCAATACTATTAAACTACGCTAGCAAAATTCGCCATGTCAGTGAGCGTGGGGCAAAGCTAACCAAAAAGTTGCTGAATTTCTCAATGAAAAAATCTACAGCCGCGGCTAATTCAAATATCAATTCTGTAATCAAAGATGAAAAGGAGATTCTGGAAAAATGTTTAACGTCGATAATCAATCTGGAGTTGGATTTAGCTGATGACTTATGGATAGTCACTATTGATAAAGGAGATTTTGAAGATGCATTATTTAATTTATGCATAAATGCACTGCATGCCATTGAGGGTAATGGCAGTATTACAATTCAAACCTCCAATACAATTCTTGATACCATTGATGCGCACATTCTGCAATTGAGCGTAGGGGAATACGTAGTAGTCAATATTACGGATACCGGTTGCGGCATGGATGAAATCACCAAAGAAAAATTGTTCGAACCATTTTATTCTACGAAAGGCGATGAAGGTACAGGTTTAGGATTAAGTCAAGTATACGGGTTCGTAGCTCGTAGTGGCGGAGCTATTAAAGTTTTGTCCGAGCTTGGAGTCGGCACCTGCTTTTCACTCTATTTTCCAAGAGGGGAAAGTGTCAAGTTAAACAAACCGAATAAACCAAGCGAACAACAAAGTAGCTATAGGGGTCGAGAAACAATTTTAGTTGTTGATGATGAACAAGATATGCTGGAATTGTCCTGTGAGATACTTAGCAACTCTGGGTACAATGTTATTTCTTCAAGTAGTGCAGATCAAGCATTGCGCATCCTCGAAGAGAAATCAGTGGATCTCGTCCTTTCGGATATAGTCATGCCAAGTATGAATGGATATAAGTTCGCTTCAATTATTCGGGAAAAATACCCCAAAATCAAAATCCAGTTGGCAAGTGGCTTTAATGCTCTCCCAAAAAATAAAGTGCTAGATAAAGATATAGAAGATAATATCTTATTCAAACCTTATCAATCTCAACAGCTTTTAAAAAATATATACAATCTTATGCACAGTACAAGTGAAGACTTTCTAGTGGAAGAGGGGAAAATTTTGGTAATGGATGACGAGGAAATCATCCGGGAATTTGTCGGCGAGGCACTGGAATATCTCGGATATGACGCGGCCTTTGCCAAAAATGGTATTGAAGCCATTGAACTGTATAAAAAAGCCCAGGAATCAGGGAGTCCCTTTGATGCGGTTATATTAGACCTCACCATTGCGGGAGGGATGGGAGGCAAAGAAGTTATTCAGAAATTACTGGAACTAGACCCTAAGGTAAGGGCAATCGTTTCCAGTGGTTACACCGATGATTCGGTTATGTCTGATTTTAGGTGGCACGGTTTCAGCAATGTTCTCGCCAAACCTTATCTGGTAGGAGATTTGGGAGAAGTACTACATGAAGTACTTATCGATACGCGTAATTGAGAATTGTCAGTACTAACAGCAATCTCAATTAATCTTGTGGCACCGGACTTCGTATTGTGGCAAGGGCTACATTAAGCGTCACCTGGCGACTGTTCTCTGTCGACAGAATGGATCAGAAATCAGCGTGCTCTGTGGTAATCCCCCCGGAGCACGTTGCCCGCTACGGCAGAACCGGCTAAAGCCTCAACCAACAACCCGGCAGTGACACCAAATGATATCTCACGCTTTATTCCTGCTCGCATTTGAGTAGACTTGTCGCTTTGCCGACAGGTCCAATTTACATGCCACTACTCCCAGCGACATTAAGTTACTTCGCTAACACCGGCGCGAATTCAGATCAGACTTACCCTTCGGAATTGCTGGACATCGCAAGCCTCGAAAAAGCTCAATTGGCATTTGATGAAATTTCACGTTGGCCCGGCTACCAGCCGACGCCTCTTTATCCGCTTCAGGCGCTCGCGCAGAATATCGGCGTTAAAGGAATCTTTTACAAAGATGAAGCCCAACGATTTCATTTGAAAAGTTTCAAGGCGCTCGGCGGTGCCTATGCCGTGGCTCGTCAATTGCGAGACCGCATTTACCAACAAATCGGCGAACACGCAAAAATCGAAGACTTGCTGAACCACGAGTATGAAAGCGTTGTCAAAGGCATCGTTATCAGTTGTGCGACCGATGGTAATCACGGTCGCTCGGTCGCCTGGGGTTGCCAGATGTTCGGTTGTGATTGCATCATTTACATTCATCGCGATGTTTCCAGCGGTCGCAAACAAGCGATGGAAGCCTTTGGTGCCGAAGTAATACGTATCGATGGTAACTACGATGCATCGGTCAAACAGGCCGATCTCGAAGCCGGCAAGCACGGCCGTATTATCGTTTCTGACACCAGTTATCCGGGTTATAAGGATATACCTCGTGATGTTGCGTTGGGTTATACCGTCATGCTCAAGGAGGCTGTCGAACAAATGCAGGGAGCGATTCCCAGCCATGTCTTTATCCAGGCCGGGGTCGGTGGTCTGGCAGCGGCGGTATGTGCTTATTTCTGGGAGTTATGGGGCAGTCGACGGCCGCGCTTTGTAGTGGTCGAACCCGAGCAGGCCAATTGCCTGCAACAATCTGCAATCGCCGGTAATCCGGTGACCGTGGAAGGAGACCTGGATACTCTGATGGCCGGTCTTGCCTGCGGCGAGGTATCGGAGCTTGCCTGGGAAATTCTGAATCCAGGTGTGAATGATTTTATGACCATAAGTGAAGACGCTGTGCCCGCCTGTATGCGATTGCTGGCAAAGGGCGATCCGGCGATCGAAGCCGGAGAATCGGCGGTTGCCGGAATTGCAGCGGTTATTGCCGCAAGGGATGATGCAGAATTGTCAGAACAACTCGGCCTCGACGATAACAGCCTTATCTTTGTTATCGGCACAGAGGGTGCAACGGACCCCGAAGTCTACAACAGACTAATGGAAAATTGACTATAAGTACGCCTACAGGCGGCAAAAAATATCGTAACCAGGGTCACCACAAGAAACCCAGCTGACCGAGTGGTCAACACTCACGGCTACTGATAACACTCTTTTGGAAACAACCTGGTCACAACGCCTGCACCCGGCATGGAAATTGCTTTTGGATAACTGATGTCACACGAAGAGAATGTACTTATTTCCGACTCCGCTAGAAGATTGATGAATAAGCCTGTCGCCTCCGAAAAACCCTGTTTAACTCGAAAAGTATTGATAGCATGAAAGAACTCCTGGTTAACTTAAGCACGCAGCGACGTTATTGGGCTGCACTCGTAATGATTGGATTCACACTGGAATGTGGTGCCCTCTATTTTCAGTACGTACTCGATGAGTGGCCCTGTGTTCTATGCATACACGTTCGAATCTGGGTTGTCGCCTTTATCTTGCTTGGATTGATCGCGTTCTTTTGTACTGCGTCTACCCTGGCCATGCGCGTCGCGCATGGTTTGAACACAATGATCATGGCCGGACTATTGGAGCGTAGCTGGAACGTACTCGCGGTAGAACGCGGATGGATATTTGGCGACTGTGATATGGATCTTGGTATGCCATCATGGTTCGCACTGGACAAGTGGATTCCGTCCCTGTTTGAGGTGCAAACCGCCTGTGGTTATACCCCATTAATAATTTTCAACATAACCATTGCAGAAGTGTTACTTGTATTTTCGGTACTGCTATTGATAATGAGTGCGGCAGTTTTTATCGCGAGTTGGCTCGATTAATCTGCCGTTATAAAAATGCAGCTACTATAATTACCTAAACCTACAACTTGTGAGACGCCCATGATAACGACCTTGAGCAGGGCATTTACGGATAACTTCCTCGGCCACTCCGCCACCTGGTACAAACAAATGATCATCGCCTTCCTGGTGATAAATCCGATCGTTTTTGCTATCAATCCCTTTGTTGCGGGGTGGTTGCTCATTGTGGAATTCATCATCACTCTTGCAATGGCGTTAAAATGCTATCCCCTGCAACCGGGCGGACTGCTCGCAATTGAAGCCATCGTCATCGGGATGGCCAGCCCGGAAGCTGTTTACCTGGAGACCATTGCAAATTTTGAAGTCATACTTTTGCTGATGTTCATGGTGGCCGGCATTTATTTCATGCGTGACCTGTTACTGTTTATCTTTACCAAGATACTGCTATCCATTAAGTCCAAGGCTTTGTTGTCATTTCTATTTAGCATTACGGCGGCGTTTCTGAGTGCATTTCTGGACGCGTTAACGGTCACCGCGGTGCTGATTTCAGTCGCTATCGGCTTCTTCTCGGTTTACCATCGCGTTGCTTCGGGTAAGCAATTTCAAAACGATAGCCATGATCACAGTGACGATAATGAAGTGACCCACGATCGCCGCGCCGAGCTCGATCAATTCCGTTCATTTCTACGCAGCCTGATTATGCACGGCGCCGTCGGCACGGCGCTGGGTGGAGTCTGCACCCTCGTCGGCGAACCTCAAAACCTGCTGATCGCAGAACGCGCCGGCTGGAATTTCATGGAATTCTTCTGGCGCATGGCACCGGTGACCATACCGGTGCTGATCGCTGGTTTAGCCACCAGCGTGTTTCTGGAAAAAGTCCGCTGGTTCGAGTATGGCGCAACATTGCCGGAGACAGTTGCGCAAACCCTTTCCGATTTCAATGATGAACAGGAAGCCAAGCGCAATCACAAAATGAATGCGACGCTGATCGTACAGGCCATTGTAGGTCTTGTTCTGATTTTTTCTCTGGCCTTCCACGTGGCTTCGGTCGGACTGGTAGGACTGATGGTCATCGTCTTGCTGACTGCATTTAACGGCGTGATTGAAGAGCACCGCATCGGTCATGCTTTCGAAGAGGCGTTGCCCTTTACTGCGCTGCTGGTGGTATTTTTCGCGATCGTTGCGGTCATTCACGAACAGCATTTGTTCACACCGGTAATCAACCAGGTGCTGGCAATGGACCGCGACCTGCAGCCGATCATGTTTTTCATCGCCAATGGTGTGCTATCGATGATATCGGATAATGTTTTCGTCGCCACGGTGTACATCGACGAGGTTACCAGCGCGCTTAAAAACGGCGTTATCGATCGTGAGCAATTCGATATGCTCGCGGTTGCTATCAATACCGGCACCAATCTTCCAAGCGTGGCTACACCGAATGGGCAGGCTGCATTTTTATTCCTGCTGACTTCGGCGCTGGCGCCACTGATTCGCCTGTCCTATGTCAAAATGCTGTGGATGGCATTGCCCTATACGCTGGTATTGAGCATCGTTGGCATGATTGCGATCTCTTTGGCTTACTAGTACTCCCTCAATGGAATATCTTAGCCCGATTGTTCGCGTAGACGGGTTTTGTTGAGTTCGAGCCATTGCAATGCAATGATCGTCGCCGAAGACCTGATTTTGCCTTTTCTTACCCAGGTATAAGCTTCCGCGGAATCGACCACAAAAACCCGGATATCTTCATGCTCGTGGGCCAGACCATGGATTCCACCTATCCCTTCACTGTCAACAATGCCGCAAAAAAGACTGCAGTGCTCGGTTGTCCCGCCAGGGCTTACATAGTAACGGCTAATGGTTTCCAGGCTGCTGATGCTGCAACCGGCTTCTTCCTCCGATTCGCGCAGCGCCACCTGTTGTTCGGATTCTCCGGATTCGATGACCCCGGCAACACATTCAATTAACCACGGACCATCGGTATCGTCGATTGCACCCGCTCTGAATTGCTCGATGAGCACAACCCTGTCCCGCCGAGGATCATAGGGAAGCACAGCAACCACAATGCCGCGTTCAAAAATTTCGCGAGTGAAGACCGAGCTGTTGCCACCAGCGAACAATTCATGGCTAATACTGTACTCGTCCAGTTTGAAATACTTCTCAAACAAGGTCTTGTGCTTGTCCAGCTTCCATTGGTATTTCACTTTGACTTCGACTCCATGAGTTTCTCAACGCGCGTCAGATCTTCCTCAGTATCGATACCGGGGCCAGGAAGCGCATGCGCGATTTCACTGTGAATAACATATCCGTTACTCAGTGCACGAAGTTGCTCAAGGGATTCGGCTATTTCAAGTTCGGAGGGAGGAAGACTGCTGAAGGTTTCGATAAACCCCACCCGGTAGGCGTATATTCCGATGTGACCGCAATATGCTTCGACCCCTCCGCTGCGATCAAAAGGAATCTTCGAGCGACTGAAGTAAAGCGCGTGGCCCTGTTGGTCGTGCACCAGTTTGACCAGGTTGGGATCGCTGGCATGCTCGGCATCGATTTGCTTATGCAATGTGGACATATCGCATTTCCGGATAGACAGATTTGTGGCGACCTGGGAAATATTGCCGGCAGGCATTAGTGGCTCATCGCCCTGTAAATTTACGACTATGGTTTCCTCGCTCCAGTTGAGAGTTTGTGCCACCTCGAGTATTCGATCGGTTCCGCTGTGATGCAAGCTAGACGTCATGCTGGCATTTCCACCGAAGCGCTCAACTTCATCGGCGATGCGTTGATCGTCAGTAGCGACTACGACCTGGCTCGCATTCGTAGCGCAAGCTGCCCGGTAAACCCACTCGATCATTGACTTGCCGCAAATGTCGAGTAGTGGTTTCCCGGGCAAGCGTTTCGATGCGTAACGCGCCGGTATAACGATACGAAAATCGACAGGCATATGCTTAATCACCTTGAAAGAGCACTAACCCAATGCCTCTAACTCGTTGCTACTGAGTTCTCGCGCCTCCTCAGGCAACATGACGGGAATACCATCGCGAATCGGGTAAGCCAGTCGCGCCGCACGCGAGATCAACTCCTGATTCTTTTTGTCATAAATCAGCGGACCCTTGGTAACCGGATCAACCAGTATATCGAGCAAATGTTTATCCACGATGTCGACTCTCCAGCAGTTGTAAAATCTGTTGACTCAATGCCTCACCCAGATCAATTTTAAGTGGGACCACCCAGACATTTTCACGCGCGATACCTTTCAGTTTAACCGCGTCCTTGTGCGTCACCAGTATCGGAAGCTCGGGTTTCAGGTTCAACTCATGTGCACTAAATTCGTGATGGTCAGGGAATTCATGTTCGATGATATCTATACCCATCTGTACCAGGCTGGCAAAAAATATCTCCGGGAAACCAATACCGGCAAGTGCGTGAACCTGCTGGTTCTGGAATTCGCTGATATGTTTTTCCTTTTCAGGTTCCAGCAGGTTCCATACTTCACCCAATGATTCGACAACCTGGTCACTGTCGCGATCGATGGTAACATCGACCCGCAGTAATCGATCACGCGGCTCGCGCAGGGGTCCTGCTGGCAGCATCAATCCGTTACCGAGCGAAAGATATCGACAAACCGCGATTTCAATATCACGCTTGAGTGCATAATGTTGCAGGCCGTCATCCGACAGGATGACATCGGTCTCCGGGAACTGCTCCAGTATCTGTTTCGCAGCGGCGACCCTGTCTGACCCCACCCCGATCGGACAGTGGCAGATTTCCGACATCATGTTGGCTTCGTCACCGACCGCGTTATGTGTAAGTCCCTCATGTAATATTTGCACATTCTGCTCATGTCCGCTTTTATAGCCACGAGTAACGATTGCCGGTTGATATCCCTGTTCCTGCAACAATTGGTAAAGTGCAACCACGATCGGAGTCTTGCCGTTCCCGCCCAGGGTGATATTGCCGACCACAATGGTTGTAACCGCTAGTTTGTGCCCTCTAAGCAGACCCAGGCGATAGCACAGGCGACGCAGACTGGCAGCCATATAAAACAGCAATGAAATCGGCATCAACAGAATCGATAACGGGTTCATCGACCACAACCACCAGCCCTGACGCCTTTGCGTCGACAGGTTGATCCAGCTTTGCATCAAGGATTTGTTGAGCACAGCAGAGCGAATAATTTTCGGCCGGTTAAGCTGCCTGGCCTTACTCTCATTGACGTCACGAAACTGCATCGAATGCAGCTTTGAATAGATACCGTCATCGCCGAGCAACTCGGCGTGAGTACCCTGTTCGATGACCTGGCCCTGATCCATGACCAGGATGTGGTCGGCGTGCTCGATCGTGGAAAGTCGGTGTGCGATGACGAGGGTGGTGCGATTTTCCATCAAATGTTCCATCGCATGCTGTATAAATCGTTCGGATTCGGTATCAAGCGCCGAGGTCGCTTCATCCAGGATAAGGATGGGTGCGTCTTTCAGTAAAGCACGCGCGATGGCGATACGCTGTCGCTGACCGCCCGATAACAACACACCACGCTCACCCACCTCGGTATCGAGTTGATCCGGCATTTCCTCGATAAACTCCCACGCATGGGCTTGCCGCGCGGCTTCGACAATCTGCTCCTCGTCTACCTTGTGGGCGATACCGTAAGCGATATTATTGCGGATCGAATCATTGAACAAACGAACATCCTGGCCGACATAGGCTATTTGCCGCCGCAAGTCGGTGATGCGATAGGAGTCGAGACGTTGTCCATCGAGCAGCACTTCACCACTGTCGTATTCGTAGAGACGCGGAATCAGATTAACCAGGCTGGATTTACCGCTACCCGAACGGCCCACGATTGCCACCGTTTGACAGGGTTTGACTTCAAAACTGATTTTGTCCAGTACACGTTGTTCGCTACGTCGGTAACACAATACGACGTCCTTGAAACTGAGGTCTCCCCTGGCCCTATCCAGTGGCTGATCTCCCTGGTTATGTTCGCTTTCGCGTGAGGTAAATCCGAACACCGATTCACCCGCGGCAATGCCTTTCTGTATGTTTGCATTGATCGACGACAACACCCGCATCGGTGCCAACAGCATGGTCATCGCGAAAATGAAGGAAACGAAATCACCGGTGGAGATAATGCCTTTCATCGAATCAGAAGTCGCAAACGCGACAATCACCGCAAACGCAATCGATACGACGAGTTGGATCAGCGGCATGCTGACCGACTGCGCAATCGACATCTTCAAATGCAATCTGAGATTGGCCTTATTAACCTTGTTAAACTTTTTACGTTCGAATTCGTCGCCGCCGAAGATTTTGACGATACGGTTGGCATCGACAACTTCCTGTGCCACTTGAGTAACACCGCCCATGGATTGCTGAATATTCTTGCTGATACTGCGAAAACGACCGGAGATGCGAACCACGATCAGGAACACGATTGGGCCTGCAATCAGAAATATGGCGGTTAGCTGCCAGTTCAGCCAGATCAGGTAACCGAGCAGAACGACGATACGCAACGTGTCCTGGATAAAAACGGTTAGTGAAGATGAAACCGACTTTGCGACCTGTTCTACGTCATAGGAAAAACGGGTGATGATGGAGGCGGTGGATGATTGGTCGTACTCATCGCTGGTCATGGTGAGCAATTTGTCGAACATCATGACGCGCAAGGTATTGATTACATTACGACCGATATAGCTCATACAATAACTACGCATGAAAATCGCCACCATGCGTACGACAAAAATCAACACTATGGCAATGGGTATTAATTTGATCGTGGTTGGGTCGTGGCCGATGAATCCATCATCCATCAGGGGTTTCATCAGGTAGGCAAAAGCAGCGTCGGTTGCGGCAAATATCACCATACCGATAACCGCCAGCAAGAAGTAAGTCTTGTGCTCGAAAGCCAGCGAGAGTAGCGCGTGGTAGGCTTTCGCACCGGTTAAATTAGCTTCGATTGGTTTCACTGCACCGCTCTCTGAGATTTCACGAAATTCAGCTACTCGATAGGACGGGTAGTCGCAATGGAAACTTGCGCCAGGCCTAGCTGAGCGACAACATCCATTGCCGTCACCAGCGACTGCACCGGTGAATCGGCGTCTGACTGAATCACAATCGGCAACTTATTGCCCGCCATAGCGCGCTCCAGGGCCGCCTTCAGGGTTGCACTTTTGCTATTCGTCAATTCACGGGAATTGAGAAAGAAGCTTCCCTTGGCGTCGATTATCAGATTTAATTTTTTTGGTGGCAAAGCGCTCTGCTCCTGGCTTGCCTCAGGTAACCTGATTTTGAGTTGTGAAGTGGTATCGAAGGTTGTCGACACCATGAAAAAAATCAACAATAAAAACACGACGTCAATCAACGGTGTCAGATTGATATTTATTTCTTCTTCTGGGTTCCTGCTATGGAAATTCATCTATCAGGCCAGCTTCCGATCACCGTGTAGAAACTCGACCAGTTTCATTGCTTCCTGTTCCATTGCGACCACCAATTCGTCGATCTTGCGTTTCAGGTGACGGTAAAATATGAGACTGGGTATCGCCACGGTCAGTCCTGTCGCAGTCGTTATCAATGCCTCGGAAATGCCGCCTGCCAACTGCGCTGGATCGCCCACACCGATGACGGTGATTGCGGTAAAAACCCGTATCATGCCGATCACAGTGCCTAACAGGCCCAACAACGGTGTAATCGTTGAAATCGTGCCCAGCGTATTCATGAATCTTTCCATTTCATGTACTACATGTCGGCCGTTTTCTTCGATGCTTTCCCGAATCAAATCGCGTGACAGATGGCGGTTGATCAAACCAGCGGCAAGCACCTTGCCCAGCAATGATCCATTTTCAATTTCACTGATGTGCCGTTCGGTCAAGGCGTCGCTGCTGAGCAGATTCCAGATGCCTGTTAGCAGTTTTTCGGGGATTACCTTCTTTTGGCGTAGAGTCCACGATCGCTCGATAATGATGGCTGCGGCAATAACCGAGCACAACAGTATCGGGATCATCAGCCAACCCCCCGCCTTAACCAGTTCAAGCACGATTTCTTCCTAAAAAATAAATGCCGCACATCATACTGTGACGGAAACTTTTTTACCATCTCCGCCAGATACGTCGGGATGGACGACGAGCGCTTTTTATGACCAGGCCATCGCGGCTGCTGAGCATGCTGATGGCGCCCTCCTGATCGAGGCGATACTGATTCGCTCGAAGCGCTTCGTAGCGAGCGACAATCTGAGGTCGGGGAAAACCCCAGCGGTTATTCCTGGCTAGCGTAAATACCACGTGGCGAGGCTTTATCTGCTTCAAGAACCCCCAGCTTGACGATGTCTTGCTGCCATGATGGGGGACCAACAAAATATCACTGGCAAGATTATCAGCCTGTGTTAACAGCAGGCGAGATTCCTGTGCGGATTCGATATCCCCCGGCACCAGCAAGCGATGAAATCCACGCACGGACAGGACACAGGAACGATTATTGCTGCTGCTGTTCGGCCGTTGCAGGCCCGCATTCAGAAAACTGAATGCAACGCCATCCCAACGCCAGGCGGGAAAATCGTGACAGGAACGTACCGCATGCCCTAACTTGAATTTTTCCTTCAGCATGTTTGGCGTACCGGACAGCAGACGTGATGGTTGATATTCGTCAATCAACGAATAAAAACCACCGCTGTGATCCTGGTCCACATGACTGATGACCAGTAAATCAGGCTGTTTAATCCCGTTTTTCAGCATCAATGGCCGTAAGGCCCAATCGCTAGCATTGAATCCATCGGGTCGTCCGGGACCCAGATCATAGACCAGACTGTGGTTTCGGGTTCGTATCACCAGGGATGTACCCATACCGACATCCAGCACAACCAGTTCGAAATCACCCTGATCGAGCCTCTCGGGTTGCCAGCATGTCATCACCAGCAGAGCCAATAGCGCGACTTTTCGACCACCAGGAACGCCTGGTATCAACAGAATCAAAATCGATACCAACACCATCAACACCAGCATTTCGGGGTAAACCCCCGTTATCGCCCGCAGACCTGAGTCGACCAGCAGATCGAGATAATCGATAAAGTACCCGAGTATTCGATCGGCGAGGTACAACAGTTTAGGTACTCCACCAATTCCCAGCAAGATCATCAGACAAGCGCAGAGTACCAGGGGCAAAATGGCGAAGCTGATCAGCGGAATTGCGACGACGTTGGCGAGCAAGCCTGCCGGATTGAGCTGGCCAAAGATCAGCACACTGAGAGGCGCGAATAACAGACTGAACAGACATTGCAACAGGAACAGCTGTTGCCACCATCGTAGTTTCGCGGGTAATCGGAAACCAGCAAAAGCAATCACCAGCAAGGCGGCGAAACTTAACCAAAACGATACCGAGCCGACTACTCGCGGATCGAGCACCAGAATCAACATCATCGCCAGTGCAATCGATTGCAACAGGTTGATCCGGCTTCTGTTTTGTTGTGCACACAGAAAAACACCGAACATCAGCAAGGCACGTAACGTGGGAAGACTAAAACCCGCCAGAGCCGAGTAGCCCAACGCTGCCAATAGCGCGCACAAAGAAGCCAGCTGGACACGATTTAAGCCGCTGCGGTAAAGACCCAGTCGCCAGCCGAAACGGCCCAGACCATAAAACAGGAACGACACCATGCCTATATGAAGACCGGAAATGGCCAGCAAATGTGCGGTCCCGGTTGTCTGTAGCAAACTGGTCTGGGATGCCTTGATATCACCCCGAAATCCCAATGCCAGTGCCTTGATCAAGCCCCGGTTTTCGCAGCCGGCACAGTACCGATCAATCGCCGCTGCGACGTAGGAGCGCCATTGATCGAGATCTCTCCATGAAGCCGGCTCGAGCTTCAGATTGAGTTTTGAAGCACGAACATAGCCGCTTGCATCGATGCCCCTTTTAAACTGCCAGGCTTCAAAATCGAACCCGGCGAAATTCAACATTGCGCGCGGTTGCTTTAACTTGACCTGCAATTGCCAAAGTTCCCCGGGTAACGGAACCCGTTCATCCTGGTACCAGTTGATTCGAGCCAACCTCGGCAATGGAGCTGAGTAACCTGCTATTTCGTGAATCTGCAGGTAGAAACCAATGCGACCAGGTTTTATCTGCGGGATGCCACTCACGGTCCCCTGCACCAGGGCAATCTGATGGTCATAACTATCCGCCAGTCGATGATCCAGATGATAATGCAGTATCGCACTGCTCCAGAGGTAGGCCGACATAAACAAAAGAACGAAACGATAAGCCGGGTTGCAGTAAAACAACCACAACAGGATCGGCACAACTGCCAACCAGGATTGATCTGGGAGCTGGTTACCATAAAGCGCCAGCAGCGAGCCCAGCACCATGGCCAATGCGTGTAGAGGCATGCGATCCCTGCCCTGATTTCCCTGTTATTTGATCCAACTCTTTGCAGAATATGGAATTAGTGTCGATAATACAATCATCATGGCAAAGAAGCTTTTCAGAAAATTTTTGCCACATCCTGACGTCATTACCAAAAATCGCTGGATCAAGCTACTTGGTCCGCGTTTGCAGGAACCGTCTTTGTGGCATATAAATCGACGATCGTGCTCGATGGCGGTCGCCCTGGGACTGTTTTGTGCCTTTATACCGGTTCCGTTTCAAATGCTCATCGCCGCTACTCTCGCAGTCGTGATCAGGGCTAATATACTGGTGGCTGTGCCCATGGTCTGGATCAGCAATCCAGTAACGATGGGACCCATGTTCTACTTTTGTTACCTGATCGGCGCGGAAATACTCGGGCTGGAACCGGAGGGTTTCGATTTCGAACTGAGCTTTGCATGGCTGGTCAATAGTCTCGAGGCTATCTGGCAACCTTTTTTACTCGGTTGTTTTACGGTCGGCGCAATCAGTTCGCTCGCTGCTTTTCTACTGGTACGCATCCTCTGGCATCTGCATATCCTGAGACACATTAAATTGCGCGCCAGGCGATTGCACAATCGCCGACGAAAGCGACCCCGTAAGCAATGAATCTAGTTTGGGTAATATTGGTTACCGCGACGAGTGTGAGCCTCGGCACCGGTTTGTGTTTTTACTTACTTTACCAGGCATCCGAGGTAGATTCGACAGAGTGGATTCTGCAACACATTGTCTGTCCAATCATACGTATCATCGTACTGCTGATCGTGGTCAGCCAGGTTTATCCTGCCATCGATGCTCATTCCACGAGTGTTGATTTCTGGCGGACCTTGAGTCAACAGGGACAATTCAATCATTTACTCAACATCCTGTTTTTCGCTGGCCTGCTGTTGTCTTTCATACCGGTGGCCAGCCACCCTGTTTTTGCACTACCACTACAGAGCATTATCACCATCGCGCTGGTGTTTCACTGGCAATACAAGGAGTCGATGGACTCGATACTATTGCTGCCCTCGATCGCGACCCTGTTGAAGATTCTTGCCTATATGCTGCTGGCTTACTTCGTTACGCGCGAGACAAGCATTTACCTATCCCGCCGGATTGACCGCAAGCTGACCATTAGTGGCAGTATCCATCTGGTTTCAGATGCCATCTACCTGATACTGCAAATCCCGGTCATGCTGATCTACTGCAGCTTCCTCAAGCTCCAGCTCTCGTAACAATGCATGGTTCAGGTCTCGGCGGTGAGAATGCCGTCGTGCATATGCCAGCGATGTTGCATGCGACTGGCAATCGAGAGGTCGTGGGTCACTACGACCAGCGCGGTATTCATTTCCCGATTCAAATCAAGCATCAAGTCCAGCATCCTGGCGGCAGTGTGTTGATCGAGATTACCCGTGGGCTCATCTGCAAGTAGACAATCCGGCTGTGTTACCAGCGCACGAGCCAGGGCTACTCGCTGACGTTCGCCACCCGACAATTCACCCGGCTTGTGATTCGCGCGCTGTGTTAGCCCTATCTTCTTAAGCCAGCTGCTGGCCTGTGCGAACGCCTGCTTAAACGTCTGTCGGCGAACCAGCAATGGCATGGCGATGTTTTCGAGCGCACTGAATTCGGGTAACAGGTGATGGAATTGATAAATAAAGCCAAGGTGACGGTTACGTAGGATACCGAGCTCCGCTTCCGATAATTTTAGCAAGCTACTCCCTGCGACGTCGATCTCACCCGAACTGACATGGTCCAGTCCCCCGAGCAGATGCATCAAGGTTGATTTGCCCGCTCCCGAAGCTCCGAGAATCGCGTGGCTCTCACCTTCGCTGACATTGAAGTCAACTCCTTTCAGCACTTCGACATCGATCTTGCCCTGATGAAATACCCGCGAGACCGCGCGCGCGGAGATGACCGCTGTTGACACTGCTTCGTCACTCATAGCTGAGCGCTTCGGCGGGCCTGGTTTTGGAAGCCCGCAATGCCGGGTACAGCGTCGCTACGATCGATATTCCAAACGACAGCAAGGATATCTTGATGACATCCGACTGCTTCATCTCGGAAGGTAAATCCGTGATCGGGTAGACCCCCCGGGGCAAGAACTGGGTATGAAAAAACTGTTCCAGGGCCGGTACTATGACATCTATATGCGAGGCGACAACAACCCCTGCGGCCAGCCCGAACAGGGTTCCAATCAAACCAATCAGAGTACCCTGGACCATGAAAACCCACATGATAGACAAGGGTGACATGCCCAGGGTACGTAGAATCGCGATGTCCGCCTGTTTATCGGTAACTACCATCACCAGGGTCGAGACGATGTTAAATGCCGCTACTGCTACGATTAGCGACAGAATAATGAACATGACGGTTTTCTCCGTCCGAACCGCCTTGAAGTAGTTGCTGTGTCTCAGTGTCCAGTCGGACACCCAATACTCGAGGCCAATGCTTTGCTTGAGGTCCTGACGTACCTGAGGAGCCAGGTCGAGATCATCGAGCTTGAGGCGCAATCCGCTGACGCCTCCGTCCAGACGAAAAAGCCGACTCGCATCCTGATGATGAATGATCGCACTACTGCGATCATATTCGTAGACACCAATCTCGAAGATACCGACAACTTTGAAACGGCGCAAACGCGGCAAAAAACCGAGCGGTGATGCTGTCGCCTGTGGCGTTATCATCGTCACCCTGTCTCCCGGAACCACATCCAGCTGGTTTGCAAGACCGCTGCCGAGAACAATTCCATATTCGCCTGCAACCAGATCAGTCAGTGCACCAAACTCCATGTTTTGATGAATCTCGGAAACCCCGGATTCATATTCCGGATCGATACCGCGAATCAGCGCACCACTGACAGAAGACATATTGGAGATCATCGCTTCCGCCTCGGTATAAGGCGCACCGCCGATGACGGCGGGATGTTGCAGGGTTTCTTCACGTAGCGATTGCCAGTCCTGCAACGGACCGGCAAAACTCGAAACCGTTACATGCGATACCATACCGAGTATGCGCCCCCGTAATTCCTTCTCGAATCCGTTCATCACCGACAACACCACGATTAACGCCATTACGCCGAGTGCGATGCCGAGCATCGATATCATAGAAATAAAGGAGATGAAATGGTTGCGTCGTTTGGCTCGCGTGTAGCGTAAACCGACGAATATTTCGAGGGGCATTTTCATGCCGCGGATTAAACCATGAATACGAGTCTCCCACCACCGCTGCGGTAGCGACATGCTTCTCTCTTGTCACTCTTCAAAGGCATGCTATAGTTAGAGTCATGAGTTTTTGGAGACCTAACATCATGCGCACAGGAATTTATTTATTACTCCTGAGTTGTGGCTTAATCATGCAAAATGCGAGCGCGGGAGATCAATTGACTATCCCCGGCAACGTCGCTGTCAGCAATAAGCAGGTCATGCCAAGACGTGGTATCAGCATGGATGACGTACTCGGACAGTTCGGGGAACCCGACGAGCGCTACGGACCGGTTGGTGAACCACCCATCAGTGAATGGGTATACGGTTCATTCAGAGTTTATTTTGAAGATAATCTGGTTTTACATACGATTGACCTGAACACTATAATTATGCCCAAATAGTGTTAGCATCTCATTTCTCCATTAAGTTGAAATGAGATACCCTCTGCTAGTCACAGGTTAAAACCAGAGTTGCCATCTATGAATACAAACAAATTATTGATTATATTAACTTCAATAGGGCTTGGTTTTGCGAGCCTTAATCTACAGGCCGCGGAAGTAAATATCACGCGTGAGATCGAGAGCATTGCCGTCATGCACGGTGAAAACGAAGTCAAGATCATACGCAATCAGAATCAGAAAAATACGGTCAACCCGGCTTTTGCCAAAACTTCACGCAAATGCCCACCGTTTTGTATTCAACCTGCAAAGCTCGCAACAGGTGTCGAAACTATCGCTGAACTGGAGATGCTGGATTATCTCAAGCGCCGAAGCGAGGGTGACGACAGTGTCCTCGTGATCGACTCGCGTACACCAGCCTGGGTCGCCAAGGGCACTATCCCGGGTGCAATCAATATTCCCTGGACCAGTCTCAATCCAGCCAAGGGAGCCGACCCTATATCGATCGGGGAAATTCTCGAAGAGAAATTCAATGCAAGAAATCTCGAAGGCTTGTGGGACTTTAACCACGTGCGCACCCTGGTCATGTTTTGCAATGGTATGTGGTGCGGCCAGTCACCTAACAACATCCGCATTTTACTGGGCTACGGCTATCCCGCCGATAAAATCAAATGGTATCGAGGTGGTATGCAGAACTGGGAAATCCTCGGTCTAACCACCGCAAAACCGATTCAGGAATAGTCCTGTAACAGGCAGCAGTGCCCTCACCTTTCCTCGAAACTCCAGCGCCCTCGACGGCGCAACCGATTCGTATTGGTCAACTATACGGTAGCAGCCGCAGCTTACTGCTAAGCGAACAAATCGCTCTGCATCAGGGCCTGTCGATTATCGTATGCTGCGATATGTCCGACGCCGAACAGCTCGAACATGAAATTCGCTTTTTTAGTCTGGAAGCCCCCAGGATATACCGTTTTCCGGACCTCGAAACCCTGCCCTATGATCAGTTTTCCCCTCACCAGGATATTATTTCGGAGAGAATCCGCTGCCTGGCTACGATCTCCCAGGCCGACAACGGAATCCTGATTCTGCCGGTTAGCACGCTGCTGCAGAAAATTGCTCCGTCCGAATTTATCTATCAGCGTTCGTTCAACCTCAAAACCGGGGATCGGCTCGACCCGGTAGTTTTGCGTGAACAACTCAATCATTACGGTTATCGCTCGGTTTCACAGGTTGAAGAGCATGGTGAGTTCAGCTCGCGCGGTTCGATTCTTGACCTGTTTCCAATGGGAAGTCCGAGTCCATTCCGAATCGACTTTTTCGATGATGAAGTCGAGTCAATTCGCAGTTTCGATGCAGAGACTCAACGATCGGTTGAGAAAACAGAGCAGATCAAACTCTTACCCGCACAGGAGTATCCGCTGGATGAGGCCGGAATTGAAGCCTTTAGGCTGCGCTTTCGCGAAACCTTTGAAATCGATCCTAACACCTGTCCGGTCTATGTCGATATTTCGCAAGGTATCTCATCGCCCGGCGTCGAATACTACCTGCCACTGTTTTTTGATCACCTGGTAAGCCTGTTTGATTACCTGCCGGAGAACAGCCGTCTGTTTATCGATGATGCAGCACTGACACAGGCGGCTACTTTTGTCGAACAGGTGCGCGAGCGCTATGAATCCCGACGTTACAATCTCGAATGGCCATTGCTCGAACCGGAAGCATTGTTCCTTGATCACAACACTCTGGAGGCAAAGATTCAGGGCTACCCCTGCCTGTATTTCTCGGCGTTCAAGCTGGATAAAACCGACGACGCCAATCTCAACAGCGACTCGCAATCGATTCCCCTGCTAACTCTGCAGTCGAATGCCGCGCAACCCGATCAGGCTTTACAGTCTCACCTGTCAAATCAGGCTTTTGATAAAGTTTTGTTCAGCGCGGAATCCCCGGGGCGGCGAGAATTCCTCAATGAAATGTTACGCCATTATTCAATCCAGGCGCACCAGGTCGATTCCTGGGGCGGTTTCCTGAATCACCAGGAAGGTCGTTACTACATTATCGCTTCGGCCCTGCAAAATGGTATGACACTCGCAAACCAGGGCATTTCGATTGTTTGCGAAAACCAGCTTTTTGGAGAACGCGCGGTACAACGACGGCGGCGTAAATACCGCAAGACCCGCGATGCTGAATCGACAATTCAAAGCCTCGCGGATTTACAGGCGGGTGCGCCGGTGGTGCATGAAGACCACGGTGTTGGGCGCTACCGGGGTTTGAAAACCCTTACCGTATCGGGCATTGCAACCGAATTTCTTTGCATCGAATACGCCAACGAGGACAAGCTTTACGTACCCGTATCCTCATTGCATTTGATCAATCGCTATTCCGGTGCCAGCGAGGACAACGCTCCCTTGCATCGTCTCGGCAGCGATCATTGGCAGCGCACGCGTAAGAAAGCCCAGCAAAAAATTCACGATATTGCTGTCGAACTGCTGGATATCCAGGCACGACGTGAAGCCTTACAGGGATTTGCACATCGGCTTGCTCTGGATGAGTACCAACAGTTCGCGAGTGAATTTCCATTCGAGGAAACACCCGATCAGGAAACCTCGATCGAAGCCGTTATCGAAGATATGCAGTCCCAACGACCAATGGATCGCATCGTCTGTGGTGATGTCGGTTTTGGCAAAACCGAGGTATGTATGCGTGCAGCCTTTATCGCAGCCAATTCGGGATCTCAGGTTGCAGTACTGGTGCCGACAACATTACTGGCGCAACAACACTTTCAAAACTTTCTTGATCGCTTTGCCGACTGGCCGATACGAATCGCAATTTTGAGTAGATTTACAGCCAAGAAAGACCTCGACGACAGCCTCAGCCAAATTGCGTCAGGTAAAATCGATATAGTCATCGGCACCCACAAACTCTTATCCGATGCCATTAAATATCGCAACCTGGGTTTGGTCATCATCGACGAGGAACATCGCTTTGGAGTCAGACACAAGGAAAAGCTGAAGGCCCTGCGAGCCAGCGTGGATTTGCTGACGATGACCGCCACACCGATACCACGAACACTGAACATGTCGCTTTCTGGGATGCGGGATCTATCTATTATTGCGACACCGCCAATGCAACGACATGCCATCAAAACCTTTGTCGCGCGCTGGAATCCGGACACTATCGTCGAGGGCTGCCAACGCGAACTGAAACGTGGTGGGCAGATATATTTTCTGCACAACGAAATTAAAACCATCGAAAAAACAGCACAGGAACTGCAACAACTATTACCCGATGCACGCGTCGGTATCGTGCATGGTCGCATGAAAGAAAAAGAACTCGAGGCCGTGATGCTCGACTTTTATCATCATCGCTGCAATTTGCTGGTTTGCACCACCATCATTGAAAGCGGCATCGATGTGCCCTCGGCCAACACGATATTTATCAATCGTGCCGATAAGCTGGGACTGGCTCAATTACATCAGATTCGCGGCCGCGTCGGCCGCTCCCATCACCGCGCCTATGCTTACCTGATCGTACCTCCGGAACGCGCCATGAGTGGGGACGCACGCAAACGTTTACTGGCCATTGAATCGCTGGAAGACCTTGGAGTGGGGTTTACACTGGCGACGCATGACCTCGAAATCCGAGGTGCCGGGGAAATTCTCGGTGACGAACAAAGCGGTCAAATCAGTGAAATTGGTTTCACCCTGTACTCGGAACTACTGGAACGTGCGGTACAATCTCTCAAATCAGATCTGCCGATTGATTTTGATCAGCCTATCATGCGCGCTTCGGAAGTTGATTTTCATGTCCCGGCGTTAATTCCCGACACCTATATAGCGGATATCCATCGCCGCCTGATCGAATACAAACGGATCGCCTCGGCACGGGACAAGATAGGCCTACGGGAAATACAAATGGAGCTGATCGATCGATTCGGCCTGTTTCCGGAGCCGCTCAAGCATCTGTTCAGAATCACCCATATCAAGTTACAAACCCTTGCACTCGGTGTCGAAAAAATCGATGTTGGAGAACAGACCGGAAAACTCGTATTCAACCCTAATCCCAGTATCAACCCGCTTACTATTTTCGACTTAATACAGTCCGAGCCCCAACGCTATCAATTTGACGGGAAACAAACCTTGCGTATTGCCTGTCAAAATGTTGAACTGGAAAGCAGATTCAAACAGGTGGAAACCCTGCTCGAAAAGTTAACCGTAGAATAGTATGAAGCGTCTATCTTTAACCCTCTTGTTGCTCACAGCTCTAGCCCCCGGCCTCGGATTTACACAAACCGAATTGTCTGAGATCATCCCTCGCTATGACGTTGAAATCGTTGTTTTCAAGAACCTGCAGGTCCCAAAAAGCAGGGAGTTCGTATTGCCGGTAAGCTCTCCCGGCAGAGGCGAAAAATATCTGGACCTGTCCTCCTCCAGCAGCCTCGCGGCGGCGGCCAAACTGGGATACGAGATTCTTCCCAGTGACCAATTCCGCTTGCTCGAGAGTGTCGCAAAACTGGTTGAATCAACGCGCTATGAATTACTCTTGCACGTTGCCTGGCGTCAGCCCGGGTTGGAACTGGAGCGGGTGTTGCCTGTCTGGATCAGGGGTGGACGCATTTACGGCAATGAATATACTTCTATAGATAGCCAGATTGACTTGATCGAGAGTATTCCAAAGGTCGGCGGCGGTGATCAAGCAGAAAGCAAGGTTTATGAATTCGACGAGCAAACCCTGGAATCGCTGGAACTTCAGTTGATGCAGCGACAAAACGCCCCGAGCCACCAGGGACTGTATGAATTTGAAGGCAAAATAACGATCGCGCTGTCGCGTTATCTGCACACTTACACCGATCTGGTACTCAGGCGCCCGCGCCTGTCGGCAGACCCTGTTTTGAACAATTCGGCCAAGGATATATTACTCGCCACAGCCTCCGCAGATACACGCATATTGAACAATCATCGACTCAAAGAACATCGGCGCATGCGCAGTAAAACCCTGCACTACCTGGATAATCCCGAGTTCGCTATGCTGATCCTGATCACCCCCTTTGAGGTAGCCAAGGATTTCCAGGAAGAACCCGTGGAAGCCGAAGCTGCTGCGAGCGAGTAAAATTCAATTCCCCCGCCTGGTCTTGTCGCCAATATCAGACAGCCCTGACCTGTCCGTAACCCGCTTACCCGCTTTTCCTGACCGATAGAAATTTTACCTTGATCACTGGGTTGAGCGAAGGCCGTGCCGGGATTTTATGATCTGCCGAAAAATGTAAATGATTAACCTAATAAATCAAAATTTACATTTACAGTTGCAACTCGATGCAGGGCTGACAATAATGTCGACAGGAAATTGAATTAACAGTCGGGATTTGCGCTGCAGAAGTCTGTTCGATTGATTTCTTCCATGGATTTTAGAGGTAAAAAGTTTGATGATCCGAAATGCTCTACTACTGTTTGTTTTAATCTGCGCCACGGCAACATTGCAGGCGGCTGACGTCAGATATATTACCGACGAATTTGAAGTCACGATGCGCAGTGGTACTACCACTTCGAATAGCATCGTGCGGATGTTACGCAGCGGTGAAGCGGTGACCGTACTGGAGGATGATCTCGAATCGAAATACTCTTTGGTGGAGACCGATAGCGGTAAGCAAGGTTATGTTTTATCGCGCTTCCTGATGGAGATTCCGGCAGCAAAACAAAGCCTCGCGGAACTCAGGATCAGCTTCGCCGAACAGGAATCGAAGCTCGAAGTACAATCCAGTGAAATCGCAGAACTGAAAACTACGCTCAACCAGGAAAGAGCAGACAACGACGCACTCAAATCAACCCTGAGGGCTTCCGAACAGGAACTCTCGGAAGTACGTACTGCGACCCAGGATACGCTGAGCATCCTCGAACAAAACAAACGCTTGCAGACAGTCGTTGACCAACTACGGCAAGAAAAATCTGAGCTCAGTGAGACCAATGCCGAACTCAGCGATAGCACCCAGCTAGACTGGTTTGTGCGAGGTGGCGCCGTTTGTCTGATCGCTTTTATTATCGGAATTCTGGTGACAAAAATTCGCTGGAAGAAACAGGATTCCTGGGGATCTTACTAGTACTCCTTCAAGGAGTACTAGCTGCCGAAGCTATTTTCGAAGACCCTACGGTAGTCTGGTGAAAAACCCGACTCTGGCTTATCGCAATCCCAGTGGATTGTCGCAATCGACTCCGTCCATGAATGGCTTGCGCCGGTCGACATTGGTTACCTGGTAAATTAAACCCAACCAGGTACCGATAACCGCGCTCGCAGTATCCTGCCAGGTATTTTTCAGATTACCTAGTATCAGATGCTCTGGAAAATCGGGTGGTTCTGATTTTTGCGCCAGACTGTAATCGATACGACCCTGATACTCACGCAGTACAGCAGCATTAAAATCGCTCATGTAGTTCTCCGGGATCGGGGTATAATCGGTCATCTCTCCGGATATATACAAGTTCACATCACGTTTGTATTCCTTCAACAACGATACCGTATCGTATTCCGGATGACCCTGGAAAAAAATGGTACGAAAGCCATCCGGGCTGGTTGCCAGGTGTACGCACCCGTCATCGCCCGTCACCAGTACTTTTAAACCGGCGGCAGCAAACTGTTCCGGGTAAACGCTATTCCAACGTGAATGCGGCACATCGAATTCGGAGTTGATATCGACAACCAACGGATGTGAAACACCGACCACCTGGTGACGAAAAACCCCCCATTTCTTGGCGCGCTGTTTGGTTCGTTTCTGAGCATAGCGAAAGTCGAGTACGGCATGGGTTGCGAGACAGGAACAAAGTGTCGAAGTCACATTATCATGCGCCCAGTCCGCTACCTCGATCAGCTCATCCCAAAATACTTCCTCGGACAAATCGGCACCAATGACGTTGGCGCCTGTTATGATCAGGGCATCGAGCCCCTGCTGTTTGATTTGCTCAAAATCATCATAATACTTTGCGATATGATCACTCGCCGATTGTTCCCGTGGCAAGGCTTCGAGCGTAAACGGGTGCACGTAAAACTGAGCAATGGGATTGCTTTCACCAATCAAGCGTAAGAATTGCCGTTCGGTTGCTGCCAGCGCCGCATCCGGCATCATGTTGAGCAAGCCTATATGCAGTTCGCGAATGTCCTGTTGATGCGCGAGCCCCGGCGATAAAACCAGCAAACCTTCCCGTTGCAGTTTGCCAAAAGTTGGCAAATCATTGTGAGCGACTAATGGCATTATGCTTCACCTTGTTGTCTGCCGATCGCCATTTCCAGTAACTCTAGAAAATCGGTTTCGCTGTGGACTTGATCGACTTCTTCCGAAGTCACTGTGTAACCCTGTTTGGCTATCTCATCATAGCGAGGCAGGCGTGAGTGAAACAGTTTCGGAAAAACCCAGCACGCAAACTCGTCAGGGTCTATTTGAGCGGCGTATTCGAGACCGGTCTCTGCGAAGTATAGCTGCAGGTGCTGCTGCAGAAACTCGGATCGATAATAGAGTGGCTTCGGGTCTGAGACCGCACGTTCGATTAATATCTGTTCCTGCGACTGGTTAGTGACCTGGATATAGAGGATCAGCGTATTTTCCGCCAGGGTCTCCACGACGCCGGGTTCATCCAGTTCGCACAGGCTACCACCCACGTCATTGACGAAATGCGAGTAACCATAAATTTTCCTCGCTTTCTCGATAAAATGGGGCAGATCGTGCATCGCGTCAATCTCGGCCTGGCGATAAATCTCCTGGCGCTCGACAAACTCACCGAGTTCGACACCACCGAGTTCAGGATTGCCCAGCTTACCCACGAAACTCAGCACTGGTCCGAGATCATTAACGCGAATGTTGTTTTTTATGTAGATCCAGTCATTGCGTAGCAAGTCCTTCAAAAAAGGAATTTTGATGGCCTGTTCCTTGATCATATCGATAATATGTTCGTTCAGATATCGAGTACCAATGCGATAATCGCCCGAATAATGAAACCAGTTGCTACCGCGCAGTTTGGCCGATAAATACGATTTACCAACCCCAGACATACCAACCAGGGTAACGCATTTGTTTTCCCAGGCACGGAATTCTTCGATGTTGAATTTCAAAACTGACTCCACTTGATCAGATGTAAATTATGCATCAAGCGCTGTTCAGGTGAAACCCGAAGTTGTGCTTTACCGGAAACTTGTAACGTCTATAATCCACATTCTTTTTTCGCGTGGTAGCAATATGGAACGCGAGTTCGACTATGTCATTATAGGGGCCGGTTCGGCCGGCTGCGTGCTGGCCAACAGGCTCAGCGCCAATGGCAGACACCGTGTGCTGGTGCTCGAGGCCGGAGGGAGCGATCAGCGTTTCTGGATACAAACGCCCATCGGCTATGGCAAGGCATTCTACGACGAAGCGGTCAACTGGAAATACAGCACTGAATCCGAACCCAATCTCAACAATCGCAGCAGTTACTGGCCACGTGGGAAGGTCGTGGGTGGATCGAGCTCGATTAACGCGATGGTTTACATTCGCGGCAATCACCAGGACTACGACGAGTGGCGGGACATGGGTAATCCCGGCTGGGGTTGGCAGGATGTACTACCTTATTTCAAGAAACTGGAAACCTACGCCGGTGGGGGCAATGACTATCGCGGCGACGGCGGGCCACTTTATGTCAACAACGTCAGTTCGGAATACCATCCCCTATGCCATCGCTTTGTCGAAGCGGCCGGCCAACTCGGTTTTGCCTTCAATCCGGATTTTAATGGTGAATCACAGGAAGGCGTTGGCTTTTATCAGATCACCACTAAAAATGGGCGACGCATGTCAGCGGCACGCGCCTACCTTCACCCCGCGCTGAAACGCAGCAATTGCGAACTGATCAAGCATGCACAGGTCACCCGCATCCTGTTTAATGACAATACCGCCAGTGGCGTCGAGTATGTGGCTAAGGGTCAAACCTGCAGTGTAAAGGCAAACCGGGAGGTGATTTTGAGTGCCGGTGCGATCAACTCCCCGCAGCTATTGCAACTGTCAGGCGTGGGCGACCCCAATTTGTTGCGCAGTTTCGGCATTGAACCGCTGGTAGACCTGCCCGGCGTAGGCCGTAACCTGCAGGATCATCTCGACTACAGCCTGTACTACCGCTCACGGGTGCCGACCCTGAACAATCGACTTCGCCCATGGTGGGGAAAAATGCTTTGCGGAATGCAATACCTGTTATTCCACAAAGGCTTGTTATCGTTGAGCGTCAACCAGGCGGGTGGATTCCTGCGCAGCCATCCAGCGCGACCGCGACCTAATATTCAAATGTATTTTGCCGCCATCACCTACACCAAGGCACCTCCCGGAGAACGACCGTTGTTACAGCCCGATCCCTATCCCGGGTTTCTTAATTCGATCGGCCCAACCCGACCCAGCAGTCGTGGTCACTTGCAAATAGCCTGTGCCAACCCGCTGGCACCGGTAACCATAAACCCTAACTATCTATCCACTGAAGATGACGTGACGCAAATGCTAGAAGGTGCCCGCCTGTTACGCCAACTTGCGCAAACGCCCGCCTTGTCTGCCATTATCGAGCGGGAAACAAGGCCAGGCCCCACGATTCGAACCGATGCTGAACTGATCGAGGATATTCGCAATCGAGCAGACACGGTGTTCCACCCGAGTTGCACTTGCATGATGGGCCCCGATGCTAAAACGGCGGTGGTCGATACGAATTGTCGGGTTTACGGTGTCGATCGATTACGGGTTGTCGACACGTCGATTTTTCCGACCATCACTTCGGGAAATACCAACGGCCCCACCATCATGGTAGCCGAAAAGGCCGCCGACATGATCCTCGCCTGACGGGAGCAGACTGTTTCCACAAACCCATACTCAATCACGCCGACAGAAGTAGACAATCCATCGCTTGGTTTCGGTGCAATGCTGTTAAGTATCCTGCTGTTCTCTTTGATGGATGCAAGTGTCAAATGGCTCGGAGCAAGCTATCCTACGACGCAGATCATGTTCTTCCGCTGCATGGTCGCGCTAATTCCAATAATGGTGATCATCTCCATACGAGGTGGTGCGAGCATCCTGCGTACCACACAGAAAAAACTGCATCTGCTGCGCAGCCTGCTCGGTATTGCGGCGATGGGTCTCGCTTTTTATTCGTTTTCGATGATGCCGCTGGCAGAAGCGGTTTCGATCTTACACACCGCGCCCTTATTCATGACCGCACTCTCAGTTATCCTGCTGCGTGAAACAGTTGGAATTCGCCGCTGGTCGGCGATCATCCTTGGATTTATCGGCATGTTGCTGGTGGTCAGACCGGGTACCGATATGCTTGCCAGCGGTAGTCTGTACATGCTCGCGGCTGCCTTCCTGATTGGTTGCACCACAATCGTTATCCGCCACCTGGGAAAAATGGACGACGCTGTCTGCATCACCTTTTATTTCACCATAACCGGAGTGCTGGTGAGTAGCGCAGGAATATTTATCCAGGGCTGGATAAATCCGTTGCCAACGGATCTCGCGCTCCTGATCCTGGTCGGATTTCTGGGTGGAATGGCACAATACCTGATGACCCTGAGCTATCGACACCTTGCGGTTGGAGTGGTTGCACCACTGAAGTATCTGACCATCGTTTTCGGAGGCAGTATTGCGTACCTGATATGGGGCGAAATTCCCGATCTGCAGAGCGTACTCGGCATTTCCATCATAATCCTGAGTGGACTTTACACCCTGCACCGCGAACTGATTCGAAATAAGCTGAGCCAGGCATGAACGACGGTTATCACCTGCGCGCATATCTGCTGCTGATGTTTACTACCTGGTGCTGGGGGCTAAACGCAATTTTCAGCAAACTCGCAATCGATCAGATTACTCCGATGCAACTGGTCACCTTTCGCTGGCTAGGAGTCGTCATACTACTGCTGATCTTTGCGCGTAAGCACGTTATTCGCGACTGGCCGATCCTACGCCGACACCTGCCCTTTCTGGTGTTGATGGGCAGCTGTGGGTTCACCCTGTTTAACGCCTTGTTCTATGTGGCCGGGCACCATACTTCAGCGATTAACATTGGCATCTTACAGGGGGCGATCCCAATCTTTGTATTGCTGGGCAGTTGGCTGCTGTTACGACAACGCATCACTGGCCTGCAGGGACTCGGTGTCGTGCTGACCCTGCTTGGAGTGGTTATTGTCGCCTCCAGTGGGAATCTGAGCGGACTTCAACAGCTAGCGATCAATCGTGGTGACCTTTTCATGTTAATCGCCTGTTTTTTCTATGCAGCCTACTCGATAGGCTTGAGTCACAGACCCAATGTAAGCGCATTGGGATTTTTTGCCGGGGTTGCAAGCATTGCGTGGTTGGTCTCGCTTCCGCTGGTCGCAGTCGAGACTTATCTGCAGGGCTGGCAATCGCCGACGCTGACAGGCTGGGGGATAGCCTTGCTGGTTACCTTGCTGCCTTCGCTGGTAGCACAAATCTTTTTTATCCAGGGGGTCAGCCTGATTGGTCCGGGTAGAGCCGGAGTATTTGTAAACCTGGTACCTGTTTTCGCTTCGTTGATGGCAGTCCTGTTTCTGCATGAAGCTTTTGAAACGCACCATGCGTTATCACTGGTGTTGGTTCTCGGGGGCATCTGGTTGTCGGAAATCGGGCGCCCCGGGCAAGCCCGATAAAATGTGGAAT
>JAAESG010000510.1 GCA_024229615.1 Gammaproteobacteria bacterium | reverse complement strand
TCCCACACGCGTGAGACAGACATCGTTGAACTGCCGATGGAGGAATGGCTCCATGTAGCTCTGACCTGGGATTCAGGCAACTACGTAGTTTACGTCAATGGCGAGAATGTGACCGCTGGAGCATACACCGAATTGTCTGATGTCAATGAAGTTGCCAACATCGGCAACGATGGAAGCCGAGCGCCTTATGAAGGTTTTGCCGGTCTTCTCGATGAGGTCCGGCTATATGACCACGCCCTGAACACCGCAGAAATTCTTGCTGCCATGGAAGGTGTCGAGCAGGTTGATATTACTGCGCCTGATGATTTAGTACAGGGTGTTCCGAACGATGGAATAACCTATGACAGTGGAGACTTCGGTTGGTACGATTGGGAATCGCCCGATTTGGTCATCGATGATAACATCGAGACGAAGTATCTTCATTTCAAAGGAGAAATTGAATCCACTGGTTTCCAGGTTACACCATCGGCTGGTGCGAGTATTGTTACGGGATTGACTTTAACCACAGCGAATGACTTCCCGGCGCGTGATCCGATTGCATTTGAACTCTATGGTTCTAATGTTAGCATCAATGGACGGTACAGGCTGATTGCCTTTGGCTATATAATCGATTTTGATCAGGTGGAAGCGTGGCCTCGCTTGGCAATGAACGCAACGCCGATATCGTTTAATAATGACATTGCATACGAACACTATCAGGTTCTATTCCCGGCCGTTCGAGATGCTGGAAGAGCGAACAGTATGCAGATCGCCGAAGTGGAGCTATTAGGGGTATCGGCGCTCTCGGCGCCCGGCAGTGCTAACATTATCCTGGTCACGAAAGGGCTAGACAGGGATTCGGACGGTCTCCGAGATGACCACAGCCTGGAGAGCTTCCTTATTTCCGAGGGCCATAACGTGGACGTCCGGCCGGACCATTGGGATGTGCTTTCTCCAGAGAAGATCGCCGAGTTGAATGCGGCCGATTTGATTATTGTCAGCCGGTCAGCCTGGAGCACCTACTACAATAACGGCAATGAGGCGACCGAGTGGAATTCGCT
>JAAESG010000509.1 GCA_024229615.1 Gammaproteobacteria bacterium | reverse complement strand
GATCGGTTTGATCTTCATGTCGGTACAAGCCTACCGATATGCCCCCCCCATTCCGGAAAAAGTAGTCGATTCCGATGGCAAAATAATATTCAGCGGGCAGGAGATCAAAGCGGGCCAACAGGTCTTTTTAAAGTACGGCCTCATGCAGAACGGCTCGATCTGGGGCCATGGCTCTTATTTAGGTCCGGATTTTTCAGCGCAGTACCTGCACGAGCTCTCGCTGGAAACCGGTCAGGCAATCGCTCGGCAAGAATTTGGTGCGGATCTGTCGACATTAGATGAATCACAGCGGACTTTGATAGATTCCAGGGTGACCATCCTTCTTAAAGAAAATCGTTACGATCCTGTATCGAAACAGTTGACCTTCATAGATGCAGAAAAAAATTCATTCCAAAAACAGCTAACGGTCTGGACCGATTATTTCAAGGACCCTGTTTCAAATTCAGGCCTCCCGGACAACTACATCAATGATCCTGGAGAAATCCGCCAGCTGACAGCTTTCTTTGCCTGGACTGCCTGGGCCAGTGTCGCCAATCGCCCGGGCGAGCACTATTCGTATACCAACAATTTCCCCTATGACCCGACGGTCGGTAACCGTTTGACCAGTGATGCGGTTCTCTGGAGTGCTCTGAGCGTTGCCATGCTGTTGGCCGGTTTGGCTGTCGTGCTGTTTACTTTTGGAAAGTTCGATTACCTGGGCTGGAAAGGTGGCCCTGAGGGCAATTATCCTCAGATGCTGATCGGTGAAACCACCGCCGGACAGAAGGCGACCATCAAGTATTTTCTTATTGTTGCGCTGCTTTTTTTAACGCAGGTGATGATCGGTGGCGCACTGG
>JAAESG010000508.1 GCA_024229615.1 Gammaproteobacteria bacterium | reverse complement strand
CTGACGATTCCGGGCCTCCTGCTCGATCCAGTAGTTGAGGTTTTCCATTTGCAATTCCGCCGGGCATCGATTCAGATAGGAAAACGGTACTCTTAGCCGATTGGCCAGAAGCCGCTGGGCACTGCGCAGCACTCCGAACGATTGACCGGCGATGTTCATTCGTACCAGGCTTTCAAACCGCATGTCGCGGACCGGAACGATGTCGTCGTAATGGTTGGCAGATTGTTCGTGAACGCTGTTGATGACGCTTTCGAGTGTGGTTGTAGTTCTCATTTTACAAACTCCTTTTAATGGTAGATTGTGAAGAAACAAAAAAAGCCCTTACGGCAAGACACCGAGAGGGCTCAACGGATGACTGTTTCGATTGTCAGATTGTTACGGCTTTACCACCTCCTTTCGTTTCAGTGCTTCGGCGATAAACGAGGATGGCCTTGCCGCCCTTTCCAGATATGTCATGGAATGGGATAGGTAGAGCAAACGCATCGCCCGCGACATGGCCACGAATGCGATTCTCCTTTCCTCCTCGCCATCACCGTTTGCATTGGGCATCACCCCTTCGATCATGCCGATGACAAACACCACAGGAAACTCCAGTCCCTTTGCCTTGTGGACTGTCGATAGGGTCACGCCGTTTTCATCGTTGCCGGAGTTGTTACGGACCGATCCCGCGTATTCCAGGAAATCACCGAGGTTCTCGTACCAGCCAGCGGCCATCTGAAGCTGGTCCAGGCTTTCGAGCGGTCCCTCGAATGGGTTGGCCAACTCGTTTACCAGATACTTGTCGATTTCCAGTTCCTGACGAATATGCAGCAACAATT
>JAAESG010000507.1 GCA_024229615.1 Gammaproteobacteria bacterium | reverse complement strand
GTACAGGCCTGTGCGATGATCTTCTGCGGCACCTACGTGGTGCTGATATTGATCGCGGATGTCGGTTCGATACTTTCCAACCCGCGCTTGCGCAGTCCGAAATAGTTTGAGGGGATATAATAATGACTGAACAAACAGCAAGCAAATCCGAAACAGAAGTAATTGCGGATCTCGACGCATTTGCCGAATTGCCCGATGCCCCGCCAAAACGAAAATTCAGGTTGACCTGGGTCGGCTACGCCTCTTGTGCGGTAGTCGTATTCTGGCTGGTAATATGTTTCATCGGGCCCAGCATCGCACCTTTTCATGAAATGGACATGGAAGGCGACGACAGCTTTCTGAATGCTTATACCAGCGAGGAAGGCTATGGCACCTTTTATCTGGGTACCGATTATCTCGGCCGGGATACCCTGTCACGCGTTCTTTACGGCGCCCGTAACACCATCGGTATCTCGCTCGCGGCGACGCTGATTGCCTACCTGATCGGGATAACATTGGGCATTCTGGCCGCGGTCAAGGGTGGCTGGATCGATATGGGGATCAGCCGGGTCAACGATGCGATACTGGCGCTACCGACGATCATGCTCGGCTTGATCGTGATAGCAGCACTCGGTTCATCGATACCCATCCTGATTGGTACGGCCGCGGTGATATACGCCACCAGCGTATTTCGCATCTCGCGTGCGCTCGGGCAGGACATCATGGTGCAGGATTACGTCGAGGTCGCACATACCCGCGGTGAAGGCATCTGGTGGATCATCCGTGCCGAAGTATTGCCGAACGCGGCAATGCCACTAGCGACTGACTTTGGCCTGCGACTGGTGTTCGTGGTGCTGTTTATCTCGAGTCTGAGTTTCCTGGGTCTGGGCGTACAACCACCCGCCTCCGACTGGGGCAGCATGGTTCGTGACAACCTGCAGGGTCTGACCTATGGCTCCTGGGCCGCCATCTGGCCAGCACTCGCTATCGCTTCCTTCACCATCGCGATCAACCTGATCGTCGATGATATTTCCGCCAAGTCCGGCGGTAGCCTCGCGAAGAAAATGGTGTAGAACGATGGATAAAGAGAAGCTATTTGAAGTAAAAGATCTGAAAATCAGCGCCTACAACGATGAAGGAGAAGAAATTCCCATCGTCAAAGGCGTCTCCTTCGACATCCACAAGGGCGAGGTAGTTGCACTGATCGGTGAATCCGGATCCGGCAAAACAACCATATCTCTGGCAACATTGGCATACACCAAACCGGGCCTGCATTTTACCGGCGGTGAATGCCAGCTGTTCGGCAAGGACGTGCTGTCCATGCCACCACTCGAACAACGCGATCTTCGCGGCGGCAATGTCGCCTACCTCGCGCAAAGCGCGGCGGCAACTTTCAACCCGGCTATTACGATCAACGAGCAGGTTACCGAGGCGGCGGTATTGCATGGGCGCCTGAACCAGACCGAGGCCAACGCTCGCGCGATCGAACTTTACCACGCGCTCGAATTACCCGATGCGGATCGGATCGGATATCGCTATCCGCACCAGGTGTCCGGCGGGCAGTTGCAACGCCTGATGGCGGCGATGGCGCTGTGCAGCAAACCCGACCTGATGGTGCTCGATGAACCGACAACGGCGCTCGACGTGACCACGCAAATCGAGGTGCTGAAAGCCTTCAAGAAGGTCATTCGCGAACAGAACTCGGCGGCAATTTATGTCACCCACGATCTGGCGGTAGTCGCCCAGGTCGCCGATCATATCGTCGTCCTGTACAGCGGTGAAGTCATGGAGCAGGGATCTGCCGATCAGATTATCAATAACCCCCAGCACGCCTATACCAAACGTCTGATGGCTGCAGCCCGGCCCAAACCGACTGCTGGAATGGGTGTCCAGGTTGGCGATGAACATCATCGCGAAGCCGATAATATGCTGGTCAAGGATATGACTGCCGGTTACGGCGGGATAGTCGATGGCGAGCCGGTTGTACCTATCCTCAGAGACATCAACATCAGGGTCAAAAACGGTCACGTGGTCGGGGTCATCGGTGAATCGGGCTGTGGCAAATCAACCCTGGCCCGCGTCATGGCGGGCATGTTGCCACCGGCGCGCGGGGATATCCTCCTCGATGACAAAAAACTGAAGGGCAGCTTGCTTGATCGCAAGCTGGACGAGCTACAAAAGGTTCAATTCGTATTCCAGATGGCGGATACGGCACTCAACCCCAAACAGTTGATCGGCAATATTATAGGCCGGCCACTGGAGTTTTATCACGGCCTTACCGGCAAGGAGAAACACGCCAAGGTATCGGAAATCCTGGATATGGTTGAGCTACCACCTGCGTTTGCCAGTCGTTATCCGATGGAGCTGTCAGGTGGGCAAAAACAACGTATCAACCTGGCGCGTTCGCTGGCGGCAAATCCGGAAGTCATGCTCTGTGACGAGGTGACCTCGGCGCTCGACAGCATCGTCGGTGCCAACGTCATCAAACTGCTGACTGGCCTGCGTGACAAGACCGGCGTCTCCTTCGTGTTCATCAGTCACGACCTTTCCACGGTGGCTTCGTTTGCCGATGAAATCGTCGTGCTATACGCCGGTCGCGTGGTGGAACAGGGTCCCACCGACGAGGTTCTCCAACCACCCTTTCATCCCTATACGCGCCTGCTGATCAGCTCGGTGCCGGAAATGCGCATCGGCTGGCTCGAAGATACCATGCAGAAACGCGAAATGGCGGTCGGCATCGCCAGAGGCGTTGAAATTACGCGCAAGGGCTGTCCGTTCTACAATCGCTGCCCGATGGCGATCGAGGGCACCTGCGAAAAAGATACACCACCAGTCTTGAAACTGAAAGACGGTCATGAGATCGCCTGTCATATGACGCTTGAGCAGCTGGAAGTAGCTGAACAAGAGGCCCAGCAAATCCTGCATGGCTTCGAGAAAGTCGGTGACGATGACCAGATCTCGACAGCACACTAACTATTAGGATGGATTGATTATATGAGTGACTATCCTCGTTTAACCGAGATGGGGATCCAGCATCCCCAGGAAATTGAAAAGTTTGCGGTTTATACCGTTGGCAACACCGATATCCTGCACGTTATCTACGATCGCAAGAAAGGCTCGTTGTTGCCAGTCAGCCGGCGTTACAAGTTCCCGCAGGTCAAGAAATCGGTACTGGTCGACAGCGGTACGCGGCAAACCGAAACCCTGTTTGAAAGCACCCCGGCATTCAGGGAAGCGCTGCACGAACTCGAGCAGTTAAGACATTCGCGGGAACAAGGTCTGGATCTGGCTGCCTTGATCAAAGATGAGCTCAAACTCCTGGAGGAAGACATCGCACTGCGCACGCAATACATCCAGTCGCTGGTCGACAAGTTGTAATTTACAT
>JAAESG010000506.1 GCA_024229615.1 Gammaproteobacteria bacterium | reverse complement strand
TGCCCTGCCTGTATTTTGCGACCACTGTGAACATTGCTTGCAGTTACCGGCAACCAATGTTCGGAAGGTGCGCAGGCATAGTTGACACCATGTCGAGCGCTCTGACCGAGCCAAATGCAGACAGGGTGTGGCATAGCGTCGCGCAGTAGATGGGTGCTGAGAAATGCGGGCTAGTACTACCTCAATGAGTGAGTGGGAGCCATTTATTGCACCGCGCCAAGTTCGCGCAAACTGTCCTTGAAATTCTGATTGTCGGGGTCGAGCTCGAGCGCTCGCGCAATCGCGTTGATGGAGGATTCGTGGCGGCCGAGTTGCGCCAGCGCGTAGGCTAGATTATTCCAGATTTCGGCTTTTTGCGGATCGATCTCCAGTGCCTCACGATAGGCAGATTCGGCCACAGCGAATTCACCCATGGCGTATGCGGAATTGCCAAGGCCTGTATGTGCGAGCAAATTGTCGGGCCATCGTTGCAGTGCGGTAGCATAGGCCTGCCTCGCAGAACTGGTTCGACCAACCTGTTCCATGCCGATAACGGCATCGATATAAGCCTCGGCGCTCGCCGTCGCAGGTATCGAATCGGTGGTGACCAACGCCAGCGCCCAGTGGTCAGCGCGTTGCCAGGTTTTCTCGAAGAGCGCGAACCGCCGGGTAATGCGCCGATTAACGCCGGAGCGTAAAATCATATGACGCTTGTCCAGATCGTAGCCAATCAGGATTTCGTAGTGCCATACCGGGTAAACCTCGAGTGCGAGATTTTGCAGTACGAAGACGGGATTGCCCACCGCGAGCTCGCGCAACAAGGACTCGAGCCTGCCATCGAGTTTCACTGGCACCATGTCGAACTGCCTCGCGGCTGCCACGATTTCCACCTGCAGGCTACCTTTCAATTCGGGCACATAAACAAGGTCGGCGATTTGATCGGGCGCCACGGCCGTACCGCGGTAGTTGATGATGCCGGCCAGTGAGGCGGGGGCGCAGTGATATTCCCGTTGCGGAAAAAATGGAACTTCACTCAATTCGACAAGCGCGGGCACATCCGGCGGGTTATCCAGAAGCAGACGTGTTTGCGGTGAGCTTGCACAACCACCGAGGTAGATCGAGAAGAGTAGTGCGCACGCCAGCAGGCGCACGCGCGCGATATCAGGTTTCAACTACCCGGTTTAGCGCTCAGGAATTATGTCGATGTAACCGGTGACCTCTAGAACCACGAGTACGATTATGACAACCACAAGTCCATTCACTCCGCCTGCAGGCACTTCGTCGATTCGCTGATGAATTTCGGCCACTTCAGCATCGGTCATCGACGCCACACGCACAACCGCATCGGCTTGATCGACACCACCTTGTACCAGTTGCTGTCTGATCCAGTCGCGCTGCTGGGTGATATTCCCCAGGTCGATAACGGCAGAATCGAGTTGCAACTGTGAAGTTCCAACCATACCGGCCTGACTCGGCAAACTGATGGCGAACAGTGCCAGGGTAAAAAACAGGTAGTGCAATAGTTTATTTAAACGCATTTTATTCTCCTCTAATTCTATTTTGATTTTTAATCGCTCACTAAGTATAGCGCAGATTTACTCAGGCGAGTTTAGCACCGTCGGGAACCTCACTATCCGGTCGTGCCAGGACGACAGCGCCATCTTCGCGATGAAAACCGGTTACCAGGCATTCCGAGCGTACAGGCCCGATTTGCTTGACTGGAAAATTTACCACAGCGACGATCTGGCTTCCAACCAATTCTTCTTTTTGATAAATATCGGTGATCTGCGCACTCGATTTGCGAATGCCGATTTCATCGCCAAAATCGATCTTCAACTTGTAGGCCGGCTTGCGCGCCTCGGGAAAATCCAGCACCTCGACGACGGTACCAACGCGTATCTCGACTTTTGCAAAATCACTCCATTCGATTGTTTCCATTTGTATTATCCCAGGACCTGTTAGCACTACTTGAAAATTCGTTACGAATGGCATCACTGTGCTCACCGATGGATGGCACTCTGGACGACACTTCAGACTGGTTCGAACGCATCGCGGCAACCGCCACTACCTGTGCTTCTCCACTCGGAGTGTCGATGTGTACACGGCGCAACTGCGGGTGCTCTGAAAGACCTGCGATATCGTTAAGCCGGCCGTAAGCGATGCCGGCCCTGCTTAATTGCTCGACCGCCGCGGCCTGGTCAATCTGCATAAACTGCTCGAGGATCAGTTCATCGACATAGGCGCGGTTGGTAACCCGCAGCTGGTTGGATTTGAGTCGGTCATCGTCGGCCAGAGTCTCATCGCCCAATACCCCGGTACAGAAGTTACGCCATTCGCGCTCGTTTTGAATGGCCAGCACAATATCAAGTCCATCGCCACAGCGGTAAGCGCCATAGGGAGAAATCGTCGCGTGATTGATGCCAACGCGTGACTGGATCTTGCCGGCATAATCAAAGTGCAACAGTGGCACCGCCAGCCATTCGGCCATCCCGTCGAAAAGGGAGACCTTAATGACACAGCCTGCACCGCTATGTTCACGCTCAATCAGTGCCTCGAGTATGGCCGCGTAAGCCTGCTGTCCACAATTGATATCGCAGGCCGAAACGCCGATTCGACCGGGCGCATCCGCAGTCCCGGTGATCGAAGCCATACCGGATTCGCATTGCACCAGCAAGTCATAGGCTTTCATCCTGCTATATTCGCCCTGATCGCCGTAGCCGGAGATATCACAACAAATCAATCCAGGGTAGCGTTGTTGCATTGCTTCACTGCCGAAACCGGCGCGTTGAGCGGCCCCCGGTGCCAGATTCTGAATAAACACATCAGCCCGCGCGAGAAGTCGATGCAACAGTTCGGTGTCGGTCTCGTCCTTGATGTCCATCACCAGTGATTCCTTGCCCTGATTCAGCCAGATAAAATAGGCTGATTCGCCGTTTACTGCACTGTCATAGCCGCGCGCAAAGTCACCCTCGGCACGCTCGACCTTGATCACCCGGGCGCCAGCGTGGGCGAGTCGGTTCGAACAAAATGGCGCTGCCACTGCCTGTTCCAGCGATACCACCAAAATGTCATCCAGTTTCAACACAGTAATGGATAGCCTAAAAGGATTTGGGCAGGCCCAGTACATGGGTCGCAATATTCGACAGAATCAAATTAGTGGAGATCGGTGCGACCTGGTAAAGCCGGGTTTCACGAAACTTGCGCTCGACGTCGTACTCGACCGTAAATCCGTAACCGCCGTGTGTTTGCAGGCACATGTCCGCTGCCGCCCACGAAGCATCGGCAGCGAGCAGCTTGGCCATATTGGCTTCCGATCCACAGGCGACACCCGTATCGAACATGCGACAGGCCTTTTCCACCATTAATGCGGCCGCCTCGGTTTGTATATGGGAACCTGCGATCGGAAACTGGATTCCCTGATTTTTACCGATGGGGGCGCCAAACACTTCCCGCTCACGCGCGTAACTGCTGGCCCGATCGATAAACCAGCGCGCGTCGCCAATACATTCGGATGCAATCAGAATACGTTCGGCATTCATGCCATCGAGGATATAGCTGAAGCCCTTGCCTTCCTCGCCGATCAGGTTTTCCACCGGCACCCGCAACTGGTCAAAGAAAAGCTCGGTGGTAGCGTGATTCAGCATGGTCTCCAACGGCCTCACCGTCAATCCATTACCCACCGCTTCGCGCAGATCTACCAGTAAAACCGACATCCCCTGGGTGGGTTTATCAACTTCATCGCGTGGGGTGGTACGCACCAGCAACAATAGCAGGTCGGAATGTTCGACACGCGAAATGAAAACTTTTTGCCCACTTACGACATAGTGATCGCCATCGCGATGAGCGCGTGTTTTGATACGCGTGGTATCGGTTCCGCTGGACGGCTCGGTGACGCCAAAAGCCTGCAGCCTGAGCGCTCCGCTAGCAATACCGGGCAGGTACTTCTGCTTTTGCGCCTCGTTGCCATGACGTAGCAGACTGCCCATGATATACATTTGTGCATGACAGGCGGCACCGTTTGCGCCGCTGTGCTGGATTTCCTCGAGCACGGCACAGGCGGTCGCCAGGTCCATGCCGGCGCCATCATATTCCTCCGGGATCAAGACCGAGAGATAGCCGGCGTCGGTAAGCGCCTGCACAAACTCACCCGGGTAGGCCTTGAGGCTATCTTTCTCGCGCCAGTATTCATCCGGAAAATTGGCACATAGACGGGTAACGGCGGCCCTTACGTCGGGATGACTGCGTTCATCGGACATCTGACTTTCTCCGTTAACATTTCCAGTCTTTGCCGCGCCGGACTCAGCGACCCGGCGGGAATCTCTTACGAGCTTCGTGATTCGCAAAATTGCCGCTTGCGCGCAAGCGGCAATGATTCATCGGTATCAGCTGCGACTAATTCGAACTATTTGCCGGCTCAAGCTGCAATGATATTGTGCTCGGGGCCGTAGGGGAAGCCAGTTATATTTTCGACACTGTCTTCGCCAATCACGAGGATATCATGCTCACGATAACCACCCGCGCCAGGCAGACCTTGCGGCAGAGTCAGCATCGGTTCCATCGATACGACCATGCCCGGTTCGAGCACGGTATCGATATCTTCACGTAGCTCCAGTCCCGCTTCGCGTCCATAGTAGTGCGATAGCACTCCGAAGGAGTGGCCATAACCGAAGGTCCGGTATTGCAACAGATCCAGTTCGGCAAAGTAACGATTGATTTCCGCACAGATACCCGAACAGGTCGCACCCGGCTTAATCAGGGATATCCCCAATTCGTGAGCACCGACATTGGCTTGCCAGATGCGCAACGAGTCGGCATCGGGTTCACCCACGAACAGGGTGCGTTCGAGCGCGGTGTAGTAAGCGGAAATCATCGGGAAGGTATTCAAACTCAGGATATCGCCCGCTTCCAGCGGGCGAGTTGTCACCGGGTTGTGCGCACCGTCGGTATTCAGGCCCGACTGGAACCAGACCCAGGAATCACGGATTTCACTATCGGGATAGGCACGTGAGATTTCGAGTTCCATCGCATCTCGACCGGCCATCGCAACATCGATCTCGCGGGTACCCACCCTGATCGCATCACGAATCGCTTCGCCGCCGATATCGGCGGTCCGCGCGCCACCCTTGATCAACTCGATTTCCTCGGCCGATTTGATCATGCGCAAGCCCATGACTTCCCGGTTCAGATCCAGGGCTTCGGTGCCTCCCAGAAATTCACTCATCAACTCACGCGAGGCCAGCGTCATGTGATCACCCTCGATACCGATTCGACCTGCGTTCGCTAATATCGACTTTATCGCACGCCAGTAATTGTTTCGCTGCCAGTCGGTATAAATCACGTTTTCACCATAACAGCGACGCCAGGGCTGACCCAGATCGATGTTCGCTGACACGGTAACGCAGCGCTCGGCAGTCACTACGCAGGCATAGGGTCGTCCGAACGAGCAGTAAAGAAAGCCCGAGTAATAGGCAATGTTGTGCATCGAGGTCAGCAGCATCGCTTCGACCCCGGAATCGTCCATCAGTTGACGCAGTGAGCGTAGACGGCTTTCATATTCTGAATTGGAAAAAGGCAACTTTGCCTTCTCGCCATTTTGTAGTTCAAAGAATTCGGGACGTTGGTTTTGAGACATGATAATCACTCCGAAAATATCCGGGCAATCAATAAACCCGGCTGTTAATCCGGGCGTACAGGATAAAATATCTGCTTTACAGGCGGCGACGCCATCGCTGCCCAGCGGCTCGCAATTTTATCGTTCGCCGTTATCCTCGGCAAGTTATAATTGCCGAAACAAAAACCAGCCCAGGTGCCAGTAACATGCTCTCAGATCAGTACAGTGTAAGAACCGTCAACGAATCGGATCGCTCCCGGTGGAATCCCCTGTGGCAGGGCTATCTGCAGTTTTACGAATCGACTCTGGCGGATGAAGTCACCGACCTGTTATGGCAACGCATACTCGATCCGGCACATGAAATCCAGGCTCGAGTCGCCGAAAACGATCACGCAAAACTGGTAGGACTAGTCCATTTTTTCCCGCACGCACATACCTGGTACCCGCAAAAGGTGTGCTATCTGAACGACTTGTTCGTATCAGCCGATATTAGAGGTGGTGGCATCGGCGAGAAACTAGTTGACGCCGTGGTCGATGAAGCCAGGCGACAAGACTGGTGCGAAGTTTACTGGCACACACAAAACCACAACACGGTGGCGCGCGGCTTGTATGATAAAATCACCGGCGGTACTGACGGTTTTATTAATTACACGATCGATGTGGCGCAATTCAAATCCTGATACGCGAGTTAGCGACCACCACAAAGCCAATGGCAACGTGAACCCGATCGATGCAGTAACGCTCGATCGGCACAATTTCAAGCGCTCCATTGAATGTCGTTTATATACTCTGGCAAGTCGTTTATCGGTTGACTGCATCAATCATATTCTGTTTAAACTGGTCACTCGCAACGAATACACGCTTTTGTCGACCGCTGCGACTCGCGGCAGGTGTGACACCCGGTATTCGTCAGGCTGACTCAACCTAAACGACGCTTATGCATTATTCAGGATTTCACCTGCTCAAGCAGGCACTCACCGGGAATCGCGGCTGGACCAGGGCCTGGCGCAATCCGGAACCCAAGAAACAGTACGACGTGATCATCATCGGCGGTGGTGGTCACGGCCTGGCGACGGCTTATTATCTGGCCCGTCTACATGGCATCACCAACGTCGCGGTACTGGAGAAGGGGTATATCGGTGGCGGTAACACCGGGCGCAACACTACCATCGTACGTTCTAACTATATGCTCAACCCGAATTCGCAATTCTACGAGCATTCGATGAAGCTGTGGGAAGGTCTGAGCCAGGACCTGAACTACAACGTCATGTTCAGTCAACGCGGGGTTTTGAACCTGATTCACAGCGACGCCCAGCGTGACGGTTTCGCACGCCGCGGCAACACGATGCGTCTGAATGGCGTCGATGCGGTCATGCATAACCTGGAAGGCGTGAAAAAATTGATGCCGCATCTCGATTTCTCGAAGAACACTCGTTTCCCGGTCCAGGGTGGGCTGGCACAGCCACGCGGTGGTACCGCACGTCATGATGCGGTCGCCTGGGGTTATGCGCGCGGTGCCGACCGGCTCGGCGTCGATATTATTCAGAAATGTGAAGTTACCGGTATCAAGCGTGACGGTGACAGGATAGTCGGCGTCGAAACCTCGCGTGGCTTCATCGGCGCAGGCCAGGTCGGTGTCGCGGTTGCGGGTAACTCCAGTCGGGTATTCGACATGGTTGGCATGAAACTGCCGATTGAATCACACGTGTTACAAGCCTTCGTCACCGAGGGCATCAAACCGCTAGTGGATACGGTTTGTACTTTTGGTGCCGGGCACTTTTACATCAGCCAGTCGGATAAGGGTGGGCTCGTTTTCGGTGGCGACATCGATGGATGGAATACCTATGCGCAACGCGGAAACCTGCCGACTTTCAATCACGTCGTTGCCGGCGGAGTTACGATGATGCCCTGTCTCGCGCGCTTGCGCGTACTGCGACAGTGGGGGGGTGTCATGGATATGTCGATGGATGGAACACCGATCATAGGTAAGACCTCCATCGACAATCTGTACATGAACGGCGGCTGGTGTTATGGCGGGTTCAAGGCTACACCGGCCTCGGGCTGGGTATTTGCCCACACCATCGCACATGACAAACCACATGCGCTGAATGCCGAGTTTACTCTGGAGCGATTCCGCGAAGGTAACATGATCGACGAGAAAGGCGTTGGTGCCTCTCCGAAGGCACACTAGGAGGTAGTGAAATGCTGAGAATTGAATGCCCCTGGTGCGGGATCCGCAACGAAGACGAATTTTCCTATGGAGGTGACGCCAGCGTGCAGCGTCCCACCGACGATGCCTCGCAGGACGACTGGTACGACTATGTTTATACGCGCAACAACCCTGCCGGTCGTCACAGTGAATACTGGCATCATGCCAACGGCTGTCGCGCCTGGATTAAGGTAGAGCGCGATACCGTCAGCCACGAGATTTTCAGCGTAACGCCGGCTTCCCCCAACCTGCCAAGCGGCAACCGGGAGGACTGATCGCCATGTCACAACAATACCGTACTAGTAATGGTGGCCAGATTAATCGCGCTCGCAGCATCAGCTTTACCTTTGATGGCAAATCTTATACAGGCTTCGAGGGCGACACGCTCGCGTCGGCTTTGCTAGCCAACGGCGTGCACCTGATGGGCCGCAGCTTCAAGTATCACCGTCCACGTGGCATACAAACAGCCGGCTCGGAAGAGCCCAACGCAATCGTGGAGTTACGCACCGGTCCGCGCAAGGAACCCAATACCCGTGCGACCACGATAGAGCTGTTCGACGGTCTGGTTGCCAAAAGCCAGAATCGCTGGCCGTCACTGGCCTTCGACGCAATGGCAATTAACAACCTGTTTTCACCGCTGTTGTCGGCTGGCTTTTATTACAAAACCTTCATGTGGCCCGCTTCGTTCTGGACCAATGTCTACGAGCATGTTATCCGACGCGCAGCCGGGCTCGGCACAGCACCGACCGAGGCCGACCCCGATTTTTACGAACAATGTCACGAGCACTGCGACGTCATGATCGTAGGTGCGGGGCCAGCCGGATTATCCGCAGCGCTGGCGGCTGCGTCCACCGACGCACGCGTAATTCTGCTGGATGAGCATCCGCTGTTGGGTGGCTCTTTGAATAGTGAAAACTTTTCCATCGATGGAAAACCGGGCAACGAATGGGCGGCTGAAGCCGTGGCAAAACTTGAAGCCATGGACAATGTCCACCTGATGACCCGTACCACGCTGTTTGGTTACTACGATCACAACGTGGTCGCGGCAATTGAAAAGGTCAGCGATCATTTGCCGGTACCGGCGAAAGGCCATCCTCGTCAGCGCATGTGGACCTTTTACCCGGGCCGGGTAATCCTGGCGACCGGCGCCACCGAACGCCCGCTGGTATTCGGCAATAACGACAAGCCGGGCGTCATGCTCGCTTCGGCCGCTAGAACCTATGCCAATCTCTATGGCGTCAAACCCGGCAGACGCGCGGTCATTGCAACCAATAACAATGACGCTTACCGCAGCGCGCTGGATTTGCATCGTGCAGGGGTCAATGTGGTCGCGGTCGTCGATTCACGCCAACATCCCGGGACGCAACTGGTCGCGGAACTGGAAAAACTGTCGATTCGCCTGATTGCGGGTGCGACCGTCGGCGCGGCCGAAGGCCGCCAGCACGTCAAGGCCGCACAGATTGTTACGACCCAGGGCGATACGCTCGATCCTGAGCGCATCGAATGTGATCTGATCGCCGCATCCGGGGGCTGGAACCCGAATGTACACCTGCACAGTCAGTCCGGAGCCAAACCGGTTTACGACGATTCGATCACCAGTTTTATCCCAGGCGATTCGCGCCAGGCAGAGGTCTCGATTGGCGCCGCCAAAGGCAGTTTCAGTTTACAGAACTGCCTCGATCAAGGCACCGCGGCCGGCGCCGAGGCCGCCAAGCTGGCGGGATTCAAAGCGGCAAACATCAAGGCAGCCAGTGCCAAAGATGAGGGCGCCTACGCGATCGAAGCCCTGTGGATTTCACCAACACCTTACAACAAGTCTTTCAAGCAGTTCGTCGACCAGCAAAACGACGTCAAGTCCAGCGATGTCGCGCTGGCTTCACAGGAAGGTTACGACTCGGCTGAATTGCTAAAACGCTACACCACCCAGGGCATGGCGACAGACCAGGGCAAGACCAGCAACGTCAACACGCTCGCGATACTCGCCTGCCAGCGCGGTGAGCCTGTACCGGAGGTCGGCATTACGACTTTCCGCCCTCCGTACGTAGCCGTTGCAATGGGGGTATTCGCCGGCCATACCGTCGGCTACGATTTCATGCCGGTTCGACGTACCGCGATCCACGACTGGAACGAAAAGCAGGGCGCCGTATTTATCGAGGCAGGTCTGTGGTTACGAGCGCGATACTACCCACAAAGGCCAGGCGACACGATGAACGATTGTTATATTCGTGAAACCAACGCGACACGTAGTAACGTTGCTCTGGTGGATGTGACCTCACTGGGCAAGATCGATATCCAGGGACCCGACGCGGCCGAGTTTCTAAACCGTTTGTATATCAATAACTGGCTCAAGTTGCCGATCGGCAAAGCGCGTTACGGCATTATGCTACGCGAAGACGGCATGGTCTTCGACGATGGCACAACTTCACGGCTCGCCGAGAATCACTACTACATGACCACCACCACCGCCAACGCCGGGCCGGTACTCGCACATATGGAGCAATACCACCAGAGCGAATGGCCAGAACTAGATGTTGTTTTTTGCTCGGTGACCGAGCAGTGGACCGGCATCGCGGTGGCGGGCCCCAATAGCCGGAAACTGCTGGAGAAAGTCATCGATATCGACCTCAGCAACGAAGCCTTCCCTTTCATGGCGGCAGGCGAGTGCAGGATGAACAATATTCCCGGCCGCCTGTTCCGCATTTCATTTTCCGGCGAACTTGCCTACGAAATCAACGTCCCCGCCGACTACGGTGAACAGGCCTGGCTGGAACTACTCGAAGCAGGCAAGGAAATGGGCGTTTCGGTATATGGCACCGAGGCACTCGGCACCATGCGTATCGAGAAAGGTCACGTCGCAGGCTCCGAACTCGATGGTCGTACTACCGCCAAAGACCTGGGGCTCGAAGGCCTGGCCAACCGCGGCAAGCATTTCATCGGTAAACATAATTCAGAGCGTCCGGCACTACTTGATGAAGGCCGCCTGCAGGTGGTTGGACTGAAATCACTGGTCGTGGACAGAAACCTGCGAATCGGCTCTCAACTAGTCGACCCGAAAGTAAAACTTGCGACCGTCAACCAGTCGCAAGGCCATATCACCGCCACGACATACAGCCCACAACTCGAATGCGGTATCGCACTCGGCCTGTTGCGTGATGGTGCATCCCGTCACGGAGAACAGCTAGACGCCGTGTTCCCGCTCGATGATGAGACGCTTAAAGTCGAAGTCTGCCACCCTGTATTTATCGACCCCGAGGGAGAACTCGTCCGTGCCTAAAAAACAGGATGCAACACCAGATCTGGTGCGCAAATCACCGCTGTTACCGAAAAGTGGCGACTTTATCGTCGACCACAAGAATCTTCGCCTGCAGGAGCGCAAAGCCCTGAGCGCAATCCAGGTTCTCAGTTTCAAGGGTAAACATCAGGCATCGGCGAAGGCTATCAGTGCGGTGCTCGGCATCGAGTGCTCGACCCAACCCGGTGTTTGCAATAGTGACGGGAAAACCCAGGTTGCGTGGAACGGACCCAATAGCTGGATGATCGTGGCAAACGATGAAGAAGCCGGCAGGGCGTCCGGAGAGTTGTTCAAAACCCTGCAAGATGCGATCGGCGAATTAGCCGCGGTCATCGATCAGAGTCATGGCCGTTGCGGCCTGCGGCTGAGCGGTCCACGCGCACGCGCTGTGATGGCGAAAAACACGGCAGTCGATCTGCACCCTCGAGCTTTCGGCCCGGGCCGATGCGCACTGACATCGGTCGCGCATATGAATGCCACCATAGTACAGGTTGACGATGCGCCGACTTACGATTTATTTGTGATTCGCAGTCTCGCGCGCTCCTTCGCCCACGCCATCGAGCACGCCTGCCACGAATTTGAAGGTGAGCAGTAGCTCGGCGCAGCCGACTGACTAGCCTGTTAACACGATTTGAAACGTCGCTGTTGCGCCGGAAAAAGCGCCCACCAGGGGCGTGTGGTTTGTGGTTATTCCAAATGAACAACGAGCACCGCCGAGGGCGCCTTTTCCGGCCAACGGCGTTCAGGTTCGCTTGTATTGAGCAACTATATGGCGCTCACTTCGCCTGGTTGGCCAAAAAAATGGCCACCAGCAGCGATATTTCAAATCGTCTTAACAGACCCTAACGCATTGCTTTCAGGTTGGAAATCAACAGCTCTTTCTTGCGACTCATCTCTTCACTGATCTGGTGGGCCAGATCTTTCTCCGGGCCACAGCAGTTAGCAGCTGCTTTCTGATGATTCTCGGTGGTTTTTTCAACCGTCTTCACCAGCAACTGACTGACGATTTTGTTGATTTGCTCTTTTTCCGGTTCTGACAGGTCATGAGTTGCTAACGCCGATATAATCGACTCGGTAGTTTTTTCAATAGAACTTTCAACTGACATAATCTTTCCTCAGGTTGTCAGAGCGATTCCAGGCTCTGTTCAAGATCGTTGATTAAATCCTGGCAATTTTCTATTCCAATTGACAGGCGCAACAGGTTTTGTGGTACTGCACTATGCGGCCCTTCCACCGAAGCACGATGTTCAATCAGGCTTTCGACACCTCCCAGTGACGTCGCGCGTACAAACAACCGACAATTCCCGGCGATACGTTTGGCTTGCCCGGCGCCACCGTCGACGAGCAATGATAACATCCCGCCGTAGCCTTGTGTCATCTGACGTTTTGCGATGTCGTACCCGGGATGGCTCTCGAGACCCGGGTAAAGTACCTGCTGCAAGTTCGAATGACCTTCAAAATACCGCGCCAGCTGCAACGCGTTCGCGGACGCCTTGTCGAATCGCAGGAACAGAGTGCGCATACCACGCAACAGTAACCAGGCCTCGAATGGACCGAGAATTCCACCGCTTAAAGTCCGCACCAGCTTGATTTCCTCCCAGCGGTCATCCATTTTCGCGGTCACCAGAATGCCGGCGATCACGTCACTATGACCGTTTAAATACTTGGTCGCCGAGTGAAACACGATATCAGCGCCGTGCTCGAGGGCCCGGGTGGTCACCGGGGAAGCCACTGTCCCATCAACCGCGAGGATTGCACCGGCCGCATGCGCGATCTCGGCTGCAAGCGCGATGTCGATGACTTCCCAGGTCGGGTTCACCGGTGTCTCGATCCATACCACAGTGGTCTTTCCGGGTTGAATCGCGCGCCGTAAATCTTCAATATCCGCAGCATCGAAGAAGCTTAACCCTATCGATCGTTTTTCGGCGATACGCCGCAACCAGTCCTGCGAACCGTGGTACATGACACGTGGCGCAACCACATGCTCACCCGTGTTAACGGTCTCAAAGAATGCACACACCGCGGCCATGCCGGAAGCGAAGCACTTCGCTTCAGCGCCTCCATCCAGTTGCGCACAAACCTGTTCCAGCACTTCCCATGACGGGTTATCGGCCCGGCAATAACTATACTTACCAGGATGTTCGTAGTCCCGGCCCCGCGCATAGGTGGTGGAAAACTGGACTGGCGGGCTGATACCACCGCTGACCTCGTCGACGTAGTGACAGGCCTGCACGATCAGTGATTCCATCTTCTGTGATTTTGACTCAGACACCCATGGACTCCAGCCATCGGATCATCGCAGGTGTATATGCCTGCAACTCGGCTGCGACCGCGCTATGCGCTTCTATCCTGGAACGGTAGGCAAGCAGTCCGGCAGGCCATTCGAGCTCGAATCCCGGCACCGCGGCGAAAGCATCTAGCCAGGCAAAACTAATCGGAAATCCACAATCGCCAAGGCTCAGGCCTTGCAGATCGTTAGCGTCACTGTTGGCAAGAAGGCGCGACAATTCCTGTAAGCGCAAGTTTAACGTCCGTGCCTGCGTCGTGACAAAATCGGCATCTCGTCCTGCATGTGCGATATGCGGCAACAGCATCGGGGTTGGGGACTTGGGCGCGGATACCGGCACGATCATCATTTGTGGATACTTGACGATGAGCTTGTTGGCCTCGACGTTTGATGTGATGTGTGCATCGGCCCAGCCCGCGAGTACTTCCTGAAAGTCACGCGCCGGTGCCCCCACAATCTTGTGTTCGGCATTGGGAAAATAGGCCTTGACCTGTTTTCCCTGAGTTGTGCCGAGGGTAGCCGCGACAGTTACGCCAGCCTTGTCGAGGTCGCCCCAGTCCTTGAACTTCGCCGAATTCTTCGCCAGGAAACGGCACCGTAGCCAGCGAGAAATAACTATTTGAATAACCTGCGGCCTTGGCACGTGCCAATGACACCGAAGCCGGGCCAGTCATCTGATACTTACCTGAAGTGACTCCACTGACCAGGGTCTTCCAGTCAGCCGGTACAAACTCGAGCTCGACATTAAGATCTTTAGCCAACTCGGTCATGACATCGATATCGTAGCCGGTGTAGCTGTTGTTTGCCGGATCCTCCATGGTCATCGGGTTTCAATCGCCCGTGGTACCGACTTTCAGCACCCCGTTACTGAGAATATCCTGCAGCGCAGATGCCTCCTGTGCCTGTACGGTAGTGCCAATCATTAACAACACAACGCCTATAGGTTTTATTTGTTTCATTTATACGCATCCACCTGTGGAATTGGCCCGGTATCATTTCACGGACATATTTGTTTTGCAACGGCAGCTTTTCTTTGCATAAGAAACGGCAGCATGCTTCAATCGGGGCCGTTAAAACAAGCGGAAAAGCCGCCTACCGTGACTACAGAAGCACTGATTTCGGTACAGAATGTATGCACGACCTTTGGCGTACTCACCGTGTTATGCCAGGATGACGTGGGTGGACTGCAGGTTGAAAATCCGCACGGCGAATGGATACAGGCGCCTCCCCTTGGGGACACCTCGATTGTCAATGTTGGTGACCTGCTCGAGCGCTGGGCGACGCCGCGTTTCGCTCGACGCCGCATCGCGTCATCAATGCATCTTCCCGCGAACGACTGTCGCTGGTACTGGCATTTGATCCCGACCCAGAAACCATGATTGATGTCAGGGAAGTCGACTGTTAAGCGGGTTTAGATACACTCACCACTACCTCCATAAAATGCCTACAACAGATGACACTCTACACCTGGTAATCTGCGACAATCGGTATTTTCTTGTGGTGACAAAAAACAACTTATCACCATTGAGAAATTGACTTATGCTTGCGCCAAATCAGGCACCCGGAGATCCGTTTAATGGCCGCATCGCCCTACTCCATAGATCCTTCCGAGCGTAAAATCGATCCCGCTCGTAAGCCCGAATACGCGTTAAAGCCCGACGGTTCGCCGGACAATAACGATCGCGTAGAAATTGGACCGACAGCACTTGCTTTTGCCGAATGGGAGGCTCTAGGGCTGGAATGCCCGCAGTTGGATACGATGCGCGAATTCCGCTTACAACGCCTGGTGCAGGAATTGCAGAAAAACGATTATGGTGGCATCGTGTTGTTCGATCCGCTGAATATTCGCTACGCCACCGATTCGACCAACATGCAGTTATGGATTACCCACAATCCGGCACGCGCCTGTTTCGTGTCGGCCGATGGCTATATGGTGCTGTTCGATTTCCACAGCTGTGACCATCTGTCCGATCACTTACCTCTGGTCAGGGAATTGCGCAGCGGAGCTTCATTTTTTTACTTTGAATCCGCGCACCGTGGCGAGGAACACGCCAACAACTTTGCTCAGTCCATCGACGAGTTAATGCGTACTCATGCAGGTGAGAATCGGCGCATCGCCGTCGATAAAATCGAGATAGCAGGCCTGCGAGCCCTCGAAAAAATTGGCCTCGAGGTGTTCGAAGGACAGGCAGTCACCGAGGAAGCGCGGGTTATCAAGGGACCCGATGAAATCAAAGCAATGCGCTGTGCGATAGCGGCCTGTGAAGCCGCAATGTACGAAATGCAGGATGCTATCGAAGCCGGCAAGAGTGAGAATGAAATATGGTCGGTACTGCATGCCGGTAACATCAAGCGCGGTGGCGAGTGGCTCGAAACGCGAATTTTTTCTTCTGGGCCTCGCACCAATCCGTGGTTCCAGGAATCCGGACCACGCATCATCAGCGATGGCGAACTGCTCGCACTCGATACCGATATGGTCGGAACATATGGTATGTGCTGCGATATCTCGCGAACCTGGCTGTGTGGCGATGTTGAACCCAGCGTCGATCAAAAACGCATATATCAAATGTCCTACGAACACATTATGACCAACATGGAGTTGCTCGGACCCGGCGTACACTTCAGCGAAATTACCGAAAAGGCACATCGTTTACCTGACAACTGCATTCCTAATCGATACGGCGTGGTCATGCACGGCGTCGGCTTGTGCGACGAATACCCTGCGATTCGATATCGTGAAGACTACGATGCTTACGGCTATGATGGCGTGTTCGAGCCTGGCATGGTCATTTGTGTTGAAGTTTATGCCGGTGAAGTCGACGGTAAAGAAGGCGTCAAGCTCGAAGACCAGGTACTCATCACCGAAGACGGTTATGAAAATCTGATCAGCTACCCCTTCGAAGAGAAACTGTTGAAGTAGTTTCTGCAATCCTGTCGCCTAACGAAGGCTCTCCTATTCGTCCACTTGAACAGTACCTGCACGATCACCAATCCAGCAGCAGAGAAAATAGTAGCATTCCCGACCTTTGCCGCCGATTTCAAGAGCATGATTTAGACAGCTACTTCAGGCAGGCGAAAAACTCGCTCGTCGCGGTCGAATTTTTCACATGGGAATTTGCACGGAATAAGGGCAATCTTTGCCTGTTGTCAGATTGAGTTAGAATTGTGGCTGCAAATCCCGGCGCGGTTTCCCGGCTCAATTACGATCAGGAGCAGCGGCTTTTACTGATTGACTGGGTGAATGGTGAGCATAGCGCCTATCCCTATATATGGCTGCGTCATGCGCAGTTCATGCCGTTGATGGGTTGACCCGAACAGCTTGATCCGCGTGAATACCTGTTGCCCGAAGATCCAGCGACTCTGCCGACTAATTCCGTCTCGCTCGAAGCCAATGAGTTGATTGTTACCTGGAGTCACGATGACAGCACAACCCGACATGCGCTCGGATTTTTGTTTGAACATAAGTTTTCGAGTGAAATCAGGCTTCAACGATGTCCGTTGCCCTTGCTGTGGCAAGCCGACGACGCGCATCAATTCCACTGGTTTGCCGCAATTGACCTCGACCACCCGAGCAGCAAGCTTGATATCTTCAGCCATTTGCGCAGCTATGGCATTGCGCTGATAAAAAACTTACCAACCGAACCAGGAACACTCAACTCCGTAGCCAGGCATTTCGGACCGATTCGCCAAACTCACTTTGGCAGTCTGTTCGATATCCGCTCACAGCCGCAAGACCAACGTGACACTGGCCAGAACATCGGTGCAACGGCATGCAATTCACAATCTCCACATACCGACGAAGGCTGGCGCCGGAACGCATCTTCGAGCGCCAACTGCTTCCCGGCGAACTGGCCGCCTTCGATAATCACCGCGTACTACATGGTCATCGCGCTTTCGATCCGACAGCAGCGGAGCGTTGGTTACAGCAGCTCTCGGTCGATCGCGAGGAATTTCATAATCTGCTAAGACAACTGGCCGAAAAGGAGAGTCGCTACGACCTCAGTCACTGGGATCAGGACGCCGGGGCGCTGAGCCAGTAGTGGTCACCGGGAAAAAAGACCGGTTAGCCTGGATATTTCACCAGTATCCCGAGTGATGTGATGCGGCACTCCGACGCAGGGCAGCTATGCCTGAACGCCCAACTTACTACGAAGTCGGTTCGATGGGGGGTTCCTGGCCCTTCAGTTCTTCCTTACGCTTTGCCATGTAAGCCTGAAGTTCTTCCTCTATCGCCGGATCGACCGGCGGTGGTTCGAACGCCTCGAGAATTTTCGGCCACAGTTCGGTGGCCCTCGTGGTGGCATCCCTGGACCCAGACAGCGCCCAGTTTTCGCTGTTTTGCCAGTCGCTGATAAATGGCTCGTAAAACGCGTTCTTGTATCGTTCCATGGTGTGCGCGCAACCGAAGAAATGACCACCCGGACCCACTTCTCGCATCGCTTCGAGGCCGGTTTCCTCGAGATCAATCTTGATCGGCTCCAGCATTTTGCTCATGTGCTGCAACATTTCACAATCGATGACGAGTTTCTCGAACGACGCGACCAGCCCACCCTCAAGCCAGCCGGCGGTGTGATAAATCAGATTGCCATAGCCCATAACCGCGCTCCACAGCGACATCATGGTTTCGTAGGTCGCCTGGGCATCGACCGCGTTCGACGCATTACAGGCGCTGGAACGATAAGGCAGCTTATACCTGCGCGCGAGCTGACCGCCGGCGATATTGGCGAGCGCGTTTTCGGGCGTGCCAAAAGCCGGTGAACCCGAGCGCATATCGACATTCGAAGTGAAACCGCCGTAAACCACCGGAGTCCCTGGATTGGTCAATTGTAACAACGTGATACCAAGCAACGCTTCGGCGTTTTGCTGCGCCAGCGCACCCGCCATCGTCACAGGTGTCATCGCACCCATCAGGGTAAACGGCGTTACCGTCACCGGCTGCCCAAACAGGGCCATCTGCATCGCACCATAGGCCATCGAGTCGTCAAGTTTACGCGGAGAATTGACATTAATATTGGTCATAACGCTGGGCCTGGTTTTCATCTCCTCCAAGTTCAAGCCGCGCGCGATGGCACTCATTTCGATCGCATCGCGTGCGCGTCCACCCCCAATTCCGGTAGCAAAAAAAGGTTTGTCGGAAAGCGTCAGGTTGATGAAGGTAGTATCCAGATGGCGCGAATTCGCCGGCATGTCGGTAGGTGCGGTCGCCTGATTACCAAAGAAAGTCAGCACGTTGAAATACTGTCCAAAACTGATCAGCTTCTTGTAATCCTCGTAATTGCCTGCACGCCGACCATTGATATTATCGTGAACATTCGGTGTACCCGATACCAGTCCAAAGTTGATCACGTTAGCGCCCACATGCAGGGTTTGTTCGGGATTACGCGGCGTGACTTCAAAGGTTTCGGGCGCCTTCGCAACAGTTTCGAGCAACAGCCCTCTTTCCATACGCACCACACCGTTTTCATCCACAGTGGCACCCGCCTTGCGAAACAAATCGAGGGCCTGCTCGCCCATCACCTCGATGCCCTCTTCCTCGACGATTCGTAGTGACACATTGTGGATAAATTCGAGTTGTTCTTCGTCAAGCGGTTGCAGCGGCGAAAAACGATTACGCAGAATCTTGCGATCTATTTGATGGATCGCCTCGGTGGGCTCTGCAGCCCTGTTACGAGAACGACGACGATTCGATCTGACCATAGCAATTTGCCGAATAGCGGGATGAAGTCATTATTTTGAGCTATCTAGATTAAATTATCTTTAACTATTGAGACAATATTTATCAGATTTGAGCATAATAGTGTTCATGAATCGTCAAATCGTCTTCTGCCTTTGTCCCGGTGCACCTCTTTTCTGCATCGCTTCTGCGCTCGATGTATTGCGCCACGCCAACCGATTCGCGGCCAGCGAAATTTATCAGTGGACGTTTCTTTGCGAAGATAATCAACCGATACAGGACGGTAACGGCCTATGGTTATACCCAGGGCGAAACATCGAGGAAATCGACCCGCCCTATCTCGCTTTTATCGTCGCTGGCTTCGATGCCAGCCAACTAAAACAGCCGCAACTTTGCGCCTGGCTAACAAAGCAGGCGCACGACAATCGCAAGATAGGCGCCATTTCGAATGGCGCTTTCCTGCTCGCCGCAAGTGGATTGCTAAACCACTATAGCGCCACCACACACTGGGAAGATTTCGAAAGTTTTTGCCTTCTGTTTCCGCAGGTGCAGCCGCGTTATCAGCGATTTGTAATCGATCGAAATCGTCTAACCTGTGCCGGCGGTTCGGCAACTCTCGATATGTTTATCGAACTGGTTCGCCAGGACCTCGGCAATGAAATTGTGTTAAAAATTTCCCGGCAAATGCTGTTGCAGGAACAATCCGTGGTATTGCCTGGCAGCCCGAGCAGCCGGGTTACGGGACGGCAATACTCACCCAGGGTACAGCGTGCGCTCGGTATGATTGAGGCTGGCGTCGGACAGTCGATCACGGTTGCAGATCTGGCCAGTCGCATTGGCATCAGCCGGCGTGAGTTGTTGCGCCTGTTCAGAAGTGAACTCAATAACACGCCTTCAAACATACTTGGCCAACGCCGTCTGGATCGCGCCCGTTCCCTGATTCTGAATACACGACTGCCGATGGCCACGATAGCGGATTCGGTTGGCTTCAGTTCACAGTCGCATTTAACCAGTAGTTACCACGCCCAGTTTGGCATAACCCCGGCCCAGCAACGCCGCGAGTACAGAGCCGCAAGCCATCGGTTGCCGTTAAAAAGCCGTGATTTTCGAGACTGGTGAAAATTTGGACACGAAATGACAACGGAGGTAGTCAGCCGATGTTATTACGTAAAAATGGCATGTAGTGCGTTATATATATAGACTGTTTACAAAATCTATAAAAACTCACAATGCCACCAAAAGCGAGCTGACTATGACCAGAACCCCAAAAATACGCGGTTTATCCGACATACTCACTTATTTCCGTCGTAATGAAAAACCGATATTTTTCGTTTCTCCCACAGCCTTTAACCTGCTGGGTGTCGAAAAATTCGTTAATCGTTTTTACCACATCAACTATTTCGATTCCTTCGATGGAATGCACCCGCGCGTCTTCGTGCCTACAGAAAAAAGCCACGACGAATTCGACTCAATGGAAGATGTCTGCAACTACATGCTCCAGCATAAAGAGGTCATAGACAGGATCAAGAAGGCCGGAAAGGGACCAGCCAAATTGTTGTTCGTCATGCTCGACGAAAAAACCGAGGAAATATGTCGCGAACTCGGAGTCGATATTGCCTTGCCACCGGTGGCCCTGCGCAAGAAGCTCGATTCAAAAATCGAGCTCACCCGGCTCGCAAACGATGCCGGTATCGATAGTGCCCCCAACGTGCTCGGCAAGGCCGACAGTTACGAAGAACTGATGAAAATCGCCAAAAAGGGTGGGCTCGGTAAGGATCTGGTCGTGCAAACACCTTACGGAGATTCGGGGCGCACCACTTTTTTCATCTCCGCGGAAGCGCACTGGAACAAAAACGCCAACGATATGAAGGGTGAACAGCTCAAGATCATGAAGCGCATTAATCACATGCCGGGCACTCTGGAAGTTTGCGTTACCCGCCATGGAACCTTGTCAGGTCCGATTCAAACCGACATCACCGGCTTCGAGGAAATCACGCCCTACAAGGGAGGCTGGTGCGGCAACGACGTGTGGCCGAAGATCTTCAATGCAAAAACCAGGCGTGAACTGCGCAATATGGCATCTTCGCTGGGCGACCGGCTTTACAAGGAAGGTTACAAGGGCGTGTTCTGTATGGACTTCCTGCTCGATACAGACGACGGTACGCCCTACCTGGGTGAAGTCAATCCACGCATCAGCGGAGCCAGCCCGTTAACCAATCTGATCACAGCTCACTATGGTGGCGTTCCGTTGTTTCTATTCCACATGCTCGAGTATCTCGATGTGGACTATGAGATCGATTTGAGGAAAGTGCAAAACCGCTGGAACGAATACGACTTCTGGAGCCAACTGGTGCTAAAACAAACCGAGGACAAGGTACGTCAACTCACCCATGCCCCGCAGAGCGGCGTCTGGCGCATGGACAAGTACGGCGGCATCAATTTCGATCGACTCGACCTGGACTGGACCAATGTAATTGATAACGACGAAGCCTATTACCTGAGGGTTTACCGCGAAGGGGATTACACCTACAAGGGTGCCGATCTTGGAATCATCGTTTCGCGCGGTCGCATGCAAACCGAACAGCGTGAATTGCGCGAACGCGCCAAACTGTGGACCGCCGCAATCAATGCGGAATTTCATGGGGTCGAACCCAAAGCGATACCCGACCTTTACCAGGACCCTTATCGCTCCAAGTTGTTTTAGGGTCTGTTGACACTATTTGATATATCGCTGCTGGTGACCATTTTTAGGCCAACCAGGCGAGGTGAGCGCCCATAGTTGCTCTATACAAGTGAACTTTAACGCCGCTGGATGGAAAAATGGTCCGAGCCCCGCCCCCCTACAATTTCGACGAGAGGGTTGCGCCGCAAAAAGTGACCCTAGGCGGTTTGCTCCAGGGTTCCGCTAACGGGCACGACAATCGAATTATCCCAGCCGATCAGCCGTTCAATAGACTCGGCAACCCGAAGCACCTCGTAGTCACTACCTTCGGCGCCGATGATCTGCAGCGATAAGGGTAACCCTTCATCGCCGATTCCCATCGGTATGGCACATGCCGGCAGACCGGTCAGATTAGCGTCGTAGAGAAAGCTTGCCCAGTCCAGCCAGGGTAGTTCGATATGGGTATCATCGATCTTTTTTGGGTGGATAGTGCCGTGCGGGAAAGCCTCGCAACCGAGCGTCGGCGTAATCAGAATATCCGCGGCATGACGGTCGAATAATTCCGAGTAATGGGTACGTATAACTTTACGATGGGCTTGCGCCTGTTCGAAATCCTCCGCGCTGAATTGCTCGCCAAAGTCGATAAATCCCTTGGCCACTTCACCCACGTAATCGATATTATAGGCACTACCGCGGGCGTGTTCAGCCGCGTCGTAACTCGCGGTAACCGCCCAGGTGATGGCCGATGACGGCAGCCCGGGATTGTCGTCCACCAACTTGAAGCCATCATCCCGCATCAGTTCGATTGCGTTTCGGAACGCTTCGCGTACATCGCTATCGAGCGGCGCAAAACCGAGATCTTCGGAATAAATAATTGTCGTAGATTTGCCCCTGGCGGGCTTTTTAGCCGAAAACCCTTCGCTCAGAACTTCGAAAAACAGACGTGCATCGGCAACGCTGCGAGTCATCGGTCCGTAGCAAACCAGTGACTGCCAGGATGGGAAACAGGGCTCGCGCGGTATCGCGCCGAAACTGGGCTTGAAACCGACGATCCCGCAAAATCCGGCCGGTATTCGGATCGAACCACCACCATCACCGCCGAGCGAAAACGAGCCGACCCCGGTAGCCACCGCGACCGCGGCACCACCTGATGAGCCGCCACAGGTACGCTCACTGTTCCAGGGATTTGATGTCAAACCGTATATTTCGGAATGGGTCACCCCGGTAAGGCTGAACTCGGGACAGGTAGTTTTGGCAAAAATAATTGCCCCTTCCTGCTCCAGCAATTCAATCGCACGACAGGTTTCATTGGGGATGAAATCGCTCAATACCAGCGCACCGTTAGCACAGGGATAACCTGCCAGAAACTGGGAATCCTTGATTGTAATCGGTAGTCCGCAAAGCCGGCCACCTTTGCCACTGGCCCGCTTTTTATCCGCTTCCTGCGCAGCCTGCCTGGCGCGGCTATACAGTTTCACTGCTAATGGATTCAGTAGTGGCGCGATTTTCTCAGCCTGGAGAATCGTTAGTTCTAGCAGGTCGACTGCGGTGATTGCTCCTGACTCGAGTGCTTTTAATTGTTCTTTTGCTGTCAAAGAGTTTTCTTGCATATCGCCGGACGAGTTATTGACGGGCCGGGATGAATCCCGACCCTTTATTATTGGGAAAATACCTGTTAGTAGCTTAGACAGCAACGGTTTCGTCTGCAAGTGTTTCCTCGGCGATAAACACCTCCGCCGGATACTCGACAACAACGGGAATTTCCGGTGCGCACTGATACCAGGCGCTGGCGCGTCGAGCTATTTCTTCCTGCGAAACATTTTCGATCTTACTCGCCATCGACCAAAGGTAGCCATTGCCATCCAGCAGAATGCCGGTACGATCACCCCAGTAGGCGTCATACAACGATGTGTGAACCCTGGCACCCGCTTCGACTGCGCGCTCCCAGCTGGTGTCGACATCATCGACGTAGAGGTGGGTATGGCTGGCATAGGTTCCCAGGGTCACCGGAGACAGGGTGCCCTGTTCTGGCGATTCCTGATTTAGGGCTATAATGCTGTTGCCGATTTTTATCGTAGCGTGAATCGCTACTGTTTCGTCGGCTCCGCTGTGACGAGTCAACAATTCAGCGCCAAAGGCCGCTTGATAAAAGGCCAATGCGCTATCGACATCGACAACCGTCATGCAGGTAGTAACGGTACGGTAACCGCGCGGTATGGGAGAAACTTTTTTACTCATAACATGCTCCATAATGTATGTTTTTGGGAATAAGAGACACAGGGGTGTCATTTGCAAATGAATGTATCAGCTAAGAATTGAAGTGATATACATCATGAAGCATAATGTAGTCAACAAGGGTTAATTTGTCAACACTATGGACCAAGATGTACAACTAGGAATAAGTGGATCAGTCACCCAGGCCGATTTGGCGCCCTTGCGTGACGGTGGACGACTGGGCGAATTCGCCGTGGTGTATCGTATCGAGCGCCTGCACCAGGGTGGCGGTTACGGAGACCAGGGAAAGCATCCACTGGCCTGGGCGATAGCGGTTTATGTCGACAACCAGCTGTGCCGAGTTTTCAATGCCCGCGGCGCGGGACGCGAATGGAACAATATCGACAGGCTCAGCCTCTGGTTGCGCGATCAAGGTTTCTGGTATTGGTGGACACGCAATGATCTCGAACCGGTGGGCAACGCCAGTACCGAGGATGAAGAACAGGTTGGCACGCCGTCGCCTCCATCGACTTTTATCGATCCGCCTTTCTCGCCGTTCTAGATGATTCCCGTATCGCAGATGGATTTTACTTTCCAGGCCTTCGCCGAAGGTGCACCTGGGCCTGCATGGCAACACCAGTTCAAACTTCACTGGCCGGCCTACAAACGCTGGTTTTTGCGCTACGGCGAAGCGGATCGCCCTACTTACCTGGAATCTTTGCAAGCCCTGAAGCGCTATATGCCCGAATTTTTGCCGACCTATGAAGCCATGGTGGAATTGGCTGGTGGCGGTGATCACGCAGCACGCTTCCTGGCTCAATACAACCCACCGCCATTGTTTCGCGGTTGTTCACAGGCGATATACAACGCGGACGAAAGCGTCATGGTACGTAGCTACGACTATTCACCCTATGTATTCGATGGCTTGTTGATGCACAGTAAATTTGCACAACGAAGAGTCATCGCGATGCTCGACTGCATGTCCGGTGTGCTCGATGGTATCAACGACGACGGACTTGCCGTATCGATGTCATTTGGCGGACGCGAAGAATTCGGCGAAGGTTTCGGAATTTCCATATTACTGCGCTACCTGCTCGAATTCGCCGGTAATGTCAAAGAAGCCTGCGAGTTGATTAAAAGGATACCGGTGCAAGGTGCCTACAACATCATGCTGCTCGATCGCGAGGCTAACTCCGAAACGGTCGAGCTGGGTACCGCCCGTGAACCTCACTTCGTTGGCGGTCAGGTCTCGACCAACCATCAGATCGATAGCAGTTGGCCGCTTTATGAAGAAAAGGTATTCACTCACGCGCGTCACCAGCACTTGCAGGGCATTATCGCCGATCGGCAACACACGGCTGCCTCATTTACGCATGAATTTTTGCAATCCCCACTCTACCAGACACGCTTTGCACGTGGATTCGGCACCCTGTACAACGCTGCCTTCTATCCACAACGCTCGGGCTGCGAATATTTCTGGCCAAACCATCGCTGGCAATTCGACTTTGACAATTTTAACGCCTGTGAATATCACATCGCGTTCATCGATCCGGAAGGCTATCCCGAAAATTGCGAAGCCTATAGCGAGGTCTACACCAGCAAGCCGCTTCCGGTATTGCAGTTCTAATAGACGCCACGATGATACCAGGCCAGCCGGCGTAATAACGCATTCCAGTAACCGATGCGTGTCGTGCGATCAACCCACTTCCCGAGGATTCCGCAACAGGCTATTTTGCTAGATATAAGGGAATTTTGTGGACTGCCAAATACCTGAACGCACTGTCCCGTAAGACAATGCGTCGCTAACAGCGGCAGATTCAGATTAAAGAGGTTGGCCGAAGGTCGATTACTTTACTTTTTGATGTCCCGGCACTCAATTATTCGAAAGCCCAAACATAGGCCACCGAAACCATCTCGGCTTCAACGTCAAAACTTATCGGTCCAAATCCTGGAACATCGAGATCAAGGTTTTCTGTGGGCAATTTGCTCAATTCAACTTCTATCGCACCTATCTTGCCTATTTTAAACCCGGCGCCGACTCCGTAAGCAATGCCATACGAGTTGAACTCTCCAATCGCGGACAAATCCTCGGTTACCCGGCTATAACCCACTCTTCCTTTGAAATAGATATCTCCCTGTGTTTTTGCGACCAGGAAGAATCCGAGTGTTTCCGCCTCAACGTTCAACCCGGCTCCGAGCCAGTCGTCTTCTTTGGTCACGTTCGAATTGTAGGCAATTTCCCATGACAGGAGGTCATTGATACCCTTGCCGAACATAAATCCCACATTTCGGCTATCGGATTTATCACCATCGTCGAGATCGTCAGAGAAAATGCCTATTCTTGAATACTTGACGCCGAGATAAACATCGCCAATTAAATCGTTTGTCTGATAAGAACTGTAGTCCCTGGCAGCATGGCTAACGGTGGGCACTAAAAAGGTCAAAAACAGAAGAACAATAGTAATATTTTTCCTCATAACTGCTAACTCCTGAATAAAAAAACGAACAATGAACCAAATTGCGCCAGTCCACATTGCCATCGCCGATGGAACTTAACATAGATTCTTAGCATAGTGTAGTACAACATTGATTACTAATAGGAAATTTTTTAAAACTTAGGGGATTATCAAAAAGAATTGGCATCGGTAATTTCGTTAACCGGCTAGTTTCGACCTCGCCTCACGGCGTTTATGGCGCCTGTAAAGATGCAATAGCACAAAACTCCCGGCTTTGCAGGAAAGTCAGGGATCTAGCCCGCATTTCTCACCACCACTCATAGCGAGACGACGAGAGGTCGGGCCCTGCCTGCATTTTGCGACCACTCCGAACATTGCTTGCAGTTACCGGCAACCCATGTTCGGAGGGTGCGCTGGCATAGTTGACACTATGTCGAGCGCTCTGACCGAGCCAAATGCAGGCAGGGTGCGGCATAACGTCGTCGCAGTAGATAAGGTGGTGAGAAATACGGGCTAGCGGCTTTTTGTATAGCGACTACTGAAGTTTGTGCAGGGCTTCTTCGGTAAACAGCTGTAGTCCGATTTCGGGTTCGTAGCCATGAATTTCCTTGACATCGAGTGCGCGAATGAATGCCAGGATAGCCTCACTGACGACCTGTCCCGGAACCAGTACCGGGAAGCCCGGCGGATAGGGTGTTACAAAGCTTGCGGATACGAGCTCTCGGCCGGAGTTCATCGCCGCACCAATAGTTTCCTCATCGATCGTCATATACTCACAGTTTTCGTGGTCGTAGGCTAAAAAGAAGGCACTGCGGATATCGCCTTCGGTGGTTTTGACCTTGTTCGCGGCACCGGGGCAGAAGGCGGCGTGGAAGTAGCTGAAATCAGGCAGTGGGGGCAATTCTTCCGACAACGACTTGACTCTTTTATCGATCAATTTGCGCTCTACCCGACCGGCATCTTCGCGCTCCTGGTCCAGTTCGGTCGCAATCTTGACCAGTACTTCGATTAAAAACGCGACCGAGCTGCGCGTGGTGCCAATGTTGGTCATAAACAGCACCGTATTACGCGAGGTCTTGTTGATTTGAATACCGTACTTGTCCATCAGGTATTCATTCTTGAAGCTGTCGCCATCGACCCCGGTAAGCCCCAGATACAGGGTCAACCGTGACAGATCGATGACGAAATCATCGACGGCCCAGGCTTCTTCCATACGCGTGTTACGCCAGCCTTTTTCCGGATCGAAATAGCTGCCGATGCCGGAGGGTCGAAATTCTTCCGGAATCATGTCCTTAGCCGATAAAAATCGAAAGTAGCGGCTCAGTAGCGGGTGCGAAGCGACACGCTCGCGAATGGCCATCGCCAGCTCGATTTGCTTCTGCACCATTTCAAAACCTTCGAGTTCGACCTGACGACGTCCGATGTCCAGCGAGGCCAGGATCTGGTAGTTCGGCGAGGTCGAGGTATGCGTCATAAAGGCCTCGACGAAAGGCTGCTGCACCTTGTGATTGAAATCCTGGTCGTAGACGTGGATCATCGAACCCTGACGCAGCGAGGTTAACGACTTATGCGTCGACTGCGTGGCATAGCTACGCACGCGGACCTTGGCCGGGTCGGGTAACAGGCGTTGGTTGACGAGATCAGCATCTTTTGATTTGGCGATGCGTTTTACATAGTCGGTGTACTCCGCGACATATTCTTCGCTGCGATAACGCGCCTGCAAGCGTTTCGCCGTCGCCATCGCCGTACGACGCCGGTAGGTCGGCGTAAAACCGGCAAACGCAAACCAGGCCTCATCCCAGAGAAAAATAAGATCGGGTTTAATCGCCAGGCACTCTTCCATGACACGTTCGACGTTGTAGACCACGCCATCGAAGGTACAGTTGGTCAGCAACAACATTTTCACCCGCTGTAACAGCCCCGCTTTTTTATACATCAACAACTTATGCTTGATCTCGCTAAGCGGTACAGCACCATACATCGAGTAATCATTCAGCGGATAGGAATCGAGGTAGCAAACATGGGCGCCGGCGAGCACCATGCCGTAATGATGCGACTTGTGACAATCGCGATCGACCAGAATGATATCGCCTGGTTTGACCAGTGCCTGAACCACGATCTTGTTGGCGGTCGAGGTGCCATTGGTGACAAAGTAGGTGCGCTTGGCGCCAAATGCGCGTGCCGCCAGTTCCTGGGCTTTCTTGATCGGTCCATGTGGTTGCAGTAACGAATCGAGTCCGCCCGAGGTCGCCGAGGTTTCGGCGAGAAAAATATTCATACCGTAAAACTGTGCCATGTCCTTGATCCAGTGCGACTTGGTCACCGACTTGCCGCGCGAGATCGGCATCGCATGAAAGACACCGGTAGGCTGGCGACTGTATTTACGCAACGCGGTAAAAAATGGAGTTTGATAGCGCTGCTGGATGCCACGCAGAATATTCAGATGCAGATCGAGATAGTCTTCCTGTTGGTAGAAGATGCGCGAAAACTTTTGCGTGACATTGCCGGCGATATCTTCAACCGCGGCATCGGTTACCAGGTATAGATCGAGTTCCGGCCGAAGCTCGGACAACCAGTTCCCGAGGAGCGGGCCACGCTCTATATCGAGTGCATCTTCGTAGTCGGATTCACTAATTCGGGCCAGGTAACGCTGTAAAATTTCAAGATGATTGACCGACTGCAAAGGAAAGCCATAACGAATAACCGCCGCCTGGATGTTGTAGTTAAACAGCACCGCAATTAATGCATCCTCGAAAGTCGGTACCACGACGATATCGTAGATAAACTGATCCTCCGGCCGACGTAATTGATGCAAGTTCTCACGCAAGCGTTTGACATCGTCCGGCCCGCTTTCATCGACAAACAGCACTTCGAAATAAGGGCGCTGCTGGTGGCGCTCCTCATCGTAATACTGGGTCGCTTCATCCTTGTCTTCGAGTTCGGTCGGCACCCGCAGATTGATATGGCGCGAGCGATAGGTACCCCCGGTCAGCGCACGTACGATCCGGGTAACAATGCGCGACATCAAATCGAAGTCTTGCTGGTCAAAAAGTTGCCATAAAAGCTTGAAGTCTTCCTGTGAAGGAAATGCACTGTAATTTTCTATGGTTTCGAGCAGGGTTATTTCGTCCCTGATTTTTTTACTTAGCGCCGCGACATCGGCCTTGCGCATGTGTTTTTGACGTAGACGGGTGGCGTGTTCTTCGAGTCGATTCCAGGTATCGAAACGCAACTGCGTTGGGCTGTGATAAAAATCCAGGTTGGTGCGAGATTTCCGTTTTGCGGGGATCGCGTTATCAGGCATATCAATTCCGGCTGGGGACATCCGCATTATTCTATCAGAGGTAGCGTCAGTTTCGCCCTACACATTGTAAATTCATTGTCGCCAACAGGCTAAATCGTTATGCTTCTCGCCTTTGCACAACTTGACCGGGAACGCGCACATGAGCATTCAAATATCTAACCAGTCGTTACTCAAAACCAAAGCTTATATCAACGGCCAATGGATAGACGCTGACAGCGGCGAAACCGTAGCAGTCACCAATCCCGCCAATGGTGAAGTCATCGCTGAAGTCGCCAAATGCAGCACTGCGGAAACGCGTCGTGCCATCAAGGCCGCTGCCGAGGCTTTTGTCAGCTGGCGTCAACGCACTGCCAAGGAACGCTCCGCCTGCCTGCGCAAATGGTTTAACCTGATGATGGAGGCACAGGAAGATCTGGCCATGATCATGACCCTGGAACAGGGCAAGCCGCTGGCTGAGGCGCGCGGTGAAATCGCCTATGGCGCCAATTACATCGAATGGTTTTCCGAAGAAGGCAAGCGCCTCTACGGCGACACCATCCCGCAGCCATCCAATGACAAGCGTATCGTTTGTATCAAACAACCGGTCGGCGTCGTCGCCTGTATCACACCCTGGAATTTCCCGAATGCGATGCTGACCCGTAAGATCGCGCCGGCACTCGCAGCCGGTTGTACCGTGGTTTGCAAGCCGGCAAACGCGACACCCCTGTCAGCCTACGCCTTTGTCGAACTGGCCGAGCGTGCCGGCATCCCACCCGGCGTTATTAACATGGTCACCGGCGAGACCGCCGCCATCGGCAAAGAAATGACCTCCAATCCAATCGTGCGCAAGCTGACATTTACCGGCTCCACACCGGTCGGCAAGCAATTGATGGCCGAATGCGCTCAAACCGTAAAACGCACCTCGATGGAACTGGGCGGCAACGCACCCTTCATCGTATTCGACGACGCCGATCTCGACGCGGCGGTCGCCGGTGCAATCATCAGCAAATATCGCAACGCCGGCCAGACCTGTGTTTGCGCCAATCGAATCCTGGTGCAGGAAGGTTGCTATGACGCGTTTGCCGATAAACTCGCGGCGGCGGTTGACGACCTCAAAATGGGCGATGGCACCGAGGAAGGCACTACCGTGGGTCCCCTGATCACCGAGCAGGCCGCCAATGACATGGAAGCCTTCGTCGAAGATGCCCTCAGCAAGGGAGCCACCAAAGTGGTTGGCGGCAACCGATCAGAACTGGGAAGCCATTTCTTCGAACCGACCATTCTGACCAACGTCAACAGTGAAATGCGTGTTTTTCGTGAGGAAATATTTGGTCCGATTGCGCCGCTGTTCAAGTTCAGCACCGAAGAAGAAGTGATTCAGATGGCGAATGATACCGAGTTTGGCCTCGCCTGCTACTTTTACTCACGCGACATCGGTCGTATCTGGCGCGTGGCAGAAGGCCTGGAGTATGGCATCGTCGGCATCAACGAGGGCATCATTTCCAACGAAATGGCACCCTTTGGTGGTGTAAAGGAATCCGGTCAGGGCCGCGAAGGATCGAAGTACGGCCTCGACGATTACACTGAAATTAAATACATGTGCATGGGTGGTATCGACAAATGAGCAACGCAAATTTGAAAATGACCGAGGTTACAGGACTCTCTAATAAAGACTGGCAGGCGCGCAAAGAAAATGCCGTACCGCGTGGACAGGGCAACATCGCGCCGGTTTATATCGAACGCGCGCGCGGTTCTGAATTATGGGACGTCGAAGGTAACCGATATATCGACTTTGGCACCGGCATCGCGGTTTGTTCGGCCGGTCATTGTCATCCGAAAATAACCGCCGCTGTCGCCGAGCAACTCGACAAGTTCAGCCATACCTGCGTCATGGTAACGCCTTACGACAGTTCGGTTCGTCTGGCTGAAAAGCTCAATGAACTGGCGCCCGGAGCGAGCGCGAAAAAGTCAATCTTCGTCACCACCGGTGCCGAAGCAATCGAAAATGCAGTCAAGATCGCGCGCGCCCATACCGGGCGAAGAGGCGTGATCGCCTTTAACGGCGGCTTTCACGGCAGAACCATGCTGGCGATGGGGTTGACCGGCAAGATCACGCCCTACAAGAACCTGTTCGGTCCATTTCCGGCGGAGCTTTATCATGCTCCGTTCCCGATCGAGTATCACGGCATCTCGGTTGCAGATTCGTTGCAGGGGCTGAATAACCTGTTTCTGGCCGATATCGCACCTGGCGATGTCGCTGCGATTGTCGTTGAGCCGGTGCAGGGTGAAGGTGGTTTTTACCCGGCACCGGACGAATTCTTAAAAAAGCTCAGAGCGTTGTGCGATGAACATGGAATCATGCTGGTCATCGATGAAATTCAGACCGGTTTTGCGCGTACCGGCAAGATGTTCTGCAGTGAGTACGCCGGCGTCGAAGCCGATCTGATGACGATCGCCAAAGGCATGGCCAACGGCTTCCCGATTGCCGCTGTGGTCGGCAAGGCCGAAGTCATGGATGCCCCGCTTCCCGGCGGTCTCGGCGGAACCTATGCGGGTTCACCGCTCGGCTGTGTCGCCGCCCTTTCGATGATCGATATCATCGAGGAAGAAAAATTGGCCGAGGCGGCAAATCATGTCGGCGAATTGTTCACTACCCGACTGCAAGCCTTACAGGCGAAATTTCCAGCCAATATCGGTCATCTGCGTACCAGCCATGGCGCGATGATGGCGATGGAACTGGTCAAAAACGGCGATGCCGGGCAACCCGACGCGGAGCTGACCAAGGCGTTGGTTGGACGCGCCTATGAAAATGGCCTGGCCCTGCTCAGTTGTGGTGCGCGCGGTAACGTCATTCGTTTCCTGCCGGCGCTGAATATCAGCGATGCACTCGTCAACGAAGGTATGGATATTCTCGAAAAATGCCTACAGGAACTAGTACTCCTTCAATGAAATATCTTAGGATGCAGAGTGTACGCTTAATAAACCGGGACAGATTTATTTATTAGGGAACCTCTGAAAAATATCAATTGTTCAGAGGTTCCATCGGTTTTAACGGGCACGTGCCGGAAACGTGTGTACGATCCAATCCTCTTGTGTTTCGTCCATCGTCGCGCACATGACGGTTTCCCCATCTGTGCGCACATTCACCAGACCATAGTGGTTCTTTTCCATCACCTTTGCTCGCCAGAAGGGCAGCCATTTGAATTCCGCTCCAAGAGGGCCTTGAGGTATCGTTGCGCCAACTTTGAGGTGCATCGTGTGATCGAGAATAGCTTGCTCCTGCGCTCGGAACAGGCTTCGGTTGTTTTTTTTGATCGCTCTGCTTCGATCACTTTGCTGGTCTTCTGGCAACGCCTCAATTTCGTCGGTTTCAGAGGGCGACAGCAGCGCTTTTTGATTAATTGCCTGATAATGACGACCAAGCAGGCTGCCATTGTGGGTGACGTTGTCATTGTCAGTCGTAACCCCGGAGTACTCCAGCCGGTGAACTGTACCAAGGCTGATGCTGCGTTCGATTTCGGTGCTGTATACCAATGGGGTCAATAGCACATCATTGTCACGATCAATCTCAACCCGGCCGGAAATAGCGCTCGCAGCAACAATTTCAGGTCTTGGGTGAGCATGCCCTTCGGCATCGCCAGATGAAATTACAGTTGCTGCTGGTCGCATTGCTTCGAGAAATCGGTAGGAGATCTTATGACTGCCGTGGTGGCAAGCCTTGGCGACGTCACATAACCAGGCAGCCATGCGGTCACCATAGCAAGCGTTTAGCCAATCCATGCTTGGCTTATTGAGGTCCCCCGTCAGCATGATTCTGGCATTGCCGATATCCAGGCGCAAGCAAATGGAGTGACCGTTGGTATTATAAGACTTGGGACCCAGATCCGGCAGGCTGGGTTGGCCATTCCGCTCTACGGTCACAGGTCCTAGCACTTTGATGGCGTAGCCATCTGCCGGCCAGAGGTCCGGTAACTCGGCACCGGATTGCAGCGCATCACGATCTAGACCGACGCGCACGACCTCAGTATTGGCGTCGTTGGCCAGCACATCACGCACGAAATACTTCCAGGGTCCTGACAGTTCCGTCGTAGCGTTGTTAACGATGGATGTTTCAGCATCGGCGCGATCTTCGAGCAGGCGAACGAAATAGTTGAAATTGGCGTCCAGTTCCCGGGGACCGAGCCCATCATGATGGGCGGGATTTGAATTTTTGCGGTTTTCCCATCGTGACAGTCCTGGGTGATGGAAAGTGGTGATGTCTGCTCCAAGGCAATCCAGTTCCCTGTCAGCCAGAAAGTTGTCGCGTTGTGGATTGTGGCGCACCAGATCATGCAGGCCACCGTAGTGATCGTTGTCCGAGTGGGAAGCCATGAGGCTATCAAGTCGGATTCGAAAATCGCCGTAATCTTTGTAAAATTTCCAGTCGACAAAGTCCGCTGCATTTTTACCGGTGTGTTGCTTTGAGCGTTCCAAACCACCATCGATCAAGAGATGTCGCCCATCAGGTGTGTTAATGAGAATACCGTCTCCTTGACCAACGTCGATGAAGTAGACCGACATTAGCGCGTCTTCTGTTAAACGCTCGGTGGCAACATCTCCCGTGAATCCGCGTGCACGCACCCGACATACATTGTCACCACGTTCGATGATCTGTACACAATCCCCCCAAATGAGCGTGACGCTATGGTTTCGGCCGCGACTGAAGTATGTCAAGGGTGTCGTATAAACGTCTTGATCATCAAGGCGATTAACGAACGCAACTTCAATGAGGTGTGCAGTACGTACATAGCCCGTTTCGCCATTGGCGACGATGCGCGTCCAATTAGTGCTTGCGATGCCGTTGGGCAATTCGACTTTATCACCCCAACGTAAAGTTTGTCCCACGTTGCTATTGCCGGACGCCGAAACATGCATGTCAGTGGAAAAATCGCGTCGGAATTCAGCGCGGTTGTTGCGGACCCGATAGTCAGCGTCGCTGAAACCTAGTGCAGTCGTCTCTTCTTGATAAGCTCGAATCCATCCCCAGGCCATGGTCCCTCCTATCGGCTTTAAAAGCTTTAGTGAAGAACAGGCAGTATAAACACGCTGACTTCTGGAATCCATCGTATTTCCGATGGATAGTTTGCCTATACAATTTTCCTTAGTTTTCAGAGTAAGAGTCTGCGCAACAAGTACCTAACCTGAATAGGTACAGGTGCGAGATTGAGGTCGGCGCACTGTACATATTAGGTGCGGTGGATTCCAGTATGTCCCCATCCATCATTTCAAACTCCAATTACTATCTGACTCGAGTTAACTTGGAGTGGGAGCACGCAGCGCACTGGTAAGGAAAAACCGGATTTGGTGGACAGATTGGTACGTCATAGCGGTTAAGTTGGTCCGGCACTTCCACGCTCCGCGTACCCATCCCCTACAGACTGCGGCTTAGAGTGGTCACATCGGGCAGATGACCAACGCCCAGCAGGCAACCGACCACCGGGTCATCCTGGCAAACAACGCATATCCTGAAGTTGCCGATAGCCCGGCAGCAGATGAACGATCAATTGCATGACCGTGAAACCATGACCAAAAATCGAGCGGGCCTACAAATGCCGGAAGCGGCTCGAAAGTTTTTGTTTCAATCCAATACGCATGAACAATGATTGAAACAGAATCAATCCAGCGAACGAAATCAGGCGCTGATCCTCGAAACGGATCTCTGGAATGCGATGAGTTTTACGATGCACGCTGGCTTTGCTACATTTCATGCGAACGGTTTCCGCTGGTTTATCGAAAGGCTGTAGTAACCTTAAATTTTATCATTTCGGGGATCTTTTTTTATTGCCGATAACCTTTATAATCCTGCCTTGTTCGGATAGCTCTGGACCTCACCTGAGGTGAACTCCAGCAACTACGAGGTTACAGGGTATCCGTCGCGATATTTATGCAACTGTCGGGTTATGCTACTAGAGGATAAATCATGCCAGCTCAAGGCGTCGATATAAATCGAGTCAATGCTATTTTTCAGGAAGAACAAGACCGATTTCATCGGCAGCGGCCTCGATCAGCCGCGCTGTTAGAAAAAGCCAAATACTATATGCCAAATGGCGTCCCCTGTGCGTGGATGGACGGCATGTACCTGCATCAACCATTTTTTGCTGAGCGCGGTGAGGGCGCTTACTTTTGGGATGTTGATCAGCATAAATACCTGGATATGAACCAGGCCGATCTCAGTATGAACTGTGGCTACGGGCCGAAAGTTCTTGTTGAAGCGATTAAAGAGAGGGTAGCCAACGGTTCACAGTTTCTGTTGCCCGTCGAAGACAGCATCGATGTTTGCGAAAAGCTGAGCGAGCGTTATCGGCACCACTTATGGCAATTCACGCTATCGGCATCATCGGCCAATATGGAAGCGATTCGTATCGCCAGAGCCTACACTGAAAAAGAACATGTGCTGGTGTTCGGCGGAAAGTATCACGGGCATATCGACGACACCATGGGGGAGAAGAATCAAGACAGCCTGGGTTTCAGTAAGGACTTTAAAAACAAGACACTGATCGTTGAATTCAATGACCTGGAATCGATTGAAAACGCATTAAAAAATAATGATGTCGCCTGTATCGTGACAGAACCGGCCCTGACAAATATCGGGGTCATATTGCCGCAAGAAAATTTTTTCTTACAGCTAAGAAGCCTATGTGATCGATATCATTGCTTGTTGATTATCGATGAAACTCATACCCAGGTGTGTGCCTGGGGCGGTTTAAGCCGAGTATGGAACATCGAAAGCGACATGATTACGCTGGGTAAAACCGTGGCTGCAGGAATACCGACGGGTGTATACGGGATGAGTCAGGTAGTCGGCGAGTTTGTTGCTAATCACCTGGAATCATTCGATGAGAACGACCCGCGTGCTGCTTTGGGTGGTTTGGCGATCGGCGGGACCTTGTTCGGCAACGCCCTGAGTATGGCCGCCGCGAAAGTGGCTCTCACTGAAATTTTGACCAAAGAAGCCTACGAAAAAACTTCCCGGCTTGGTGAATACTTAAGTTCAGGATTACAGACTTTGTTTGATCAGCATGCCCTGCCATGGTTGGCACAAACCCTGTTGAGTCGTTCGGGCTACACCTTTGGGCCAAAACACCCAAGAAACTCGACTGAGTATTATGAGTATAGTGATGAAGAGTTGCTTAACACGATGCGAGTATTTTATGCAAACCGAGGGGTGTGGGAGGCAATCTCGAGTGCCGGTCCAGCTGTTTCTTTTGTCATGGAACAAGAGCAGATAGATCAATATTTGACGGTGGTTGACGACTTTCTAACCGTACTTAAGAATTGAGCATGGAACTCGAGCTGGGTCGAATTCAGGCTCTGATAGCGACAATCTCAAAAAGAGTGGGATCACCCATTAGCCCGCCCGGTCAATAGTCAAAATAGCTCCCTGCTGAAAATAGCATAACAATATACATTACCCTGTACGTCACTCGAGCGAGTTAAGGAATCTCTGCAAAATGCAGAGATTCCTGCGGCACAGGGATGTGCCGCCATTTTTCGATCACACAAGTGATTGAAAAATGAAGAAAAACGTAAAATCGCATTTTGCGTTTTTCGTGCTCTGCTAAGTCAGCATGACTTATCCAGAGCTTCCCTAAATATGTGATATTCAGAGTTAAGTGGTTGTCCCCTTTTGCTATTAAACGTTTTATTCTGGTTGGCCTTCGCGGGCTTTTTCGCGCGCCTGACGCGATTCCTCGAGGCCCTGGTAAGTGACGTAATATTTGTAAATATTGCGTACGTAGGAAGCCGGTTCGCCGCTCACCGCCCGGTACATGCCAATCTCGACATTGGCGAACCAGCGGTTGGGGTCGAAGCCCAGTTTTTTTGCGCGCCTGCGCGCCCGTTTCATATTCCCCGGGCCGGCGTTGTATGCAGCGAATGAGAACAGCACCCGGTCGAGCGGTGAAATCGTCTCGTCTGTGTAGTATGTTTGTCGCAGCCAGTTCAGGTATTTCACCCCGGCGTGGACATTGTTCTCCAGCGTCGAAATATCGGGAATGCCGACCGCCTTGTCCGCCGCGGTGCTGGGCAGTAGTTGCATGACGCCCACCGCGCCCGCCGAGCTCCGCTTGCTCTGGTCGAAGCGCGACTCCTGGTAAGCCTGGGCCGCAATGACTAGCCAGTCGAATTCATATTGGCCGGCATATCGTTTGATGACTTCGATGGTATCCTCGTAACGTTTACGGTCCTTGCCGGCCAGCACGTTCTTGATCCATCGGGTATTACCGAGGTAACGTTTCAGCACAATGTTGCCAAGCAGGCTACCTTTTTTAACCGTCTTGCCAAACGCGGTGATCGACTTCATCAAGCCGGGACTATCCTTGCGAATGGCCCACGCAATCTGGTTTCCGGAATGCACCGACAAATCTCGGTGCACCTTTATCTTGTCGAAAACCTGTTCCCAGAAGATTGCCTTGTGGCTGTCGACGACAATAGCTTTGATCACTCCGGCATTGACCATGTCCAGCAGATCGTAGTCCTCTAAATTTTCGTCTGCCTTGGTCACGGGGATTGGCTTTTTGCCCTGTGTCTTGCGCTCGGCATTCAGTGCTTGCAGATGCTCGAAGTAGCTGCTGGATCGGCGCACATAGAGCCCCGTTTTCACGAGATCGTCAAACGAGTCGGTATTTTTTGCGGCCCGCCCGGTAACCACCAGCTCGTCGACGTTCGGGTGCAGCGGAGGGCCGAAATCGACTAGCTTCTGCCTTTCGGGCGTAATCGTGAGGTTGCCCATGACCACGTCACCGCGCCCTTCAATCAGACCAGGTAACAGTTCATCGCGTCCCACGGGAATCACGATGACGGTGGGCGACCGTACACGACCGATCTCTTCGGCGAGGTGATCCTCGAACATTTTGGCCAACTCGGCGACCATGCCTTTCTGCTTCGCGCCATCGAAACTGAAGAAGAGGGGATTGTGGACGGTCAGGATGCGGAGAAATCTTCGCTCGGTAATGCCATCGAGGTCTCCACTCCAGGGCTCGTTGGCGTGCTCAAGTATCTCATCTTGCTGGCCGGACGCAGCCGAGACAGGCCCGCCCGCGAAGAGGACCGGGAGCAGGGAAAGCAAACCAATGACAGGCGATAGGAAGCGCATTTAAAAGTAGCATCGCAAGTGCAAGCGGGCCAGTCAAGAGTGATTGCTTCCCGTAATAGTAATCTGATAGAGGTTCGGTGATAGCAAATCCGGGGACAGCCCTTAGACCACCCCGGTCAACGGGTGTCCGTTTCGGACTAATAGACGCTCAAAAACCCCCACAATACAGCTGCCCGCCCGGTAATACAGCGGGTTATCGCTATCCATCAAGTTGGAGATCTGACCGAAATCCAGCATTCAGATCGACTGTGTTCGAGGAAAAACTCCCGCTCCCTACTCCGAAAATAACCTCCCGGCAGCGGATCCACACGGTTGCTCGAACAGGTGCAGATTCGGATGACCGCATCACGCACTTCGCGACCTGATGATAAAAGTTGACTCCACATAATCTCTTCAAACCGCGTGCGGAATAGGTGGCCGATTATTTCCGATCAGTAGAACCCACCACTGGTCTCCAACCCAGCAGAATCGATTACCCGTGTATGCTTTAGAGGAATTCGTCGCCTAGCAGTGCTTTGTATTTTTCACTGCAGGTCGTGGGCTCGACTCTCGTACCCCACTAATTTCGCTATCGCTTTGTGAATTAGATCGCTATAACTTGTCAGAGATTGGTATATTCTAGTCGACCCATGTTTCCTTCAATCTTGCAAACTGATCTGGTTTCAGTCCTCCCCATCCAGGTAGCCATCTGGATATTTGGTACGGCGCTCATCTATTTCTTCATCCGCTACTCCCAAAGTGAAACGGCAGGCAGCGACCTTAACCCAATGGAATTATTTCTGGTTTTAATGTCCGCAGAGCCATACGACAGCCTGTCGAGTTCAGATTCTCCTTTCTAGTAAAACTCAAAGCGCCGGGCCTGAAAACTGGTGACCTGGCTCGGACAGGTATGCCCCGTGTGACCGAAGGTCGCCTCTCGATCTTAGGTTATAGGAGCCTGGGTAGAGCACAATGCAGCTTCTGATATTTGAGTTCCAGCTGTCGGCAGAAATTTGAATCGCGCGGTCAACCGGCTAGCGGTAATGCAGTCGAATATTTCACGCGTTTCAGCACGAAGGTCGAGCTGGCCGAACGCACCGCGGAATGCTTGAGTATTTTGCCGTTGAGAAAATCCGTGTAGGAATCCATATCTCGGGCGACGACTTGTAACATGTAATCGCGTTCACCCGACACCGAAAAACACTCGAGCACCTCGGGCAGGCTGCGCACATGATTCTCGAACTCGCGACGATTGTCGTCGGTATGCTCGGTCATCGCGACCAGCAGTAGTACCTCGATACCGAATCCAGCTATTTTTGGATCAAGCAGAGCGACCTTCTGCCGGATCAAACCGGCTTCCTCGAAATCGCGTATGCGCCGCCAGCAGGATGTACGCGACAACCCGGCCTCCTCGGCCAGGTCGGCCTGGCTTTGAGTAACGTCTTTTTGTAACGCTTGCAGCAAGCGACGATCACAGTTTGACAGTTCCATAAACATTATTTCCACTTTTTAAATTTTTCTGCATTTATTGTTTCATGTTACTACGATTATTTGCAACTTGAGGGCACATAGTTCAGAAATTATGGGCAGAATGTCTGGCACCGAAATTCCCCAGGAAGATGACATGCCCGAATTATTCGATAACCCCATGGGGCTGGACGGATTTGAATTCGTCGAATTTGCCTCACCGGACCCACAGCAACTCGAAGAGGTTTTTCATCTGCTTGGCTTCGAAGCCGTGGCGCGGCACCGCTCGAAAGACGTCACACTGTTTCGCCAGGGCGATATCAATTTTATTCTCAACAACGAAGCCAAAAGTCACGCCGCGTACTTCGCACAGGAACACGGCCCGGCTGCCTGCGGCATGGCGTTTCGAGTCAATGACGCGCACCATAGCTATGCGCGCGCACTCGAACTCGGTGCGCAACCGATGGAAATTCCGACCGGGCCGATGGAACTGCGCCTGCCTGCGATCAAGGGCATCGGCGCCGCACCGTTGTACCTGATCGACCGTTACAGCGAGGGCAACACTATTTACGACATCGACTTCGAGTTTTACGATGGTGTAGATCGACATCCCCAAGGCTGCGGCTTCAAACAGATCGACCATCTCACACATAACGTTTATCGCGGCCGTATCGAGTACTGGGCAGGTTATTACGAGAACTTGTTCAACTTCCGTGAAATTCGTAATTTCGATATTAAGGGCGAATATACCGGACTTTTCTCAAAGGCGATGACTGCACCGGATGGACGAATCCGTATCCCGCTCAACGAGGAATCGTCGAACAACACGGGTCAGATCGAAGAGTACCTGATGGCGTTCAACGGCGAGGGCATTCAGCATATCGCCCTCTCCTGTGACAATCTCTACGCATGCTGGGATCGACTGCTCGCGCGCGGCATGAAATTCATGACGGCACCACCGCAAACCTACTACGATATGCTCGAACAGAGGCTACCCGGACATGGCGAGCCGGTCGACGATTTGAAGTCACGCGGCATCTTGCTCGACGGCTCGACCGAAGGCGACAAGCCACGCCTGTTGCTGCAGATTTTTTCCAGCAATATGATCGGACCGACATTCTTCGAATTCATCGAGCGCAAGGACGACGAGGGTTTCGGCGAAGGCAATTTTACCGCCCTGTTTGAATCGATAGAACGGGATCAACTGGCACGCGGCGTGATCGGCACTAGCTGAGCCACGAACGCATCGAAATGCGGGCTAGCACCGGGCCTGCGACTTGCTGCCAAACTCGTCGACCAACGAGTCGACGACGCCCTGGATGATTTTGAGACAGGCATCTGTCCCGGCCTGATCGTTTTCTCGCCGACAGGCGTTCAAAGCGGACAATGCAATATTGTAGGCAGCGTGATAATTACCCTGCTCGACAAAGCTCTGAATGTTTTTTGCTTCTGCTTCTATATCCATTTTCAATCCGTGGATTTGTTGAAAAAAGGTTTGTTAGCAAACAGTGTCTCGCGATTCGTGACCCGGTGCGCAACAGCGTGGTCAGTTGACGCATAGTGCCGGGTACATCGCTTGTCCCGGAAGGCGATATCGTTGGCTTGCCAACTATGACACACCTGGAAATCCGGCAATTGCGTGTGATGATGCAGCAGTCTCGACAGGCCATCGCTCTCGACCTCGGAGAGTTCATTGATCTGCGAAGTATAGTATTCGTTGACATTGAGCGGGGTTCGCCCGATCTCGGCATGGGGGCGTAACACCGGATGAGTCATCAGCGGAATTATTCTCTTCAATTCATCCAATTTACCCTCCGCCTTCGAACAAGCGATAGGCCGTCACCCTATTTCAACAAATCTTCTTCGAAGGGAAAGCTTGACAGCGACTGAATCCCATCGGCAGTGACCACAACCTGCTCTTCCAGCTTGACGCCTTCACTGTCCCCGGTCTGCCCGATATAACTCTCCACGCATAACACCATGTTCTCTTCAATCACACCGTCGTAACCATGGCTATCCCAATCCAGCGGATGAGCAATATCCGGATACTCATCGACCAGACCAACACCGTGAACCATGCAAACATAGCGATTTTCTTCAAATTCGGCCGGTCCGCGCCAGCTCCTGTCCGACAGCTCCCTGAAAGTGACACCCGGTCTGATCAGTTCGAGGTTATGGTGAACCTGCTCATAGGCCAGCCTATAGAGCTGCTTTTGTCTCACGGTCGGCTTGCTCGGTCCACAATGAAAGGTGCGCGATACATCGGCACAATAGCCATAAGGACCGACCATGTCGGTATCGAAGGCCACCAGGTCACCGCCGCGAATCAGCTTGTCGCTGGCTTCCTGGTACCAGGGGTTGGTGCGCCCACCAGAGGCCAGCAGTCGGCATTCAAGCCACTCTCCGCCAAGCTCAATATTGGTTTGCGCCAGAATCGACCACAGGTAATTTTCCGTAATACCCGGCCGCAAGGCTTCGCGCATGCGAGCCATGCCCACATCGCAGGCAGCCACCGCCACGCTCATGCAGGCGAGTTCCTCCGTCGATTTGATCAGCCTGGCCTGCTCCATGACGCTACCACCATCGCAGAGCGTCAGCTTGTGCTTTTGCAAAGCGCCGTATCCGAGTGTCGCCATTCTATCGATGGCGAGTCGGTTATTGCCGCCACCGTACTGGCGCACCAGGTCGGCGATTTCCACTGCCCAATCCCGGCAAGCATCGAAGGTTTTATCTTGCGTCACTTCGTAGTACCAGATTTGCGCGGGCCTGCGTTCATCCACGATTGTGGGTGTACCGACAGGATAGCTATCAAACATCACAACTGGTCCTTCGGTCGCGATAAAGGCGTAGCGTTCAGCGGCGTGCATGGTGTAAACAGACATATTGCGGGTGCCGGTGGCGTAACGGATGTTGATCGGATCGTAAAGTACACAAGCTGCCAGATCCTGTGCGGCCAATTTTTCACGCACCCGGCCCAACCGATATCGGCACAGTTTATCCATATCCAGGTTCGGCTCGAAATCGGTTAGTGTCATCGCAGGCGTCTTGCGTGCGAGATGGAATTTATCGGTTGGGCTCATTAGCTTTGCTCTCTTTATCCTGGTGTCTGCTTATCTGCCACCGACTGTCAAGCACTGGTGAATTCAGTCAGCACCTCGATGGTCTTTTCCATACCGGCGTCTTCACCGACGGTAAAGCGCAACTTGTTGTTGAAGCTCTCAACGGCAAACTGCCGGGGAATAATGCCATGCCGATTCAGCCATGTATTCGCCGCGGCAGCAGTTTTACCGGGCTCGGACGGAAACTCGACCAACATAAAGTTGGTCTGACTGGGATAGACTTTCAATCCCATCACGCCCAATTCGGCGCTGAATTTCGTGATCCATTTCTTGTTGTGTGCCAGCACCGCATCGACATGATCGACATCCCTGACCGCGGCAATCCCGGCGCTAAAAGACGCCGAATTGACCGGGAACGAAGGACCGATCTTGATGAGAATGTCGATCGCCCACGCCGGGCCGTAACACCAGCCGAGTCGCAAGCCGGCCATGCCGTAGACCTTGGAAAAGGTGCGCGTAACGATAACATTGTCAAATTCGTGTACCAGCCGGGTACCCGATTCGTAATCGTCCTGGTCGGCAAACTCTTCGTAAGCCGCGTCGATGATCAGCAGCACGTTGTCCGGCAGCCCGGCATGCAAACGACGCACTTCCGCGGCGGACAGGTGGGTCCCCGATGGATTGTCCGGATTGGCGATCAACACGATACGGGTACGTTCGTTGACACGTGACAGTATCGTATCGACGTCGTAGCGGAAGTCGCGATCATTCGCTGCGACCGGGGTAGCGCCGGCCAACATCGCATAGATCGGAAACTGCATGTAAGCATTCTTGCTGTGAATGAGCTCCTCGCCAGGTCCGGCAAAGGTATTCACGACTCGCGCCAGAATCTCGTCCGACCCGGGCCCGAAGGCCATGCGCGACGGTTCGAGCCGGTAACGCTCAGCCAGCACCTCGGCAAGCATTTCGGTATCGACCTCGGGATAAAGATGACTCGCCTGGATGGCCTGTTGAGCCGCCGCGATCGCATCGGGGCTCATGCCGAGCGCGGATTCGTTGGAAGACAGCTTGATCGGCTTGTCGCAACCTGGCAATTTTGAAATCCCGACCATGTAATAATCGACTGAAGCAAGGGGTTCCTTGGGTGTAATGGTCATGTCGCTCTGCCCTGTATATTCGGTTTCTGCTATTCTAACTGTGATCACAGTCATTGACGAGCGCGAATTTCGAAAGTAGCATCGGTATTCAGGCGCAAAATCCCTATTTTAAACCACTGGAAACAAAAACCTATGAGCAAATCCTGCGGTGAAGCACTCATGCATCTACTCGAATCCTACGGTGTGACCACTGTTTTTGGCATACCCGGAGAGCATACGCTCGAGTTATACCGCGGCATCGAAAAAAGCAATGTGCGCGCGGTAACGCCTCGCAATGAACAGGGCGCCAGTTTCATGGCCGACGGCTATGCGCGCGTCAGCGGTAACCCGGGGGTGTGCACCATCATCACCGGTCCCGGAGTGACCAACGCGACCACCGGCATCGGCCAGGCCTACGCCGACTCGATCCCGATGCTGGTGATTTCGAGCGCCAATGACAGCCCCTCGCTCGGTAAGGGATGGGGTCGCTTGCATGAAACCACCGATTTATGTGCGATTACCCGGCCAATCACGGCCTTTAGCGTCATGGTGCATGATCCCGTCGAGGTCCCGGAACTGATCGCGCAAGCCTTCACTGTATTCCGTTCACGCCGCCCACGCCCGGTGCATATCGCGATTCCGATCGATGTCATGGAAATGCGCGTCGACGACGATTGGCAGCCTTACCAAATTCCCGATTTACCGATTCCAGGCGGTGCGGTTATCAACGATGCCGCAAAATCGCTGGCCAGCTCCGCCCGCACCGTAATGATGGTCGGCGGCGGCGCGCAACATGCGAGCATCGAAGTGACTCAACTTGCCGAACGTCTGAACGTCGGAGTGATCGCATCCAATGCCGGCAAGGGTATCGTTGCTGACAGTAATCCACTCAGCCTCGGTGGCGGAATCATCAGCCCGGCAGTACAGGCTTACCTGGCCGAGGCCGAGGTCGTACTGGCGATCGGCACCGAGCTCGCCGAAGCCGACAGTTTTATCTATGACCTGCCAGTCAACGGCAAGGTCATTCGCATCGATATCGATCCGCAACGCTTCAGCGACGCGTTCCCGGCCAGCATCGCGATCCAGGGTGATTCGCGCTCCGCCTGCGGGCAATTGCTCATGGCGCTCGAAGATCTCGAGATCAAATCAGTAAATAACGATGTCATGAGCCAGCTCGAAACGGTTCGCGCACAACAATCGTCCGACTACACCGCGGTCGAGCGTCAGCACATTCGCCTGCTCGATGCGCTGCGCGATGAAATCCCTGACGACGCCGTCATCATGGGCGATATTACGCAATTGGTTTACACCGGTACCGCAGCGATGAAAACCTTGCTGCCACGTACGTGGTTTTATCCAGCCGGTTTCGGCACGCTCGGCTGCGCCCTGCCCGATGCCATCGGCGCCAAGCTTGCGGCACCGCGAAAAACCGTGCTCGCACTGGTCGGCGACGGCGGCTTCATGTTTACTGTCAACGAGCTCGCGACCGCGGTCGAGGAAGAGCTTTCGATTCCGATTATCCTCTGGCACAACCACAGTTACGCGATGATTCGCGACGGCATGATCAAACGCGGTATCCCTGAGATCGGGGTCAACCCGCGAGCACCCGATTTCGTCAAGCTTGCCGAGGCATTCGGTTGCCCTGGCATCGAAGTCAATAGCGATGCAGGTTTCAGGCAAGCCCTCAAAAACGCAATGATCTATGCCGGACCGAGCATTATTATCGCATTCGAAAACGACAACTGGCTTGTTTAGCGGGCAGTGTCCAACTAGAGGCGCCACATCATGACAACAATCGACAGCATCAAATGCGCCCCGCTCGAATTGTCATTTAACCGGCCCGGAACCATCCTGGTGCGGCGTAACGGTGCGTGCATTCGTAGCGGCAGCCACCTGTTCATGATTGTGGCGGAAATGGAGCGCGACGATGTTATTTCGATTAACTGATGCCATCGGCGGTGCAGATCGTGGCTAGCAAGCGCTCGACTACAGCATGAAGTATTCGGCATTCTCACTGCTCAAGCAGGCATTACGCGGCCATCGACACTGGCCCCAGATTATCGAGGCACCAACAAAACTTCGCCCGGGTTATGACATCGTCATCGTCGGTGCCGGCGGTCATGGCCTCGCGACCGCGTTTTACCTCGCTCGCAATCACGACCTGAGCGATGTGCTAGTCCTCGATAGTGGCTGGATCGGTGGCGGCAACACCGCGCGCAACACGTCCATCGTGCGCTCGGATTACCTGTTGCCAGCGAGTTTCGAACTGAAGAACTTCGCACTGCAACTGTGGGATTCACTGAGCCAGGAATTGAACTTCAATCTGATGTATTCGCCACGCGGTTACATCGATCTGGCCCATTCCGATGGCGAGCTCGAGCATTTCATGCTGCGCGCCAACGCGATGCGGCTTGGCGGTGCCGAGGCCTCGATACTCAATCGCAAACAAATCACCGAAAAAGTTCCCGCCATCAGCTTGTGCGAGGATGCGCGCTTCCCCGTCAGTGGCGCCCTTTTTCAGCCCGAAGGTGGCATTGTGCGGCACGATGCGGTCGCCTGGGGCTTCGCTCGCGGTGCGAGTTCGAGCGGCATCCATATCCGGCAAAATTGTCCAGTCACGGATTTCGACATCGACAGCGGCAAAGTCACCGGCGTCAGAACAGCCCAGGGCAAAATTAAGGCTGGCAAGGTTTTGATCAGTGCCGCAGCCGCATCCTCGCAATTGGCGCAGCTCGCGGACATTAGTCTGCCGCTCGAAGTGATCAATGTGCAAGCCCTGGTCACCGAACCGGTAAAACCGGTACTGGATAGCGTCGTCAACTATAACGCGGGTCTGTCCTATATCAGCCAAAGTGACAAGGGCGAATTGGTGCTCGGGGGCGCGACCGATGGTTACAGTTCGTATGCGCGCCGCGGCAGCTTTGCCCGCATCGAAGACACGCTGGCGCGCGCGCAGCAGATCTTCCCGATGCTGTCGAACCTGCGCCTGATGCGCCATTGGTCGGGTACCGCCGACATTCCGATGGATGGCAACGCCATCGTCGGCGCCACAGCGGTTGAAAACCTGTTCATCAACTGCGGCTGGGGTTACGCCGGATTCAAGGCGACGCCCGCGGTCGGCTGGAGTCTGGCGCAACTGCTGGCGCAGAATGCGGTTCCGGATCTACTGCAACCGTTCGCGCTCGAACGCTTTGAAAGCGGTGCGCTGATCGACGACGCCGGTATCGGCCCCTACCCCTGGTTGCACTGACGAGGATGACGACGCGATGCTGTTAATCCCCTGTCCCAATTGCGGTGAGCGAGACGAGAGCGAATTCGACTATGGCGGACGCGCGCTCGCTTATCCAGTTCTCGATGCCTCGCCCGGGCAATGGCACGAGGCATTGCACCTGCGCACTAACCCGTTGGGAGATATCGACGAATACTGGTATCACAGCAGCGGTTGCGAGTGCTGGATCAGACTCAGGCGCAACCTGAGCACGCACAAATTCAGTCGGCTAACAAGCGACGAATCGAACACCTGATGCAGAAACGTAGACTCGCATCCGGTGGCATCATCGATCGTGACGAAAAATTGTATTTCGGCTTTAACGGTCGCCAGTACGAGGGTTACGCCGGGGATAGCCTGGCCTCCGCGCTGCTCGCCAACGACCTGAGCCTGATCGCCAGATCGATCCGTTATCATCGTCCACGCGGCATCCTCTCGGCAGGTCTCGAAGAACCCAACGCGTTGGTCAACTGCGCCGATCAACATGGTGTCTTTGTCCCCAATTTAAAAGCCACCGAAGTCAAGCTGACCCAGGGCCTGGAAGCGCGCAGCCAAAATTGCTGGCCCGACGTCACGCTCGACATCGGCGCGCTGCTGCAACGGGTTTCAGCATTGCTGAGTGCGGGCTTTTATTACAAAACCTTCATGTGGCCTCAACAATGGTGGCACCGCGTCTACGAAAAACTGATCCGCCGTGCCGCCGGACAGGGTCGAGTCTCGACCGGCACCGATTTGAAGCGCTACGACCGGCGCAATGCACACTGCGACCTGTTAATCATCGGTTCGGGGCCCGCCGGTCTCGGCGCAGCACTGGCCGCGGTCGCACCTGCCACCAACGCCGAAATCTCGATCATGCTGCTCGAACAGGACCATGTTGCTGGTGGCTCGACACTGTGGGAGCGATGCGAGATCGACGCCATGCCGGCACGGCAATGGCGTGAGCAGGCGCTCGCATCGCTAGCTCAAAAGCCCAACATTCGCATTATGTGCGGCACGCTCGCATTCGGGCAATACGATCACGGTCAGGTCAGGGCGATACAACGCGTTGCCGCCAGCGTCGATTCGATCAGCTGGCAGATTCGTGCGAAACGCCTACTGCTGGCCACCGGTGCGACTGAAAACCCACTGGTATTTCCCACCAACGACCGCCCCGGCATCATGCTCGCCTCGGCCGTCAGGCATTACATCCACCGCTACGCAGTGGTGCCGGGCAGGCGTGCATTGCTCGCGATTACCGATGCCGACGAAGCCGGTCTGACCCATGAGGCGCTCGAAAGCGCTGGGATCGAAATCGTCGCAACCCTGCAACCCGGCGAACATATCGTCGCGACCTACGGCTTGCAGCACCTGTCCGCGGTCGGCGTGATCAACAAAAGCGGACAAGGTCGGCGCATTCGCTGCGACCTGCTGTGCGTGTCCGCGGGCTGGAACCCGAACGCCCAGCTGCTGGCGCAACTCGGCGCTCAGCTGGATTTCGAGCCGAGCACAGGCAGCCTGCTACCCCCGGCCCAGGCCGGGATCACGCTGACCAGCGGCGCCTGCCGCGGCCTGTCCGCGATGCAAGACTGCATGCTCGACGGACGACTGCAGGCGCAACAGGCAATTGCACAGATTAAACAGCAGACGGTGGCCGATATTGAACTGCCGGAAATAGTGAGATGCGCATCTGTGACCTCATCGAAACCAGTGTTATCCGACGTGTTTCACGATGGCCGCGGCCAGGCTTTCGTCGATCTGCAGAACGATGTGACCCGTGCAGACCTCGAACAGGCTGTGAGCGAGGGCTACGATCACGTCGAACTGGCCAAGCGCTATACCACGACGGGCATGGGCACCGATCAGGGCAAGACCAGCTGGGTCAACGCGATCCGCGAAATGACCCGCATCACCGGGCAGGAATCCTCCATGCTCGGGCATACCACGTTTCGCCCGCCCTGCTCGCCGGTCAGCATTGGCGCGCTGGTAGGTGCCGATGTGAACCGGCACATGGCGCCGTTACGCCAAACCCCTTTTCACCGCGACTTCGCCGATTCCGCTTGCGTGTTTCAGACCTCGGGTGACTGGCTCTACTCGCGCTATTTCCCACTGGCAGATGAATCCATGGAACAGGCTATTCGTCGTGAGGTTCTCGCGGTGCGCAGTACCGTCGGCTGCGTCGACATGTCCACACTGGGCAAGATCGATATTAAGGGCGGGGATGCGCTCGAGTTCCTGACACGCATTTATTGTAATAACCTCGATGGGCTCGAACAGGGACGATTGCGATATGCACTGATGTTGCGCGAAGATGGCATTCTGTTCGATGACGGCACGGTTTCGCAACTCGGTCCGCAGCACTATCTCGTCACTACGACCACGGCCAATTCGGCAGCGGTGTGGCGCAGCATGAACAAACTCGCGCAACTGCGCTGGCCTTCGCTCGATGTGCAACTCACCTCGGTCTCCGATCACTGGGCCTCGCTCGCCATCGCCGGACCCAAAGCGCGCGCATTGCTGGCCGCGCTTAATCCCGACTTCGACGTCGAGCGTGAGCATTTCCCGTATGCCTCTGTCAGACAGGGTTCACTCGGCGGAATCGATTGCCGCGTTTTCAGCGTCAGCTTCTCGGGCGAACTCAGCTATGAAATCAACGTCCCGGCCGGATTTGCGTCGGCGCTGTATCAGCGTGTGCTCGAAGGTGGCGTCGAATTCGGGATAACGCCCTATGGCCTCGAAGCGCTAGATGTGCTGCGCATCGAAAAAGGGCATCTATCGGTCGGAAGCGAAATCGATGGTCGCACCACGCCCGCCGATCTCGGCCTCGGCAAGCTCGTTTCCACACGCAAGGCATTTATCGGTTCCAGCCTGTTACAGCGTCCGGCGTTGCAACAGGCTGGGCGCTTGCAGCTGGTCGGATTGACGGCCACCGACGGGCAAAGCCAGATCCCGCCCGCTGCGCATATCTGCGAGCAGACCTGGCAGCCGGGTCAATCACTGCGCTCGCAGGGCAAAATGAGCGCCGCGGTTTCAAGCCCGACACTGGGGTACTCGATCGCGCTGGCACTGCTCGAAAACGGACAACAGCGCTGGGGCGAGAAGCTTTGGGCGGTATCACCATTGACGCGCCAATCGGTCGAGGTAGTCGTCGGTGCCAGCTGTTTCATCGACCCTGATGGGAGTCGAGTCCGTGGCTGATCTGGTTTACCGACAGGCGGCGACCAGCCACACCACGTCCCGAACCTCGAAATCGGGACTGACCCTCGACGAAATTGAAACGCGTTATCTGTGGTCAATCCAGGCGAGCCGCAAGCATGATCTGCGCGCCTTCGCACGAACGGTTTTCGGCGAGGCACTCGAGTTTGGGGAAATGCTCGGCGCCGACTCGACACGCTTGCTGCACTTGTGGCCGCACAAGGCCTTGCTGCTCTGTGCACAACCCGAATTGCCCGATTCGTCGCGCCCGTTTTCATCGATGCTGACCGATGTCAGCCACGGCTTATGCGAACTCGGTCTCGGCGGCGAGCAGGCGTTTGAGTTTCTCGCTTGCTACAGCTCGGCCAACCCGGTGCAAACCCGCATCCATGAAACCCGCAACCTGCGTTGCCTGTTCGGCCAATACCAGGTAACCCTGTGGTGGGACCAACGCGACGACATCCGTATCCTCATCGATCGCTCTTATGCACAATCGTTTTGCGATTATTTCGAGCACTTGCTGCAACGCTGGGGCTAAGCTCGATATGCAAAAATCACGTCCAAAAAATCACCCCCCTTCCGACTGACTAGCGATGACGCCATGACCCAGACCAGACAGAATAAACTGCCCCGTAACGTCTCCCAGGCGCCGCTTAACGACCGCATTTACCAGAGCGTCAAGTGGTCGCTGATCATCGGTGAATACTTTCCCGGCAGCGTGCTATCGATTCGTTCGCTGGCCAAAAAAATGGGTACCAGCACAATGCCGGTGCGCGAGGCGCTGACTCGGCTCGCCTCGGAGCGCTTACTGCTGTCCTCGGTGAAACGCTCCTACAAGGTAGCCGAGCTCGACTCGAAACGTGTTTCCGATCAATTCTTTTTGCGCGCCCGGCTCGAAGGGATCGCGACCGAGCTTGCAGTCCCCAACCTGACAGCGACCCAGATCGATGAGCTCGAAACCCTGGCGCACATGATGGAGGTAGACATCGAGGGTGGTAGTAACGAAAACTATATCGTACGCAATTACAACTTCCATTTTTCGATTTACGCGGCGAGCCAGAACGAAGAACTGTTCTGGTCGATCGAACGCCTGTGGGCGCAGACCGGGCCCTATCTCGCACAGGTGGTGCGCAGCCAGAACATGCCGGACGAGTGGCAAGTGCTGCATAACGAAATCGCCAAGGCTATCCGTGCGCGCAATGCCGATAAAGCGGCGCGACTGATCGAAAAAGATATCAGCTGGGGCGTTTCAACTTTTGCAGCCTATACCCGTACGGAGCAAACGAAAATATGAGAACCAGTGCAAGGGTTGTCGTGATCGGGGGCGGTGTAGTTGGTTGCTCGGTGTTATACCACCTAGCCAAAAATGGCTGGTCCGACGTAGTACTGATCGAGCGCATGGAGCTGACATCGGGTTCAAGCTGGCACGCCGCCGGTGGGCTATTCACGATTACGCGCCCCAATACCGCGGCCGAAATCCACCGTTATACCTTCCAGATTTACAGCGAGCTCGAAAAGGAAAGCGGCCAGTCCTGCGGCTTCCACTTCACCGGCGGCATCAATATCTGTCGTACCCAGGATGAAATCGACAGCAACGCGATGATGCAAAGCGCCTGCCGACGGCTCGGTATCGAAAGCCATTTCATCTCGCTCGACGAAGCGTGCGAAAAGGTGCCGTTTCTCGATACTACGCAGATGGTCGGTGCACTGTGGGAAGACGAAGGCGGGCACGTCGACCCGGCATCGGCGACCCAGGCTTTCGCAGCGGCGGCGCGCAAGCTTGGTGCCGAAATTTACCGGCACACGCCGGTAACAGCGACCACGCAACGCGCCGACGGTTCCTGGGACGTACTCACTGAAAACGGGACCGTCCGTGCAGAGTACGTGGTCAACGCCGCCGGGCTCTGGGGCCGCGAAGTCGCCTCCCTGGCCGGCATTGAACTGCCACTGGTACCGGTGGAGCATCATTACCTGGTCACCGACAACATGCCTGAAATAGAGAACCTTGCTTTCGAACTGCCGCAGATCAACGATAACGAGACTGGTGTCTATGCGCGCCAGGAAGGCCTCGGTTTGTTGCTCGGCGCCTATGAAAATACCTGCACACACTGGGCCGTCGACGGAACGCCACTGGATTTCGGGCACGAACTGCTCGACGAGGACTTGTCACGCATGGCCTGGAACTTCGAAAAGTCAGTCGAGCTCATGCCCTGCCTGGAAAGCGCTGGCATCAAACGCATCATCAACGGGCCGATGATTTTTTCACCCGATCTCGGACCGCTGATCGGGCCGCACCCGGCACTGCGCAACTACTTCTGCGCCAACGGTGTCATGGCAGGATTCAACCAGGGCGCCGGTATTGGCCGGGTACTCGCCGAATGGATGATTCAGGGCGAACCCGAAATCGACATCTTCTGCTGGGATGTGGCGCGCTTCGGCGACTGGGCAGACAAGTCCTATACCGAAAAGACGACTCGTTACTTTTATGAAAACCGCTCCGAGAAAATCTTCCCCTACCAGGAATTCGACATCGGCAGACCGATCCATAAACCCGCGGTTTACGCGCGGCTACAGGAAAACCACGCGGTTTTCGGCAGCTCTTTCGGGCAGGAACACGCGAACTGGTTTGCAGCGAGTGCGACCGAGGCCAGAGACAGTTTGACCTATCGCCAGCCCAACTGGTGGCAGCCGGTCATCGACGAGGGTAAACGCTGCCGTAACGAGGTCGGTCTGATGGAATTTTCGGCGATGGCCAAATTCGAAGTGTCAGGACCGGGCGCCGAGGCCTGGCTCGACCATGTGATGGCAAACCGCCTGCCCAAAAAGGGGCGCATGGCGCTATCGCCGATGCTATCGACCAGGGGACGACTTGCAGGCGACTTTTCGATTTCGCGCATCGCCTCGGATCGATTCCTGGTGCTCGGGGCAGACACTATGCAGCTCGCCTTCATGCGCCACCTGCAACCATTCCTGCCCGCCGACGGGGTGCAATTAGCGAACCTGTCCACCGACTATGGTGGGCTGCATATCTGCGGGCCGAACGCGCGCGAGCTGATCAGCCGTGTCGCGCAACAGGACATGGATAGCGCCTGCTTTCCTTTCATGTCGGCGGGTGAAATGAAAATTGGTGATCTGGACAAGGTGCTGGTGCTGCGGGTCTCGTTTAGCGGTGAAAGTGGCTATGAGATGTATCTGCCAATGGCGCAGCAACTGGCGCTGTTCGACCTGCTGCGGCGCGAAGGCGAAAGTCTTGGCATCGGCCTCGTCGGTACGCGTGCGCTGATGCAGACCCGGCTCGAAAAGAGCTTCCCCGCCTGGGCGCTCGAACTATCGCTCGATTACACCGCGGTCGAAGCCAACATGGATCGCTTCGTCAACCCCGACAAGGGGGACTTTATCGGTCGTGATGCATTTCTGAACTACGCAGCACCACGCGAAAAATTCGCGACTTTCAGTGTCGATGCAGGCGATTGTGCGGTATGGGGAGACGAGGCTATCTTTCTCGATGGCGAAGCCATCGGTTATGTCACCTCGGGCGGATTCGGACCCAGTTGCGCCGAGCATATTGCGCTTGGTTATGTAAATTGCGATGCTTATCTACCAGGAGGGCAATACGCGATCGAAATCCTCGGGCAACAACGCGCGGCGGAGCTTAAGACCGAACCTCTGTACGATCCCTGCGGGTCAAAAATGCGAGCATGAGGCTAATATGAAACTTTTGTCGAGACGACTTTATATGGGACAGACGCAATTTTGGCGATTTCCAATCATCGGCGAAGAAACCTGGGCCGGTGTGGTTGAGCGAAACTCAGCCAGTGCAACTACCGACACATTTCACTCAACCAGGAGATTTAATCATGTCACGTCGACGCAGCAGTACCCGCGACTCACGTAGATCAGAGCGCAAGCAGGGTTTCGCCCAGTTACCGTTTGCGCCACTCAGTAATCCGTATCCACCGATGGAAATACTCTCTGCCGATCAGCTAGAGACCATCCACCAGGCCAGCCTCAAAATTCTTCGTGACATCGGTCTGCGCGTAGAAAGCCCGACCGCACTCAAGTTACTAACCGATTTGAGGGCCGACGTCGATCACGATAACGCGCACGTGCGCTTCGAGCCGGCATTGATCGAGGAATTACTGCAGGGCTTGCCATCGGAATTCACCATTCACGCCCGTAACCCCCAAAAGACGGTACGCATGGGAGGCAATTCAATCGTCTTCGCAAGCGTCTGCGGGCCTTCCTTCGTCTCCGATCTCGACCTCGGTCGTCGCGCCGCCAGCCAGCAGGACATGGAGAATTTTGTCAGGCTTTCAGGCAGCCTCAACATCTTGCACCACGAAGGCGGCAGCGGCCCGGAACCGCTCGATCTGCCACCCGGCAGCCGTCACCTCGAGATGATGTATGCGCAGATCACGCTGACCGATAAAGGCTGGCAGCCTAGCTGGCTGGACACCGCGAGCCGTGCGCGCGACTGTATCGAGATGGCCAAGATTGCACTGCAAACCGATGACGAGGGTCTGAAACTACGCCCGGCGATAATCGGTGGTCTCAATACCAATTCGCCTTTACTCTTCGACGAAGGCCAGGCCGACGGCATGCGCGTGTTCGCCGAAGCCGGTCAACCCGTGCACATCACCCCGTTTACACTCGCCGGCGCGATGGCCCCGGCCACGGTGGCGGGCGCGGTCACGCTGCAAAACGCCGAGGCGCTCGGCTGCATCGCGCTGACCCAGGCTGCAGTGCCGGGCGCACCGACTTTCTACGGTCACTTCACCTCAAATGTCGATATGCGCACCGGATCACCCGCCTTCGGCACACCGGAATATGCACAATCGGTGATCATCTCCGGGCAGTTGGCAAGGCGTTATAAATTGCCACTGCGCTCATCGAGTACCACCGCGTCCGCCTGCGTTGATCTGCAGGCAACCTATGAAAGCGACATGTCGATCAACGCCTGCATCCAGGCGCATGTGAACAACGTCATGCACGCCGGCGGCTGGTTAGAAGGTGGCCTGACCTGCTCATTCGAGAAACTGATTCTCGATGCCGAGCTATTGCAAATGCAGGCCGCCTTCCTGCAACCGGTGACTGTGGATGAAGACAGCCTCGGCCTTGAAGCGATCGAGGAAGTCGGTCCAGGCGGTCATTTTTTCGGCAGCGCACATACGCTGGCGCGTTACGAAAATGCGTTTTACCAACCGATTCTCTCCGACTGGCGTAACTTCGAAAGCTGGCACGAAGACGGCGCCAAAAACGCGACCCAGCGTGCCAACGAAATCTGGAAGAAACTGCTGCAGGAATATGAAAAACCGCCCATAGATCCCGCTATCGAGGAAGAGTTACAGGCCTACATGGCGCGCCGAAAAGAACAGATCGCCGATGAATGAAGAGATTGAAGCGGGAGCCCGCGACCTGTTGCTGAACTGTGCCGGCGCAAAGGCCGGCGACCGGCTGCTGCTGGTCGGTGAACAGGCCGCATAACCTTGTTTCGACTCACAACTTTGCAACGACGTGGCGGAGGAGGCCGAACGCCTCGGCTCGCCTTTTGCGACGATCGACTACAGCATGATACACCGCGCCCACGATCATCTTTTCAATAGAGTCAAAGGGTCAAAGGCATACGTTATTGAGCCGGCAAATGGGGCCTCGCTGACCGCGGAACTGCCCGAGCAGCCAGGTTCGGAACAAGCATTATCAGTGAATTCACGGTAAAACTATTCCCGGCGATGATTTTTCCACCGCTAACCCGCTTTTCTCACGACCGCTCGTTGCGAGACGACGAGAGGTCGGGCCCTGCCTGTATTTTGCGACCACTGCGAACATTGCTTGCAGTTACCGGCAACCCATGTTCGGAGGGTGCGCAGGCATAGTT
>JAAESG010000505.1 GCA_024229615.1 Gammaproteobacteria bacterium | reverse complement strand
TAGGGAAGCTCTGCATAAGTCATCCTGACTTAGCAGAGCACGAAAAACGTAAAATGCGATTTTAGGTTTTTCTTCATTTTTCAATCACTTGCGTGATCGAAAAATGGCGGCACATCCCTGTGCCGCAGGATCTCTGCATTTTGCAGAGATTCCTTAGGTTGCAGATCACCAGCACGCTAGAACTGTGCACGGCACTCTGGTTTGAGGCAAGCCCGCCTGGCGTCGACAGAGATCCAGATCGATTGCTTTGATCAGGGTACAATCCCAAGCTTAATAAATCGTCACCTGGGAATTTTCGCATGTGGGCTGCAATTCGCGCATCCTGGCCACTTTTCGTTGGCATGATCCTGCTCATGGTCAGCAACGGCTTGCTGACTACTTTGCTCACCCTGCGCGGAAGCGGACTGGGGTTTAGCGATTCGGTCATCGGCCTGATGCAATCCGGATATCCGGTGGGCTCGCTACTGGGCTGCCTGATTGCACCTCGACTAATCATGCAGGTGGGTCATATTAGGGTTTTTGCTGTACTCGCATCGATAGCCAGTGCAGCTGCGCTGGTTCACCTGGTCACCTTCGACCCCTGGAGCTGGGGTGCGATGCGATTGCTCTCGGGATTTTGTTTTTCAGGCCTCTACATCGTCTCGGAAAGCTGGTTGAACGGCAGCACAAGCAATGAAAGTCGAGGCAGCTTGTTATCGATCTATTTTATTATTCAAACCGGCGGCGTGACAGCTGGACAATTACTACTCAATGTTTCGAGCCCGGAAGGTATTTTATTGTTCATTGTGGTTTCCATCCTGGTTTCATTTTCACTCGTTCCGATGCTGGTTTCGGCGAGTGTGACACCGCCCTATGTTCTGCCGGAACGAATTTCGTTGGCCGCACTGTTCCGGCTCTCGCCGATGGGGTTAAGTGGTAGCTTTCTCAACGGTATTTCACAAACCGTGCTCTATGTAGCGCTCGCCCTGTACGGTAGTGCGATCGGGCTTTCGAATGGATCCATCGGTGTCTTGATCGGTTCGATGACGCTGGGCGGAATGCTGTTTCAGTTTCCGCTCGGAAGGCTCTCCGACCGTGTCGATAGAAGACTGATAATCGTGGGTGCCCCCGGTCTATCGATCCCGCTTTGTTTTGCACTTGCGACGCTACAAAATCCCGCCGATCAACTCTACTTGCTCTGCCTGCTGGTACTCTTGCTCGGTGGCTTGACGTTGCCGGTATATTCGATTTGTATGGCCCACATGAATGATCATCTGAAGCCTTCACAGGTTGTTGCCGCCAGCGGCACGCTGGTGTTGATCCTGGCGTCAGGCATGACGATCGGCCCTGTTCTGGGGGGGCTGGCGATCGAACATTTTGGTCCCGAGGGCGTGTTCTACCTGCTTTCACTGGCCGCGGCATTAACCGTCATGACGGCACTATTTCGCTTGTGGCATGCGCCTACCCCGACTGAAAACCGTGCCAGCGCGGTTGCCATGTCGGCCAACCTGACGCCCGAGGCGGCGACGCTGTACCCGGATGCCTCCAGCCAGGATGATGCTCGGGCGAACAAGTAGACGTACGC
>JAAESG010000504.1 GCA_024229615.1 Gammaproteobacteria bacterium | reverse complement strand
TCCATGGTGACATTCCTGGCGATTTGCTTCATCCAGGCTTCATTGGGATGTGGCGTGATCCCAGCGATCTCAACGCGACGACTCTCGAGGTGGATAAAGAACAGCACGTAGTAAGTGACCAATCCGCGTAACGTCAGTACCTCCACCGAGAAAAAGTCGGTACCCACAAGGACCGACAGGTGCGCGCGGATGAAGTCAGCCCAAGTCGTCTTGCGCTGACGCTCCCGCGCAGGAGGAATACCATGGCGCTGTAGAATATTACCCACCGTTTGATCAGAGAGCGCGTAGCCGAGATTCGCCATGCGCAGCATAAAGATTCGGTGGACCACCACAGCGAGAATATGTGGTATATTATCAAAAAGTACTACCTAGTAATAACGAGGAGTTCAGTATGGCGACATCGGTAAAACTTGACGGCGATTTGAAAAGTCGTATCCAGCGCCTGGCCGATGTGCGGCATCGTTCGGCGCATTGGATCATGCGCGAAGCGATCCGCGACTACGTCGAGCGCGAAGAAGCACGAGAGAGCTTCAAGCAGGAGGCCTTGGCGTCATGGACGGCTTATCAGGAAACCGGGCGACACCTGACAGGCCAGGAAGTGCGCGACTGGTTAAATACCTGGGGCTCGGATAAAGAAACACAGATCCCACAGTGCCACGAGTAGTTATCACGGAAGGTGCAGCGCAGGGATTGGAGCGCTGTCGGCGGTTCCTGGCCGAAAAAAATCCCCAGGCGGCGATGCGTGCCGGTCAAGCGATAGAGCGCCAATTCGCGCTTCTTGAAACGGAACC
>JAAESG010000503.1 GCA_024229615.1 Gammaproteobacteria bacterium | reverse complement strand
CTCTGACAATTCAGGATGAATTGTTCAGAGCTTCCCTAATTAGTAATTTCATTTGATAGATACGACATATGGCATCACTACAGGATCAATTACTCAAGGCAGGCCTGGTTGATAAGCGTAAAGCCAAAATAGCCAAACAGGAAAAACAGAAACAGGCGAGTCACGCACGTAAGACCGGAGGTAAAACGGTGAACGCGGCAAAAGCCGCGGCAGAGCAGCAACGCGTGCAAAGAATCGAGCGTGATCGCGTGCTAAACCAGCAAAAACAGGAAGCCTCGCGGCAAAAGGAGATTGCAGCCCAGGTCAGACAGTTAATCGAAGTCAATCGACTGGAGCGGGACAAGGCCGAAATTTCCTATAGCTTCGTCTACCGGAATAAAGTCAAAAACATCCAGGTCACCGAGGACCAGAAAAAACACCTGACCCAGGGACATCTTGCTATCGTCATCAGCAAAACCGAAAGATTCGAAATCGTGCCGATGCAAGTCGCGCAAAAAATTTCCGAGCGCGATGCGCAATCCGTGGTGCAGCTCAATGACAGAGTCGATGACCTGGACCCGGCGGATGATCCATACGCGGATTACCAAATCCCGGACAATCTGACCTGGTAACTATACCGGAGACGCCAGACCCTATTCCTGGCTGGAATTTTTAGCGGTCTACGCCAACACCATAAAAGCGTGAGCGAACCTTGAAAAAGGCACCGATATCGAGCAGCGGTCGCGGCGGGATCCACGCGCCTGGCTCTGACTCGAGGCAATCGCTGACAGTTTGCGTTTCTTCACCGCTGGCATAGTCGGCGATTGCGCTACCGAAGGCGGTGCCTCGACTCACACCGGAGCCGTTGTAACCACCGGCAAGATAGATATTCTGATGCTGTCGGCCAAAAAAATTGGTGCCGTTACGCGAGATTCCCTCAACCCCCGACCAGGCGAATTCGAATGGTACATGCGCTAACTGAGGAAAGCGTTTTTCGAAGGCCGCCCGATGGATAGACTGACGGCAAGCCAGCTCGCTATCGCTCAGCAAACTTGAGCCGTGGTATTCAGCCGTATTGCGCAAACTCAATCGATGGTCGCTGGTCAGACGCAAGGTGGCGCCACCACTATGCAACGAGATGGCACCCCATTCCCTGAGACTGCCAAGGCTAGCCAGCTCGGTTTCGGTCAAAGCCCGCGTGAAACTGCCTGCCAGGGTACTGCCGATAATTCGAGAGCGCAAAAAACCCAGTGAAGGTGCCTCGTAATTGGTCGCCACGATGAGCTGGTCGGTTTCAACCTGAGCATTGGCAAGCCGAAGCATTAACGGTTTACGATGGCTTAGTTCGAGCACAGCGCTTTGCTCATGCAAGCTGACATTCGCCGGTAACGAATCGGCAAGTCCGTGCACCAGGGCTGCCGGTTGAACCAGCGCACCATCTGCGATTTGAATTCCCGCTTTATACAGATCAGTGCCCAATCGCGCATGCAAATCGTTTTCATCGAGCAAGGTATGACTGACCCCCAGGGCCTCCAGATAACACCGGAAAAACGCATGCTCCCTGAGCGCGACACGATCCGCCGCAGTGTGGATAAAACCCTCCCGGCGCCACTGGCACTCAATAGCATTTTCCGCAACCTGCACGCTGAGCAGTTCCAGCCCGCTCTGATTGATTCGATTAATTCGACGATAGTTATCTATCTGCTCCAGTTCGAATCCACCATTGAACTGGCTGGTGGCGACGACAAACCCGGAATTACGGCCCGAAGCTCCCTGCCCCACACGGCGCGCATCCAGCAGCAATATCTCCTCATCGGGATGCAATTCAGCCAGGCGACGCGCGCAGGCCAATCCGGTTATTCCCGCGCCGACCACCACCCAGGGTACCCGGTGGGTCCCCTGTAAGGCCTGGCTGGTCGGGCGCTCAGGCAACAGCTCGGCCCAGCCGTGGTTATCAGTCGGGAATTCATTGTGGGCAAGATTCATGCGCAAGACTCAGCTCTCGAAACAAGTCAGTGATCATACCCGTCAAAAGCTATTGTTTCATCCCGTCACCGTGTATCATCCCAGCCATCAAGATAAAGGCTTTCAAAGCGCTGCCTTGACTAGACAGATTGTTACTCGTGACAGATTAACAATCTTTTTATATCAATCGGCTTTGAGGGCTTATGATGACTGATCAAACTTCCGTTGGACAATCCACACTCAGTATCTGGGGTGGCGAACAGGAACACGAACTCTATGAACGCTCGACCCAGGTACCGGTCGTGCACAGCGTTTCATTTACCTATAAAGATATCGATACCTGGCACGACGTAGCGCTGGAAAAGGCTCCGGGGCACATCTATTCACGCAATACCAATCCGACGGTTCGAGCCTTCGAAGACAAGCTCAAGGAACTGGAATCGGCCGAGGCTGCGACCAGTTTTGCTTCCGGGATGGCGGCGATCAGCAACGTGCTCGGCGCCTTTCTGAAACCCGGCGACCGTATCGTCTCGATCAAGGATAGCTACGGTGGCACCAACAAGATTTTCAATAACTTTCTGCCACCACTGAATATCGACGTCTGCCTGTGCGAGACCACCGACTATGCTCAGATCGAAGACGAGATCGATAAGGGTTGTCAGCTGCTTTACCTGGAAACGCCGACCAACCCGACCATCAAGATTATCGATATCAAAAGACTTGCCGCCGCGGCCAAAAAAGTGGGGGCACTGGTGGTGGTCGACAATACCTTTGCCACCCCGATCAACCAGAATCCGCTGCAACTGGGCGCCGATATCGTGTTGCATTCGGCTTCGAAATATCTCGGTGGGCACGCCGACGCGCTGGGCGGTGTGATCTGTGGCAGTCTCGCGTTGATCAAGCAGGTTTACCATTATCGTGAAATCAATGGCGCCACCCTGTCGCCGATGGATGCCTATAGTTTCATCCGTGGCATGAAAACCCTGAAACTGCGCGTCGAACGCCAGAATCAAAACGCCATGGCGGTCGCACGCTGGCTGCAATCGCATCCGCAGATTGAACAGGTCAACTACCCGGGGCTCGAATCACATCCCAATCACGATATCGCCAGCCAGCAGATGCGCGGCTATGGTGGCATGTTGAGCTTTTCGGTAAAGGGTGGGCTAGACGCCATCAAGATATTCCTGCCTAAATTAAAGTATGCCCATATGGCAGCCAATCTCGGTTGCGTGGAAACCGTGGTGGGTCCTCCGCTGACGACCAGTCATGTCGAATGCAGTGCCGAAGAACGCGCTGCGGCGGGAATCCCCGAAGGACTGGTCAGGTATTCTGCCGGTATCGAAGACATCGAGGATTTGATTACCGATCTAGAACAGGCGCTGAGTTACCTGTAAATCGCATAGCAGAAAGGTAACGTCGTCGCTTTGCGACGGATCTGGACGGTGAAACTGCTCGACGGTGAACCCGAGTACCGTGACGCCGCTCTGACTGCTGCCGAGCGCGATCGGGACGGTTTGTCCCTGTGTTTCACGCGCACAGAGAGACCGCCTGGTGCTCGACATTTAGACCCCAGCGGGGTGCTCTACGGCTGATCTGTGTCATTGACCCCCGGCAATCAAAAAGGTATGGTTTTTTGCTCCATTAGATTGACAAAAAAGGGTATGAAACATCGATATTGCAATCGGTTTCGAGCTGTCCTGTTCGTTGTTCTGGCATGGTCAAACCAGACTCTGAAGGCGGCTCCACCCGAAGGCTATCAATTTTTACCACTCACCGAAGCAATGCAACTGGCGAGCAGGGAGCACAAACCCATGTTGCTGTATTTCGGCCGCTACGGCTGCAGCACCTGTCGCAAGATGCACGCCGAAGTTTTCAGTGACGCCGAACTCAGCAAAAAATATAACGCCGACTTTGTGCTGGCCTACGTCGATACGGAAAGCGGAAATCGCATCAAACTGGCTAATGGCGAAAGAACCACCGAGATGCAATTCGCGGCGCGTAGCCGTATTCTGGGTACGCCCACATTTGTTTACTTTTCGCCGGAACAAAAGCCCCTGTTCAAAAAGGCCGGCTTTCAAAGCGTAACTCAAATGAATCGTTACGGTGATTACATTACCGGGAATCACTACAAATCGATGCCTTTGAGCGACTATCTGGTCACTCAATGAAGCAATGGCTACTGGGAACTTGCCTGTGGCTATCTTCAATCGCAATCCAGGCATCCGATCATTGGATATTCGATAGCCGTATCGCCGTTACCGGAGCCCCGGCCGGTGGGGTTTTTCATCATCTCGAAGGATCGGGGCGCCGCCATATAGCCGTTTCGTCAAGTTCTGTCGCGGTAGCCTGGGAAGACAATCGAACCCAGGATCCGCAGATTTATGTCGCCATCAAATCGTTTCAGCAGAAAGAATTCGCCCCCGCGATGCAAGTGAGCAATGGTAGTGAAGCCTTTGAGCCGTCGATCGACGCATTACCCGGCAATCGTTTCGTACTAGCCTGGGAACAGGATGCCGCCGTTTTCGCCCGCATACTGACCTCGGAAGGATTCGCCGAGTCAATCAGGCTCAGTACAGACCAGGCCAGTCACGTCAGTATCGCTACTTTTGGCGATCAAGTATTTGCGGTCTGGCGTGAACAGCTAAACAGACGCTGGTTTGTAAAACTGGCAAGCCTCACTACCCAGGCCGACAAACTGATCGTCGATTCGCTGCACTCAGTCGAGTCCGTCGGCCTCCAAACACCGGTACTGTTTCCGTCGCTCGCGGTCAACAGTGCAGGCCTGTGCGTCGCCTGGGAAGATCGACGCGCCGGACATACCCGCCTGCTTTTCAGCCATTCCACGGATGCCGGCATTACCTTCACCGAACCCCAGTTTCTGAATGAATTTTTCTCCAACCGAAACCAGTATGATCAGGGCAATGGCGTTACCCGGGTTTCACTGGCATCTTTTGCGCAGGATGAAATCCTTGCGGCGTGGATGGACAAACGCCGGGGTGGCCTCGGTTACGGAATTTTTGCCGCGCTCGGCGCCGAAGCCGGAGCGAACTTCGGGCCCAACGAAAAAGTACACGGCGCCGAGGGTGATCGACAGCCGCACTACAATCCGGCAACGGCAGGCAATCCGGCCGGAGATTTCGCGATTGCATGGGATGATTTCAGACGCGGCGATTCGGACGTCTGGATCAGTAGCTATAACGATGACGACGAATGGGGTGAGGATTACACTCCAGCGGTGGCGAGTGGCAGCGGCGAACAATCCCACCCGGCAGTCACTCTCGACGGTGCGGGTAATCTACACCTGCTGTGGATAGAACGCGCCCAGCAGGACGCCCCCAGCCAGTTATGGTACAGCTATGCTCAAGCGAGGAATCAACCATGAAATATGATCGGGTTTTTTGCTTCGGCGATAGTATTACGCTGGGCTGTAACGATAGCCTCGGCCTCGGCTGGCCTGGACGCCTGAGTCGTGGTTTGAAGCACGGTGAGCGCGATGTCGCCGTTTGCAACCTGGGTGTCAACGGTGATACTTCGGTCGATATCGCCGTGCGCTGGTTTGCCGAAGCCACGGTCAGAAACCGCGACGCAGTCGGCCTGATGTTGTTCGCCTTTGGTTTTAACGACGCGGCAAAAGCCGACGGCGGCGCTGCTCAGGTCGATCTCGCGACCTCTATAGCAACCGCACGCAAACTGTTGACTGAGGCCAGCGAGATCTCGGAGATCCTGTGGATAGGTCCGACCCCGCTGGATGAAAGCGTCAATCCGATGCAAACCGAGTTTGCCAGCTGGGACATGCGCAACGCGGACATCGCCGCTTACGACCGCGCCTATGCCGAGCTGGCCGTGGAGATCGGTGTGGATTATCTGCGTCTATTTCCCAAATTTTTACGAAGCCAGCGCTACCAGGCGGCGCTGGTCGCTGGTGACAAGGTGCATCCGGATGACGATGGCTATGCATTGATCGCCGAACACATCGCTAACTGGGATAAATGGCTCGGGAAACTGTAGCCTACCCCCCAACAATCAGGCTATTCAGAATTGCTCGCTTTCGGATTGCAGCTTGTGGATACGCAGGTCGAGCGGTTTCGAGGTATCCAGGTGGATGTCGCGTTGCGGAAATGCAATGACGATGCCGGCATCGTTGAACTTTTTGTAAATTGACTGGTGAAGCTCGCTGGTGGTTTGCCGCCAATAGTCCATCGAGCCGATAAAACACCGCAACATGATGACCAGCGAACTATCGCCAAAACTCTCGAACGCTACCATTCTCGGTGGATCGTCGAGCACCCGCTCGTGTTCATCGGCGACCTCCTGAATCAGCTCGATGGCCCGCGTGACATCACTGCCATAGGCGACGGCGACTGGAATCACGATGCGCGTCACCGCATCCGACAGGGTCCAGTTCAGCAATCGACCAGTGATGAATTCCTTGTTGGGTACCAGT
>JAAESG010000502.1 GCA_024229615.1 Gammaproteobacteria bacterium | reverse complement strand
TGTTTTAGATAACAGCGTTTTTTACCCCGCCCGTGCGCAGGCTTTGGATGGTTGCGGTCGGTGTCAGAATATCAGCATCGAGCCGTACTTCGATCAGAGCCGGTGTGTCGACCGCCAGACAGCGCTCGAAGGTCGCTTCGAAGTCGTCGGTCTCAACCACCAGCTCGCCGTGAGCACCGTGTGCCGCGGCCAGCGCGACGAAATCCGGATTGATCATATCGGTGCCGATGACGCGACTGGGGTACTTCCGTTCCTGATGCATGCGGATGGTTGCGTAAATACCGTTGTTGACGACGATAAGGATGATATTGGCCTGATATTGCATTGCGGTTGCGAGTTCCTGACCGTTCATCATGAAATCACCGTCGCCGGCAATTGCCACCACGCAACGTTCGGGATAACGCAGCTTGGCTGCGATAGCTGCGGGTAAACCGTAACCCATGGTGCCACTGGTGGGTGCGAGTTGGGTGCGGAATTTGCGGTAACGGAAAAAGCGATGTAACCAGCCAGTATTGTTGCCGGCGCCATTACAGATGATTGCATCGTCAGGCGTCAATCGGCGCAGACTGTGGATAATATCGGACAATTGAACCTTGCCCTCCACCTCGATCGATTGGTTCCAGTCGTTATAGTCCTGGCGGGCTTCGCTTACCGATTCGCTGCGGGCAATGGCATTGGTAGAATTCAGTTTGATCCCGGCCAGTGCCGCGACGAAGCATTCCGCATTGGCATTGATGGCAAGCTCGGCCTGGTAGATATGTCCGAGTTCTTCAGCACCCGGATGAACGTGAATCATGCGCTGCCGAGGGCAGGGGATATCGACGAGTGTAAATCCGCCTGTGGTCATTTCGCCTAGTCTGGCGCCGATTACGAGCAGGCAGTCGGATTCCCTGACGCGCCGGACCAGGGCCGGATTGACGCCGAAACCGAGGTCACCGATGTAATTCGGATGTTCGTTGTCGATAAAGTCCTGGCACCGGAATGAATTGATCAGAGCCAGCTGGTTAGTTGTGGCAAACTCTTGCAGCGCCATTGCGGTGTCTTCGTTCCAGCCGCTGCCGCCGGCGATGATCAGCGGGCGCTCGGCCTCTCCTAGAATATCACTGACCCGTTCGATGTCGGCCAGCGCGGGGCTGGTTTTGACGAGCTGGCAGGGTCCGGCGTCGCGTGCGAGGGTTTGATCAACCAGCATATCTTCGGGTAGCGCGAGTACTACGGGTCCGGGGCGTCCGCTGGTGGCGACGCTGAAAGCACGGTTGATGTACTCGGGGATACGATCGGCGTCGTCGATTTGTGCGACCCACTTGGCTACCTCGGAAAACATACGTCTGTAATCGATTTCCTGGAATGCTTCGCGGTCGAGATCCTTGCGTGCGATCTGCCCGATCAACAAAATCATCGGTGTCGAGTCCTGCATCGCCACGTGCAGCCCGCCGCTGGCATTGGTCGCGCCAGGACCACGCGTAACGAAGCAGACACCGGGTCTCCCCGTCATTTTGCCATCGGCTTCGGTCATATAGGCGGCGCCGCCTTCGTTACGACATATGATTAGTGAGATTTCGCTACGATCGAACAGAGCGTCCAGTGCGGCCAGGTAACTTTCACCGGGAATGCAAAAGATACGCTCGACCGCATTAATTTTCAGGGCGTCGATCAAAACCTCTGCGCCGCTGCGGGATTTGTCTGCTGTGGTCAAGATGGCTAGTTTCCAGCGGATATTCAGGGTGAATTATTTTTACCACTGTTCTTGGTGTCTCAGGGCCTGACTTCGGCCCTGTTGAACAGGGAGCCCTTATCTTCGCCATGATCCACGGAAAATGCAATGCCTAAGCTGGAAGAAGGGCGAAATGATTGCGCCCTGGCGGAATGTTTTAAACGACTGAAAAAGTGCGGGCGATTCTGGCGTAAAGAACATAAAATCCGCGAGATGAAATCGACACATGCAAAAGGTCTGTTGATCACTGCTTGCGGGGTGCTGATCATTTCCCCGGATGGATTATTGACACGTCTGATCCAGACCGACTACTGGACGATGATTTTCTGGCGTGCGTTGCTGCTGTCCTTCGGTATGTGGCTGGTGATCAGTCTTACCTGGCCCAATCGGGTCTGGCAGCAGTATAAAACGATCCGCGGCCCGGGATTATTGATGGTCGCGGCATATTCCATGGGTACGATTTCGTTCATCTATGCGATTACCCACACCAGTGTCGCCAATACGCTGGTCATTCTAAGCACCACGCCGTTGTTCGCCGCGATCATCAGTCGACTGTGGCTGCACGAGAAAATACATGCGCGTATCGTCATAGCGATTCTGTTGGTAAGCTGCGGGATAGCCGTTATCGCGTCTGGCAGCATCGATCGACCAGGGGGCCTGTCAGGTGATATAGCAGCACTATTCGGTTCATTTTTCCTGGCCAGTGGATTTAGCTTTGTGCGCCGCTTTCCCGGTATATCGACCATTTCAGCCATATCCTGCAGCGGCTTTTTAACCGCGGTTCTGGTATTGCCACTGGCGATGCCGTTCTCGGTGTCACAGTCGGATATGGGTTACTTGTTGATCATGGGTCTGTACATGTTGCCGATCGGCAGTACGTTGATGTATCTCGGGCCGCGTTATATTCCCGCAGCGGAGGCCGGATTGTTGTTATTGCTGGAATCGATTCTCGGACCCCTGTGGGTGTGGATTGCGCTTGGCGAAGAGCCGACGAGTAACACTCTTATCGGTGGAGCAATCGTGATATCAACCCTGGCTATCAATACCGTCTGGGCCCTCAGGTATCCGCAACCCAAACCCGTGGCTCAGCCGGCCCTTTAGCCCGCATTTCTCACCACCTTATCTACTGCGACGACGCTATGCCGCAGCCTGTCTGCATTTGGCTCGGTCAGAGCGCTCGACACTATCCTGAATCCGTAGGTTCAGGATAGTGTCAACTATGCCTGCGCACCCTCCGAACATGGGTTGCCGGTAACTGCAGGCAATGTTCGCAGTGGTCGCAAAATACAGGCAGGGCACGACCTCTCGTCGTCTCGCAACGAGAGGTGGTGAGAAATGCGGGTTAGCAGCAAGGCTGCCGCAATTAGCGGTGCTTCGTACGTCGCTTAAAGCTCAGTGCGCCCCTGGTGCGTAATTCCAGTGAGCGCAGTCCGTACAGGAAGAAGCGATTCACCGGCGTATCGATGCCCACCTCGTGAGCAATGCGCACCACGGCACCGTTCTGGGCATCGAGCTCAGAGGGTCTGCCTCGTACCAGATCGCGCTGCATCGATGTGGTTGAGTTTGGTGGAATGTCCTTCAGCGTGGCCATCGTTTTTTTAACGCTATCCTCAGGCAGGTTTATTTCCCGGGCACGACCGAGGTTGTATATTTCTTCGATACTCTGAACTAGCAGATCACGCGTTTCAGATTGTTCGAGCAAGACACCCAGGGGTGCACGCGAAACCGCACTGAGCCCGCTCCAAGGCGTGATCAGCATGAATTTCTGCCACATCGCAACCAACACGTCTTCGGGAATACTGGACTTCACACCACTGCAGTGATTGAAAATCTCCGACAGGGCATTGACACGAGGATCCGCGTGATTGTCGAGATGGCCGAATCGAATCAATGGATTTGCTCCGCTGTGCTTGATATGGCCGGGACCGGCCTGAAAGGCGATAATGGCGCAGAGCCCCCCGAGCACATTTTCGGCATCGAGGATGGTGCATAGTTGATCGGGTGCTTCGACCCCGTTTTGCAGGGGTACCACCAGGGTGTCGGGCCCCACCATTGGTTTCATTGCTCGCGCTGCCGCCAGTACCTGCCAGGATTTTACGCAACACAACACGTAGTCGACGATACCAACCTCGCGCGGACTATTGCTGACGTTTACCTTGTCGATAACGAAATCACCAGCAATACTGCCGACTTTAAGGCCCTGGGAACGCAATACCGCCAGGTTTTCATTGCGTGCAATGAAAGTGACATCCTGACCAATTTGCGCAAGTCGCCCACCAAAATAGGCGCCGACGCCACCGCTGCCATATACCGCTATTCGCATCCTGCCTCCATCGAAAGATAGGTTGGACCTGACATTATGGCGCAGTGTCGTTGATTTGTAAGATAAATTCTTGAACCGGCGTCACGCAACCCGTAGTTTTTGCCGGAAAATCGGAATTCACTGGCCGACGAGGATTGTCGATTATTTGAAGCCTGCAGTAGAATCGATTTCACTTGCGATTATGGAAAATATTTCCATAAGCAAATTAATATGAAATATTTGATTTAAATTGTTTATAAACAATCATTTAATGATATTTGAATTTAGAAGATTTCTATTTTGGAATATGTTTTTAAATCATAATATGTCGTTTTTGAGACTGTTTAAATCGAATCATGCTGATAAATTGCGCGTCATGACTAACCCGCTTACCAGCATAACTCGCAAACGTGGCAGGCCACCGGGACCCAATAATCGTGCCGGTGACGGCAAAAATCAGTCTTTGACACGTGCGTTGACTCTGCTTGAACGCCTTTCGGAGGCGCAGCAAGGTTTGAATCTGACCGATTTGTCTCACCAGCTCGGCATGCCTGCCGCTACCGTACATCGCTTGCTCAGTACCTTCGAGGAACTCGATTTCGTCGAGCAGGATTCGCAACAGGGGCTGTGGTTTATCGGATTGAAGGCCTTTACCGTCGGTAACGCTTTTTTAAATCGGCGAGATTTTGTGTCCATCTCCAGGCCGCATATGCATGCCCTGGTTGAGCAGTGTGGTGAAACGGTAAACCTGGGCGTCATCGATGATGGCGAAGTGGTTTTTGTCAGTCAGGTCGAATCGCGCGAAGTGATGCGCATGATCGTCAGGCTCGGTAGTCGCTCGCCTATTCACGCTTCGGGAGTGGGCAAGGCGATGCTGGCAAGCCTTTCACAACAGCAGGTCTCAAGAATTTTGGAACGCCGTGGATTGGCGCGTTATACCGATCACACAATCGATAACCCGACCAGGCTACGCGATGAGCTGGAGCAGGTCAGGCAACGCGGTTATGCGATCGATGATGAAGAGCACGCGGTCGGATTGCGTTGTGTTGCCGCGGCGATTTTTGATGAAAATAAACAGGCGCTCGCGGCGATTTCGCTGTCGGGACCGAAAGCCCGGATGGTGGACGACCGTCTGGGAGAGCTGGGTCTGGCCGTCAGGCAGACCGCCGATGAAATTACCCAGGCTTTGGGCGGTTGCAGACCGATCTAGCCTGAGACTCGCGCCATGTGGTAAGTGCCTGGCGTATCGATTTTTTACTTAATGAGAGATGAGAGCATGTCAGCACAACCAGAATTTAAACATCAATCAGCAGGGGGTTCCGAAATGTATCCACAACTGGAAATTCCAGATACGCTTGCCGCGGGTCCGGGACCCGGGAATACCGATCCACGCGTACTGGAAAGATTTGCCGCGGCCGGCTGCGCCGATCACATGCAAGCCGACGTGGTGCGTGGAATGAAGGAAGCGAAGTTCATGCTACGCGAAGTATTCGGCACCAAAAATGTACATACTTTTGCCGTCTGTGGTACTGGCTGGGATGGTCTGGATTGCGCATTTTCGCCGATATTGCCGGGTGATACGGTTGTTGCTTTCGTCAACGGAACCTTCAGTGGTCTCGACGATTTCAACATACGTCTGAAAGCTTCAACCCCGCAGGATCTCGCGGCCGATCCACTGAATCCTAAACCCGCAAACGTGACCACGATCAATGTTGCACACGGCGAATCGGTAACCGGCGATGTCGTTGAGGTTGCGCTCGCGGAGCACAAGCCGATGTGGGCTTTCATGGCTCATTGGGAAACGGGTAGTGGCCGGATTAATGATATCCAGGGATTTAACGACGCTTGCGCCAGGCATGGTGTCATGGGTATTGTCGACGCGGTTTCCAGCCTGGGTATTTCCTATTTCAATATCGATGACTACCCGGCGGTGACCACCTGGGCTTCCTGTCCACAAAAGGGCATCCTCGGGTTGCCGCTGACCTACGCACCGGTCAGTTTTAACGACAAGGTTATCGATTTGCTCAAACAGCGCGGATGCTACACCTATGTACATCATCCGATTCTTGAAGCGCGCCATTGGTGTATCACCGATGGGCAGGATGTTGAAACTGCGGCCTATCATCGAACGCATTCGGGTTATGCGGTTGCGTCATTCCACGAAGCGCTACGTCTGTTGTTGCTGCATGGACGCGAGCAGAAATCGGCCGATTACGCGTTTTATGAAGCGGGTCTGCGCACTGCGATCGAGGCGATGGGTTGCAAGGTTACTTCCAACATGACCAGCCTGGTGGTGTTTGACCTGCCTGATGCGTTTGAGGGTAAGGAAAAAGAGCTGGTACAAGGTTGCCGTGCAGATGGTTTCGCAATCTGGAATACCCTGTCCGAGCCGGCACAGATTCGTATTGGAATTCTGAACCAGCTAACGGTTCCCGCCTTGAATGATATCGTGGGTCGTTTCGCCGATGCGATGAATGCGATGGGTATCGAGGTCGATAAAAACCAGATTCTGGCCGATCTGAACGGTCATCTGGGCAGTCGCTAGTCGTTCCCCTGAAGTATTAAAAACGCCGGCTATATGCCGGCGTTTTTTTAACTGGAATCTTGTTGGGCTGGAACACCAGACCGATCGTGGCCGGACCAGTAAAACCGACCACCCGAGCGGAGTGACGGCCGGCGATGTTTATCCAGGCCGCATTTCTCACCACCCTTCTACTGCGACGACGCTATGCCGCACCCTGCCTGTATTTGGCTCGGTCAGAACGCTCGACATAGTGTCAACTATGCCTGCGCACCCTCCGAACATTGGTTGCCGGTAACTGCAAGCAATGTTCGGAGTGGTCGCAAAATACAGACAG
>JAAESG010000501.1 GCA_024229615.1 Gammaproteobacteria bacterium | reverse complement strand
GCGCAATCTTGCTGGTAACTCCAAACAATCCCAGCGGCGCCATTTACAGTCACGAATGCATCGAACAGTTTTTCGAGCTGGCGCGTGCGCATGAACTCGCACTGATCATCGATGAGACCTATCGCGATTTCATCGATATCCAGCAGCTACCGCATCGCCTTTTCGCGCGTGCCGACTGGCGCGATACCCTGGTTCATCTTTACAGCTTTTCCAAGGTATTCAGTCTCACCGGTTTTCGCACCGGTGCCGTCGCCGCGGGCCAGGCCTTGCTCGATCAACTCAGTAAAATTCAGGACTGCACCGCGATATGCGCGCCCCACGCCGGACAACTAGCCGCGCTCTTCGGATTGCAGCAGCTGCACGACTGGAAGCTGGAAAAATCCGATGAGCTGGCGCAGCGCGCCATCGCCATCCGAGAGGCTTTCAATCATCCCGAATTACGCTATCGCCTGGTAAGCGCGGGGGCTTATTTCGCTTATATCGAGCACCCTTTTGACGCCCCGGCGCGTGACGTGGTGAAGCGGCTGATACAGGAGCAGGAAATTATCAGCCTCCCGGGCAGCTATTTTGGTCAGGATCAGGAACGGTTCATCCGATTCGCCTATGCCAACGTACACGAACGCCATTTCCCGGATGTAATTGACAGACTAATCGCGAGCCAACAATGAGGTCCCCGAAATGAGCGAAACCAAAAAAGGCGCCTGCCTCTGTGGTCAGGTCCAATATCAGGTCACCGGCCCTTTCGACGTATTCCATCTCTGCCATTGCAGCCAGTGCCGACACTCCACCGGCACAGCTCACGCGGCGAATATTTTTACTAGCCCTGATCGCATCGAGTGGCTCGCTGGTGAGGAATTGATCAAGCGTTACACGCCGGATAAGCCCGGGGTCATATCGAAGTGCTTTTGCACCCACTGTGGGTCGCTGGTGCCTTATACCAGCCTGAAAAGCGGCAAACTGATTATCCCGGCTGGTTCCCTGAACGAAGCTCCGGGCATTCTGCCCAGGGATAATATTTTCTGGCGTGATCGTGCCGACTGGTATGACGCAGGACTGGATGCGACACACATAGAACAGTTCCCTGACGACTGAACCTTTGGGCCTGTCGGCAGTCTCAGACTGAATAGCAATAAAAGGGGGAGTCGCGATGATTCGCATGATCATCCTGCTGCTGGTATTTTCCGGCAGTCTATACGCTGCCAATCCTGAAATCGAAATCCTCAGCGATACCGCATTTGCTTTTGACATGGATGGAAGCCGCATCAGCGTCGAAATCCGTGACCCGGTTTTGCTCGGCAAGAAAGACATGCTCCTCGACTGGGTACTTTACTCGGCCCAAACCGTGTATGACTACTATGGACGTTTCCCGGTTAACAGCGTGGCCATAAAGATGCAGGTTACCGATGGACCGGCGGTACATTTTGGGCAGGCCTTCGGCGGAGATTCCCCTCGTCTGCGGGTCGTCGTCGGTGAAGATATCAGCCCGAAAATGCTGCGCAAAGACTGGATCATGGTCCACGAAATGGTGCATCTGGCTATGGCCGATGTTCCCTATGCGCACCGCTGGTGGCTTGAGGGGCTGGCGACCTATGTCGAGTCTATCGCGCGCGCTCAACGCGGCCATCTAACCGAAGAATTTGTCTGGAACGGCTTTATCATGCGCATGCCGCAGGGGTTACCAAAAAAAGGCGATCGCGGCCTGGATTTAACCCCGACCTGGGGTCGTACCTACTGGGGCGGGGCAATTTTCTGCATGCTCGCCGATATCGAGATCCGCAAACTCACCGACAATAAACTGAGCCTGCGTGACGCGCTGCGTGGGGTGCTGGATGCCGGCCTTTCAATGCACGCCAGCACGACTGCGATGGAAGTATTCGAGGCCGGAGACCACGCCACCGGAGTGGACGTGCTGATGCCGTTGTATTTAAAGATGAAAAGCGATCCCTTTCCGATTGATCTCGATGCCTTATGGAAATCACTCGGAGTCACTCTGCAAAATGAGCGAGTCGTTTATAACGACAATGCACCGATGGCTCACGTGCGTAAATCGCTGCTTAAATCCTAATCGATAAAATCGAGTATTCGCCGCCAGGCATCCCGCTTCTGTTTGAAATTCATACCGGCGTTCGCAGGACTCGTGGATGGCATCCGCAGTAGCTCCAGATTCGGCGATACCGATAAACTCGGAATAACCAGCCTATAGAAATATTTTTCTGAGGTCGCGCCATTAAACAGGATCGCGCGGATATGTGGGAATTGCTGTAACAAATCCTGGAAATCATTAGCCTCGGCAGTCGCGACATCGATATTTGAATCGAGGCTGCCGGGCCGGTAACAGGCTTGCAATATATCCCATACAATTAAAGGGTGGCGTGAAAGTTGCTGTACCCGAATTGGGTAACTCGCCTCGGCGTCGATACCGAATAGCGCGGCCATAATCGGCCAGAAGGCATTGCGTGGATGCGCATAATACTCGACCGCTTGCAATGAAGCTGTTCCCGGCATGCTGCCAAGAATGAGGACTCGGGGCTGGTGACCAATAATGGGTTCAAACGACTGAACCTGGGCCACACGGCACCTACTTCTTCATCTGATCGAAGAATTCGAGGTTGGTCTTGCTGGTTTGCATGCGTCCCAGCACGAATTCCATCGCTTCAATTTCATCCATCGAGTGCAGGAATTTACGCAGTATCCAGATCTTCTGCAATTCTTCCTGGTCCATTAACAACTCTTCGCGACGCGTACCGGAGCGATTGATATTGATCGACGGGAATACGCGTTTCTCTGCGATGCGTCGATCCAGGTGAATTTCCATGTTACCGGTGCCTTTGAACTCTTCGTAGATGACTTCGTCCATCTTGGAACCGGTTTCAATCAGCGCGGTTGCCAGTATGGTCAGGCTGCCACCCTCTTCGATATTTCGCGCGGCACCGAAGAAACGCTTCGGTCGATGCAGCGCATGCGCGTCGACACCACCGGTGAGCACCTTGCCGGAAGACGGGATAGTCGTGTTATAGGCGCGCGCCAGACGTGTAATCGAGTCCAGCAAGATAACCACATCGCGCTTATGTTCAACAAGACGCTTTGCCTTTTCGATAACCATTTCGGCAACCTGGACGTGCCGGCTTGCGGGTTCGTCAAAAGTTGACGCAACCACTTCACCCTTGACCATGCGTGCCATCTCGGTAACCTCTTCCGGACGCTCGTCGATGAGCAGCACGATCAGGTAACAATCGGGATGGTTGCTGGCAATACTCTGCGCGATATTCTGCAGCATTAGTGTCTTACCGGCTTTCGGAGGTGAAACCACCAGGCCCCGCTGCCCTTTACCGATGGGCGACACCATGTCGATAATGCGCGCGGTAATATCCTCGGTACTGCCATTGCCGCGTTCGAGCACCATGCGGCTGTTGGGGTGCAATGGCGTCAGATTTTCGAATAATACCTTGTGCTTGACGTTTTCCGGCGCATCAAAATTGATTTCGTCGACCTTGAGTAAGGCGAAATAACGTTCGTTATCCTTGGGCGGTCGGATCTTACCGCTAATGGTATCGCCGGTACGCAGGTTAAAGCGTCTGATCTGGCTCGGTGACACGTATATGTCGTCGGGACCGGCCAGATAGGAACTATCGGCGGAACGTAAAAAGCCAAACCCATCCTGTAAAATTTCGAGCACCCCTTCACTGAAAATATCCTCTCCTTTCTTGGCCTGGGATTTGAGAATGCTAAAAATGATGTCCTGGCGACGCATACGCGCCGAGTGGTCACCACCCATAGATTTCAATGTATCGATTAAATCGGGGACGGAATGTTGCTTCAGCTCGTTAAGATTCATATTAAAGGTGCCCTAAATGAAGGGTTGGGGAATAAAGACGTAAGAACAGCCTATAGGTATTTTCAGGAATGTAATTTGGTTTTTTGTTCAGGTGTGCCGCGGAGATACGGCATCGATTAAAAAGAGGTTAGCACAGTAATTCGGGGTCGTCTACCTCAAACAACGACCCTTTTTTGATCAGATTTATGGCTTTGACAGAAGTTTAGATGTTGCTATCGAGAAACGCGGTTAGCTGTGATTTGGACAACGCACCCACTTTGGTCGCCTCGACAGCACCATCTTTAAACAGCATCAGGGTCGGAATGCCACGAATACCGTACTTTGGCGGAGTGTTGGCATTATCGTCGATATTGAGCTTTGCTACCGTGAGACGACCATCATATTCGTCAGCGATCTCTTCGAGGATAGGCGCAATCATCTTGCAGGGGCCACACCATTCTGCCCAGTAATCAACCAGCACAGGATGTGCCGACTGTAATACATCAGATTCGAAACTTTCGTCAGAAAGATAAACTATTTTTTCACTCACGCGTATCTCCAGCCCCATGGCTTATTCGTTTAGACCGACAATTTAGTCCCATCAGATTTAACTGTCAATAATACTAAGGCGATGGTAAATCTCCTTAGGTTCCCCACCTGACAGACGCTATATGGGGATAAGGCCACGGTTTTCAAATGACAGCGCAGCTTTGCATGCAATTTGCTACCATAGTCCGATTCGACATTTAACCTGAGAGAAATCGCTATAGCATGGGGCAACAACACTTAACCGAGCAGCAGTTCAGCTCACTGGAGCTGGATCAAAGATTACTGGATGCTTTAAACAGACTTGAATTCAATTACTGCACCCCGATACAAGCGCAATCTCTACCAATATTGCTCGCGGGCAAGGACGTATCGGGTCAGGCACAGACCGGAACCGGGAAAACCCTGGCATTCCTGCTTGCCTGCGCCGAGCAGATCCTGAACTCGGACAAACCCGCCACCGCAGTCGGTAAACCACGTACCCTAATTCTGGCGCCGACCCGCGAACTGGCGATACAAATCCACAAGGACGCGGTGGCGCTGTTCCGTGATCTGCCCCTGAATCTGGCGATTTGCTACGGTGGCAAGGCCTACGAGCAACAAAAAAGGCAATTCGACCAGCCGGTCGATATCCTCATCGGTACTCCTGGGCGCCTTATCGATTTCTTCAAACAGCGACTTTTCGATTTCAAATCGATCGAAGTCATGATTTTGGATGAGGCCGATCGCATGTTCGATATGGGCTTCATCGCCGATGTGCGCTATATGTTGCGGCGGCTACCCGATCCTGAAAAACGAATCAATATGCTGTTTTCGGCAACCATGGCGCAAAAAGTTATGGAACTTGCCTACGAACACATGAATCAACCGGAATTAATAAAAATCGACGCCGATACTCCCGCAGTGGAACGTATCGAGCAAAGCATTTATCACCCTGCCAACCACGAAAAAATCCCATTGCTGCTGGGCTTGATCAAACAATTGCAACCTCAACGCAGCATCATCTTCGCCAACACCAAGCACGCCACCATCCGTATCTGGGAATACCTGGAGGGCAACGGACTGTCGGCGGCGATCATTTCCGGCGATATTCATCAGAACAAGCGCGAGTCGCTGTTGAAAAAATTCCACGACGGCGAGTACTCTATCCTGGTAGCCACCGATGTTGCCTCGCGAGGACTGCATATTCCGGATGTAACTCATGTTTTCAACTATGATTTACCGGAACTGGGTGAAGACTATGTGCACCGCATCGGCCGCACCGCGCGGGCGGGCAAATCGGGGGCTGCGATCAGTTTCGCCTGCGAAGATTACGCAATGAACCTGATCGATATAGAAACCTATACGCGTAAGTCGATCCCGACCATGTCGATTAGTAACGATTTGCTGATCGAACCAAAGCGGCCGGTTAAGATGAAAGGCAACCGGGTCAAACCGAGGCCTGGTGGCAAACCCGGTGGCGGCAGGCAGCAAAATCGGTCTCGACATCAGAAAGGATCGCCTCGACAACATCATCAACGCAGCAAAAAGGCAGTATGAGCAAGCAACGAAATATATTACTTCTCGGCGGCAGCGGCTTTATCGGCAAGCAACTGGCCTATGCACTCGCAAACCAGGGCTGGCTGGTTAGCATCCCAAGTCGTCGCCCTCACCGCAACCGTTCCCTGCTGGTGCACCCCAATATCCGCCTGCTGGAAGCCAACATCATCGACCCCGCTAATTTGAAACAACTCTGCACCGGTCAACACGCCGTGATCAACCTGGTGGGTATTTTACACGAGAGACGCAAGGGTGATTTTCGTCGATACCATGTTGATTTTATCAAAACCGTGGTCGAAACCTGCAGTGAGGTCGGGATTCAAAGGCTATTGCATATCAGCGCGCTGGGCGCCGACCAGGCGACAGGCAGTAGTCTCTACCTGCGTTCTAAGGGTGAAGCCGAGAACCTGCTGCATACCTTCGGCCAGCGTGGTCTGCAGGTGACCAGCTTTCAGCCATCGGTTGTATTTGGTATGGAAGATGACTTCATTAACCGCTTTGCCGGCATCCTGAAACTGATATTTGGCTACTTTCCACTCGCCTGTGCCGATAGCAAGCTGGCGCCGGTTTATGTCGGCGACCTGGTCGACAGAATTGTCAGCGTAATTGACGATCGCGAGAGTTTTTCCAGGCGCTATACCATTTGCGGACCGGAAATATTTACACTGCAACAAATCCTGGAACTGATCATCGAATCGCTGCAGCTGCCCGTACGAGTAATGCCACTGGGCAAAGGCCTGTCACGCCTGCAGGCAGTTATTCTGCAAAATTTACCGGGCAAGCTATTTACCATGGACAATTACCGCTCGTTGCAGACGGATAGTACCTGCCCGGATGGCGATCTTTGCCAGACCAGCCTGCGTCAGTACGTCAAGGGTTTGTCAGTCATGTTCGGCAACAAACGCGACTACGACAACTTTCGCAAAGACTACCCCTTCCACGAGAATCCCGAGGGCCATTCGTGAAGCTATACCGTGTCGGCGGTTGTGTACGCGATCGCCTGCTCGGAATACCGATTAACGATACCGACTGGGTTGTCACGGGTGCGACCAGTGAACAAATGCTTGCCGCCGGCTATAAATCTATCGGTAAGGACTTTCCGGTTTTCCTGCACCCCGATAGTAAACAGGAATACGCACTCGCGCGCAGCGAACGCAAGATCGGCCCCGGTTACAGGGGATTCGAGGTAAGTGCCGACCCGGCTACCACGATCGAGCAGGATTTGTTGCGGCGCGATCTGACGATCAACGCTATTGCCGAAGACGAGCAGGGTGATGTAATCGATCCTTACGGCGGACGCCGGGATATCGCGGCACGCTGCCTGCGCCACGTTTCGGGGGCGTTTGTCGAAGATCCGGTACGAGTATTGCGCGTCGCCCGCTTTGCCGCCCGATTTCATAAACTGGGATTCACGATCGCAACGGAAACGCGTGAGTTGATCCATCAGATAGGGCAGTCAGGCGAGCTTGAAACGCTGGTCGCCGAGCGGGTATGGTCGGAGTTGTCGCGCGCGCTCGATGAAAACGACCCTGACATTTTCTTTACCTGCCTGCGCGAATGTGATGTCCTGTCAAAACTGTTTCCCGAGATCGACGCACTCTTCGGAGTTCCGCAAAACACGACCTATCATCCGGAGATCGATACCGGAATCCATGTCATGATGGCGCTGCAGGAAAGCGCCAGACTCGGGCATGACAATGAGACACGCTTTGCCGTGCTGATGCACGATCTGGGCAAGGCGAACACTCCGACCGCAGTCCTGCCAGGACACCACGGTCACGAGACTCGTGGCAAGAAGCCAGTGAGGAATTTTTGCCAGCGTTGGCGTGTTCCAAAAGCACACAGTGAGTTGGCCTTGATCACGACCGAGTTCCATCTGCAGGCCCATCGAGCCATGGAACTCAAAGCCTCGACCCTGTTGAAGTTGCTAGTCCGTTGCGATAGCTTACGCAAACCCGCGCGATTTCAACAAATGCTCAACGCCTGTCGCGCCGATGTTCGCGGTCGCAAGGGACACGAAGACGATCCCTATCCACAGGCACAGTTTCTGTCACAACTTGCCGACAAGTTGCGCGGGCTAGATATTACTGACTTACAGCGTCAGGGTCTGACCGGCAAAGCCATGGGCAGGGCGATTAACGAGGCCCGATTGCGCTTGATCAAACAGGAGATAATGCTAGCACGACAGGACCCTGGCAAGCCTGCTATCGACGAACCGCAGCACTCGCGTCAAGGGTGAAAAATAAAGCAGGAGGCCTGTCACGATTCCAATACTATTGGCCAGAACGTCGCCCCACTCCGCGTAGCGATAACCTGTCGTACTCTGTAGCAACTCGATTAGCAAGCCATAAATAAACAGGCCGGCGACTGTCCAGCCCAGACCTGCAAGACCGGCCACCAAAAGGCCGAACCAGCCAGCCAGAACAAAATAGGCCAGCAGGTGCGATAGTTTGTCGTTAACGCCGACGTCAACTACCGGCAACAACGACAGAAGCATCACCGCCAGCAACATTAATCCACCGGCAAAATACCAGAGCTTGATCAACCTGAGTTGGGATCGCGTCGGCGGAGCGTTGGCTGTAGATTGATTCACCAGCGATTATCTCAGCAGTAGCAGAATCGCAACTCCGAGCAGTACCCGGTAAATAACAAACGGTAACATGCCAACGCGCTCGATTAAGCGCAGAAAATAGTGGATACAGAGCCCGGCACTGAAGGCCGAAATCAACACCCCCTGCAACAGGTCGAACCAGCTGATCGGATTCACCCCGGTGAACATACGGGAGGTCTGCAATACCCCACTCGCCAGTATGACCGGCATCGCCAACAGAAATGAAAAACGAGCAGCCGCCTTACGCGTAAGCCCGAGAAACAGGGCCAGCGTAATGGTGATGCCGGAACGCGAGACACCCGGAATCAACGCGAGCACCTGGAACCAGCCAATCAGGAAAACATCTTTTAGTTTTAACTGGAACTCATCACGGTTGCGACGAGCACTGGCATCGGCATACCATAGCAGCAAACCGAACAGGATCGATGCCAGCGCCAGAACCCAGGGTGTACGCAGATGTTCCTCGATCGAGTCCTGCAGCAGGAATCCAAATACAACCGCGGGCAAGGTGCCTATGATCACCCACCAGGCAAGCAGGCTATCTCGATCGGCCTCCCCCCCGGTGAGTGAGCGAGTCCAGGATATCAACATCCGCTTCACTTCGATACGGAAGTAAAACAGCACCGCCAGCAACGATCCTATATGCACGGCAGCATCGAATACCAAACCCTGGTCTGACCAGTTCAGAAGCTGAGGCAATAATACCAGGTGGGCTGAGCTTGAAATCGGCAAAAACTCGGTCAGTCCCTGCACAATCGCCAGAATAATAATCTGCAGATTATCCATGACTGCCCTCGCGCCGCAGCGCCGGCATTTCCAGCTCGATGTTTTTCTGCAATGCCAGCACCTTGAACTTTTCTCCCATTTCCTGAGGCAGGCTCAGCATTCTTACCTGTTGCGATATTGCCAGCTGTGCGATGCTGTCACCTTCCGCTGCGCGGCGCTGAGCTTCCTCAAGCAATCCATTCGCGAATAAAAACTGCGCCTGAGTCACCATCCCGGTCAACTCAAAACCATTCGCTTCGGCGGCATCAGCACAGGCATCGAAATCCACAAACGCAGTAATATCCTGCAACCCGGGGTAGATTAACGGATCGCTATGCACGCGGTGCTGATAGTGACAGGTCAAAGTCCCCTGACTGCGTGAGGGATGATAATAATCATGCTGTTCATAACCATAGTCGATAATCAGTATCACGACACGCTGACAACTTTGCGCCAGTGCCCTTAACCAGGGTGCATAGTTCAAGTTCAACTCACTACAATAGTTATTCGGCAACTCTCCCAAACGTTCCTCAATCGATCGAATCGCATCTCGGGCTGAATCACCTGGATCAAATTCCTGCCAATGGAATCCTTCTCCATCGAAACCAACCCCAAGCTCAAACCACTCAACCTGCTTCCTTAGCAACTGTACCGGCATCGCATCGAGTACCTCGTTGGCGATTACGATACCATCAAAATCCTCCGGTAAACTGTCCAGCCACTCGATTTTGTGAAACAGTTCCGCAGATAATCGGGATTGCAGATAATCTCGCTGGCGCTGCATTAATTCGGCACTCAAATCGAGGATAAAATAACGCTCTAGCATCGACAGATGACTCAGGACATGCGCACATAATTTGCCACTGCCGGCGCCAAATTCGAGAATCGATCTGGCGCATCCCTGGTCGAATAACGCCGTTGCCTGTTGCGCCAGGCAATAACCAAACAATGGCGAAATTTCAGGTGCGGTTATGAAATCACCTTGGCTGCCAAACTTCGGCGCCGGGCCTGAGTAATATCCAAGCCCGGGCTGGTATAGCGCCATGCGCATGTACTCATCAAACCCGATGACACCACCCCGCTGTTCGATACGGGCGACAATAGTTTCGATCAGCCTCGAACTGTGAGCGATGGCCGCAGCATCAGGCGCGGGTAACTCCTGTCCCTGTGAGTCACTGTCACAGCGGAAATCCATCGATACTCCGTGTTTCAGTGCATCGGGCTAGCGTATGCTTCCGAGAATGATATGATGACACTTTTGGTTTTCGCTTATCTGATGTTGTTAGCTGACAAATCCGTGCTGGTAACCGGCGCGGCCAATCGTCTGGGTGCGCAGATCGCCCGCACTCTACATCAAAATGGGGCAAATCTCATTATCCATTACCGCGATTCGGTAAAAGTGGCACGGGCACTGGTGGATGATCTCAACGGGTTGCGCGCAAATTCAACACTAGCCATTAAAGCCGATCTGGGTTCCATGGATGAACTGGAAGCACTCGCCACAAGCGCTGCCAGTGCTTACGGAGGCCTCGATATACTGGTTAACAACGCCTCCAGTTTTTATCCGACAAGCTTCGGTGAAATAGATCTGCAAGCCTGGGAGGATTTGATCGACAGCAATTACAAGGCACCCCTGTTCCTGTCTCAGGCCTGCTATCCGGGACTGCGGAAAAACTCGGGCTGCATCATCAGCATGGTCGATATTTACGCCTTTTTACCGCTAAAGCATCACAGCGTTTACTGCAGCGCCAAGGCCGCTAACCAGATGCTGGTGAAATCGCTGGCACTGGAACTCGCGCCTGAGGTGCGCGTCAACGGTATCGCCCCGGGTGCGATTCTGTGGCCGGACGGCGACGCCGAAAACTCTGCAGACCAACAGCAGGTGATCCTGCAGAAAGTGCCGTTAAAACGTTGCGGCACTCCGCAGGCAATCGCCGATACGGTACTATTCCTGGCCGTCAGTGATTACATCACCGGTGAAATTATTCGCGTCGATGGTGGACGCCTGCTGACTGCGTAGACTTAAGCTATGAACAGATACTGGAGCAAACAACTCGACAGGCTCGACCCTTACACCCCGGGCGAACAACCGCAGGATCAGCAATACATCAAGCTCAATACCAATGAAAACCCCTACCCGCCGTCACTCGCAGTTTCCAACGTGATACGGGATTTCGAAATTGCTCAACTGCGTCGCTACCCCGACCCGGAAAGCGCCGAATTGATTGCCGCGCTGGCCTCGTATCATAACCTGGATAACCCCCAGGTATTTGTCGGCAACGGTTCAGACGAAGTGCTCGCACACGCTTTCCAGGCTTTTTTCAGACAGGACGATCCGATTCTGTTTCCCGATATCAGTTACAGTTTTTACCCGGTTTATTGCAAGCTTTATGAAATCGATTATCGACTACCTGCCCTCGGCGAGGATTTTTGCATCAACCTGCTGGATTACGCCTCAACCAATGGCGGCATCATTATTCCTAACCCGAATGCGCCCACCGGCATTGCTCTCAGCATCGGCGCGATCCGGGAGTTACTCGCGGACAATCCCGAATCTGTGGTCATTATCGACGAAGCATATGTCGACTATGGCGCGGAAACCGCGTGCCAGCTGATCGCCGAATTCCCCAATCTGCTGGTCGTTCAGACCTTTTCCAAATCGCGCAGTCTCGCCGGGCTCAGACTCGGCTGCGCCTTCGCTCAAGAGCCGCTGATCGAAGCACTGCAACGTGTTAAAAACTCTTTTAATTCTTATCCCATCAATAGTCTCACCAGTGCCATTGCGCTAGCGTCAATCGCAGACGAAGATTACTTCCAGCAATGCCGACGGCAGGTCATTGAGAGCCGGGAAGCGTTAAGCACGGATTTGCGCCAACTCGGTTTTGAGGTTTTTCCATCGAGCAGTAATTTTGTCTTCACGCGGCATCCCGAGCGTAACGCCGAAATGCTCTACCGGGAATTAAAGGCGGCCGGAATCCTCGTGCGTTACTTCAAAAAGAAACGCATCGACAACTGCCTGCGCATCACTATCGGCACCGAGACCGAATGCGAGGCACTCGTCAATGCCCTGCAATCAATACTGTAACAATATATCTAGCCGTCTCGATGCCATGCAAAACCGCCTTGTTTCCGTTTGCATCGCTAGTGGCAAGTATGTCTTGCAGCCTCTATGCGTTTGCAGTCGCCATTGTTGGCAGGGTTGGTTTTTAGATGCTCAGCCTGGCCCTTATATCTCTCACCGCTCGAACCAGACAGCTATTTTAATGGTGTTAGCTAGGGAATCTCTGCAAAATGCAGAGATCCTGCGGCACAGGGATGTGCCGCCATTTTTCGATCACGCAAGTGATTGAAAAATG